>DATEML010000209.1:0-3094 GCA_035275585.1 Steroidobacteraceae bacterium | reverse complement strand
AGCCAGTCGCCGGTAACCCTCGCCAGGGCTTCCGATGCAGACTTACAGCGTGCGGGACATCGAACGAGTCCTGCGGCTGTCTCGCAGCACCATTCGAGGTCTCATAGACGTCGGCTTCGTCACGCCGACGCGCGGGCCGCGCCGCGAATATCGTTTTTCGTTCCAGGACCTCATCGTGCTGCGTGCAGCCCGCGCGCTCATCCAGGCGAAGGTCTCGCGGCGTCGCATCCGGCGCTCGCTCGAAGACCTGCGCAAGCATCTGCCGCAGACCATGCCCCTGTCCGGGCTCAGCATCTGCGCAGTCGGCGATCGCGTCGTCGTGCGCGACGGCAACAGCCAATACCAGGTCGACAGCGGCCAATACGTGCTCGGGCTCGATGTGACTGTCGAAGACGGCGTGCTGCGCGTGGTGGAGAGAGACTTCACTGCAGAGAGCGACACCAGCGGTGCCATGCCCCCGCCGAAGCATGCGGAGGACTGGTTCGACGACGGCCTCGATTTCGAAGAGAACGGCGACAGCGACGCGGCGATCGAAGCGTACAAGCAGACCGTTGCGCTCGATCCCCAGAACGTTGCGGCATGGATCAACTGGGGCCGGCTGCTGCACGATCGTCGCGACAAGCGCGAGGCGGAGGAAGTCTATCGCCGCGCGCTCGAGCACTGCGGTCCGGATTCGGTGCTGATGTTCAATCTCGGCGTGCTGCTCGAAGACCTGGGCCGCACGCAGGCGGCGCTCGAGGCCTATCAGGCGGCGGTGGGCGAAGATCCCGCGCTCGCCGACGGCCACTACAACCTCGCGCGGCTCTACGAATCGCTCGGTCAGCCGCAGCACGCGATCCGTCATCTCGGCCAGTATCGCCGTCTGCTGAACAGCGAGACCCGCTGACATGGGCCTGTGGGTCGGCACGTCCGGTTACGCCTATCCGGAGTGGCGCGGCAGCTTCTACCCCGAAAAGATGCAGACCGCGAAAATGCTGCCGTACTACGCGGAGCGCTTTCCGACGGTCGAGATCAACAACACGTTCTATCGCATGCCCAATGCGAAGCTGCTGGAGGGCTGGAGCGCGCAGGTGCCGGAGCGTTTCAAGCTGACGCTCAAGGCGCCGCAGCGGATCACGCACCAGAAGCGGCTCAGGGACTGCGCCGACGACGTGAAGTACTTCCTGGAAGTTGCGGCCACGCTCGGTCCGAAGCTCGGCGCGATCTTGTTTCAGACGCCGCCGTATCTGCGCATGAGCCTCGAAGTGCTCGACGGCTTCCTGGCGATGCTGCCGGACGGGCTCTGTGCAGCGTTCGAGTTCCGCCACAAGTCCTGGATGGAAGCCGATGTCTTCGATCGTCTGAGAGCCAAGGGCCTGGCGCTCTGCGTCGCCGACAGCGAGAGCTTTTCGACGCCGGTCGAGATCACGGCGGGCTACGCGTATTTCCGTTTGCGCGATGAAGGCTATCAGCCGCCGGACATCGAGCGTTGGGCGCAGACCATTCGCGAGAAGACCGCGGGCTCCAGCGACGTGTTCGTCTATTTCAAGCACGAAGAAGCGGGCATCGGCACGCAGTTCGCTCAGCAGCTGATCCAGCATTTGTCCGCGTAGATCGGGCTGAAGCCCGACCTGCATCACGTCGCCACGAACTCCTGCAAATCCTTATTCAGCCGCTCCGTATGCGTGTACAGCAACCCGTGCGGTGCGCCTTCGTAGATCTTCACGATCGCGTTCGGTAACAGCGCCGCTGTCTTGCGGCCGCTGAGCGCCAGCGGCGCAGACACGTCCTTGTCGCCGTGCACGATCAGAGTTGGCACGTTGATCTTCGCAACTTCGGCGCGGAAGTCGGTTGCCGCCAGCGCTTTGTTGCAGTCGATGAGCGCCTTCATCGAACACTGCAGCATCAGTCCCTCGATCCAGTCGAGCAGCGCCTGCGAGGTCTCCGGCACCACGAACGGCCGCAGGTTGTCGCGCAGCGCCTTCGGGAAATCGCGCATCAGCACGTTGCGCCGACCGTTCTCGAACACTGCCGGATCGATGCCGTCCGGATTGTCGGCTGTCTTCGTCAGGAACGGCAGCGTTGCGCCGATCAGCGCCACGCGTGCGACGCGCTTCGAACCGTACCGCGACAGGTAACGAACGGCTTCGCCACCCGCCATCGAATGCGTCACCAGCGTGACGTTCTGGAGATCCAGAGCGTCGAGCACCGCGGCGAGATCGTCGGCCAGTGTGTCGTAGTCGAAGCCGCGACCAGGATCGCTCGAGCGGCCGTGACCGCGACGGTCGTAAGCAATGCAACGCAGCCCGCTCTCGGAGAGCGGCGCCATCTGGTAGGCCCAGGACTCGGACGTCAGCGCCCAGCCGCTGATGAAGACCAGCGGCGCGCCTGTGCCCCAGTCGCGGTAGAACAGCTGCGTGCCGTCACGAGTCTCGATGTACGGACCAACTCGATTGGCTGCGCCGCTGCGCGCAGTTCGTCGCTCCGCGATCGCGCTGTCTGCAGCCAGCAATGCCGCGCCGCCGATCGCCGCGCTCGCGCCCTTCAGCAGGTCCCGTCTGTACATGGTCGCTCTCCTCGTGATTCCTGCGCGGAATCATGCGAGGACGCGCGACCGCGAGTCGATTACCTCGGAGGTAAAGACTGGACCTGATGCAGCGAGAACGACGGCCGGATGACCGTGAGGCGCGCGCGCATGCTCGGATTTGCGCCGTCGGCAGGGGCACCGTCTTCACGCCACGCGTCGGTAACGTGCCACGTGCCCGCCGTTGCAGCTCGTGCGCGCAGATGGCTCGCTATGGCCTCGGCCATGGTCACGAAACTTCCCTTGAACATGCTTACCCCGGACTTCCAACCTGAAACAGTTACCTAAAGACGCACGGCGCCCGCGCAATTCGACCCCGAAGAGGCAAAAAGTTGCGTCAAGAACGGTGCGTCAGTCGCGCTATCGGCCACACCCTCAGTCCGCCAATGCCTGACCAATGTCACCAGCCCCGGGACGTCACCGCTCTCGACGTAGCCCGCCATCACCCGATGGAGGCGGGCCAGCCGCTCGGCCGACCATGCACGCGTGCTCATCACTTGGATTCCGTCTGCGGCGCCGGCGGGCCAATGA
>DATEML010000208.1:0-20762 GCA_035275585.1 Steroidobacteraceae bacterium | reverse complement strand
GCAAAGAGCGCGCTGGCCAAAGGCCAGGGCAAGGAGGCGGAGCGCGCAGCCGCGCAGGCACACCTTTACGCCGAGCTAGCAGTAGCCAAGTCGCAGAACGCTGCTGCGCGCAAGTCTGCGGATGAAGTGCTGGCGAGCATCGAGACGCTGCGTCAGGAGACTGAGCGCAGCACACCGACGCAGCGTTGAGCAACATCGTCCGAATGCATAGATGAGGTCAAGGTAATGAAGCCGAGCAATCGAGTCGTCTTGAGTGTGGCGATAGCCGCAATACTGGCCGCGTGCAGCAGCGCACCGCCCCGCAACGAGTCGCTGGAAACGGCGCGAACCGCGGTACCCGCAGTCGAGAATTCACCCCGCGCCGGAGTGGCGGCGACGGACATCGCGAACGCGCGTAAGTCGCTGGAGGCCGCCAACCGTCTTGCTGAATCGAAAGGCAAGCTCGCGGACATCGAGTACGAAGCGAACAA
Organism: Steroidobacteraceae bacterium; assembly: GCA_035275585.1. GTDB lineage: Bacteria > Pseudomonadota > Gammaproteobacteria > Steroidobacterales > Steroidobacteraceae > Steroidobacter. Next base: position 20,292 of record DATEML010000208.1, on the reverse strand, counting down.
CGCGGTGACCAGCGCACAGATCGCCAACGAGAAGATCCTGACTGCGCAGGCAAACGAAGAGGCCGCCACTGGAACGGCCCAGCGCCAGGCCATTCTGATCCAGGCGCGTGAGCGGGAATCGCAGAGAAGTGCCGATCAAGCGGACGCCTCGGCGCTGCGTGCAGATTCCCTCGAGGCGCAGCTCGCCGATCTCAGGTTGCAGAAGACCGAGCGCGGCCTGGTGCTGACACTCGGCGACGTATTGTTCGACACCGGCCAGGCAACATTGAAGTCGGGCGCCAACGAAACCATGGATCGCCTCGCGACGGCGTTGCGGGAAAAGTCGGGACGCAAAGTGACCATCGAAGGCCACACCGACAACGTCGGCTCGGATGCAAGCAACCAGAGCTTGTCCGAGCGGCGTGCGCAAGCCGTGCAGACGGCTCTGACGCAACGCGGTGTTACGCGCAGTCAGATCACGGCGCTCGGCAAGGGTGAGAACTTCCCGATCGCCACCAACGACAGCGCTGACGGGCGTCAATCGAACCGCCGTGTCGAGCTGATCTTCACTGAAGACCAGACGCGCATCGCGGCCGAACAACCTTGAGCTGACGGCAGATGCTACGGCCCGCGCGGTCCGAGGACTGCGCGGGCCTATCTGCGAAGCGTCAGGTGATCCTGCGGGTGCGTCCGGCGATTGGCGATGACCGCTTGCGCGGCGTGCCGGCCCTGGGATTCCCGGATGTGCCGGCAGTCGTCCGCCGCCATGAATTCGGCACACACGCATTGCCAGCCGGCGCCAGGGTCGAAGATGACCTGATGGCGATCGATCAGATATTCGCTTCGTCTGTTGACTTTCGGTCTCATCGGACTACCCGACGAGCGGCAGCTGCAGCGTAAAAGTCGCTCCCTGCTGGAGTCCCTGGCTCACGGCTGTGAGCGAGCCGCCCTGCAGCGTCGCCAGCCGACTCGCGATCGCCAGCCCCAGGCCCAGCCCGCCGTTGGGTCGATCGACGCTCTGCTCCGCCTGCATGAAGGGCTCGAACAGCTCGGCCGCGAATTTCTGATCGAATCCGACGCCTGTATCTCGCACGCGGATGCTGCAGAGTGCGCCTTCCCTCGCGAGCGACAAGTGAATGGTTCCGCCGGCGGGCGTGAACTTGACGGCGTTGGCGAACAGATTGTCCATGACTTGTCGCAGTCGAACGCGATCCACGTTGGCGGAGCATGCGGCGCCGTCAATGGCGATCTCCAGACTCAGTCCGGCCCCACCGATTCGACCTCGATGCTCATCCAGGACCTCGCTCAGGAGCTCCTGCACTCCAACCGGCTCCATGTGCACCGACAATTTTCCGAGCGCAAGCCGCGAAACATCCAGCAAGTCATCCAGCATTCTCTTCATCGCCGTGGTCTGTCGATCCAGCCGTTGCACGAGTTGCGCGACGCGCTCGTCGGGGATCCGCATGAGAGTCAGGGCATCGGCCGAGGAGCGAATCGTCGCGAGCGGGTTGCGCAGCTCGTGCGCCAGCGCAGCGATGAACTGATCTTTCTGTCGATCTTTCTCTTCCAGCGCCTGCTTGGCCTTCTGCAGCTCCTGCCGCTCGTGCAGGTCGCGCAGCGCGGTCAGCTCGTCGAACAAGCGGTCTCCCATCTCGCAGCGATCGGCTTCGGGGTCTTCGATCAGCAGCTTTGCAAGCTCTTCCTGCTCGCGCAGCAGCGCCACCATGTCCTCCTCGATCTCGATCTCCGGGTGCAGCATCGTCCAATAGTGCGCGGTGCGGATGAACGCCAGGCACCCGCTGAAGAACTCCAGGCGCCGCGAGCCGAGCGCACGGGTCAGTGCATGTCTTGCCCGCTCCGAGCGCGCCGGTTCGACGAACATCGCAGCCGCACAGGCAAAGATGTCATCCTCCAGGTGCGTCTCGGCATCCGGCCAGTTTTCGATGGGTTCGGCGAGGTTCTCGAGACGTGCATAAACCAGCGCCATGTCGCGTTGCCACGGAGTCGGCCGCCGCAGCAGATGCACGACATCAGGTACGGTCTGCGGAATCGCCGCAACATCGCCCGCAGAGTGTCCGTGATCCCGCCCGAGCAGGAAGCCGACGTGCCTCACGATGCAATAGCGCATCGGACAGAAGCGCGAGAGCCAGACGAACAGCCGTTCCTTGAAAACCGCGGGCATCGGATTGTCCAGATAACCCGCCTTGGCGAACCCCCACAGTTGCTGAATCAACTCGGGCGCCGCCTGCGCCGAACGGAAGAAATTCGGCAGGATGCCGCAGCGCTGCGCGACTTCGGTGTGGAAGTCATTCAGCGATTCGGTCACGTTCCTCGCTCCGGATCCGAGGCCGGCCGCGTCGCGCGCCGATCCGCGGCTTGCTCGGCCGGTGCAACGGTTGGGGATTCATCAGGCTGCCGCGCGCGCTCCAGAGCCACGGCCAGCGAAGCCGCAAGTCGCTCGATGGTGCTCACGTCGTCGACGCCGAAGCGGGCCACGGGATCGTGATGCACGACCCAAAGCGCGCCCAGCGGCGTGTGGTCATCGTCGTACAAGGGAACGATCAGCGCTTCGAAGATCGTCGGCTGAACTCGCGCCAGATAGGTGAATACTCGCTCAGGGCGCGCCAGAACGACCGCCGTGCCGATGTCCAGACACAGCCCGCAGGGGCTGAAATCCCTGGGCGTTCCGTCTCCCTGGTGAGCAGCCAACGCGCCACTCACTGCTTCCCAAACGAAGTCCGTATGCCCGGAGCTGCCGGGTCGCAGCACGCTGAGGCCCGCGCTGCCGGCGCCGTACAGACCCAACACGGCATCGATGAGGGGCTGCATGCTGCGATCGGGTTCGGCAGCAGTAACGTGCGCCAGCTCGTCGAAGGCTGCGATCTCTGCGTGTAGATCGTGCACCCAGCGACGGCCTTGCAATGTGTCGACGAGCAGATCGCTTGGTTGAATTGGTTGAATCATCCAGACCCTCCGCACTCAGACCCTCCGCACTTGGCGGATAGCCTGAGCGCCGCGCGTTCGTCTGTCTGTGCGCTGCCGGACATAGCAGCTGCATCGGCGAAATAGGCAAGCGCGAAGCGCCGACCGGGCGCATAGTGCAGCGTGAACGTTCATCTCGCGAGTTGGCGCGGTAACATGACGCGGCCGAGTTCGCGCGTTGCTTCGTTCTTGCGTCGCGTGCTGCGCGGTCCGCCGCCGGCTTCGCCTTGGAACAGCGACGAGCTCATCCGCGAAGAGCTGTTCAGCATGGAGCGGCTCGAGCAACATGCGTCGAGCCTGGCACGGGCGCAAGCCGTCACAGCCAAGCCGCTCGAGCGCCGCTCTCTGAACCGGCGCCTCAACGACAACGATTCGATTCTGCTCGCGGCTTATCGCGCCATCGCTGCAACCGTGGGCGAAGGTCACGCCGTCACGCCGGCAGCCGAGTGGCTGATCGACAACTATCATCTGATGGAGAAGCAGATCCGCCAGATCAAGGAAGATCTGCCGCCGCGCTTCTATCGGCAGTTGCCCAAGCTGGCCGTCGGGCCGTTCATCGGCTATCCGCGCGTCTTCGGCATCGCGTGGGCCTACGTTGCCCATAGCGACAGCCGTTTCGATCCCGAGACATTGCGTCACTTCGTGCGCGCCTATCAACAAGTCCAACCGCTGACGATCGGCGAGTTGTGGGCCGTTGCCATCACGTTGCGCATCGTGCTGGTGGAAAACCTGCGGCGCGCGGCGGAGCGCATCGTAGGCAGCCGCGTCGAACGGCAGCAGGCTGACGCCGTCGCAGACCGGCTGCTCGGCGTCAACGGAATGGCCGTGCAACCGCAGGCGTTGATTCGTTACTACGAGCAGTCCGAGGGCTTCTCGCCCTCCTTCGTCGTCCAGGTCGTCAAACGCCTGCGCGATCAGGATCCGCGGGTGACACCGGCGCTGTTGTGGCTCGAAAACCAGCTGCACGAACAGGGAACGACCTCCGACGCGCTGGTTCGCGACGAGCACCAGCGGCAGGGTGCGTCGAACGTCACCGTCCGCAACATCATCACCAGCATGCGGCTGATCTCCGACGTGAACTGGCCTGATTTCTTCGAGGACACGAGCCTGGTCGATGCCGTGCTGCGTGCCGACAGCGACTTTGCGAGCATGGATTTCCCGACGCGTACGCTGTATCGCAGCGCTATCGAGACGCTCGCGCGCGGCTCGCCTCATTCCGAGCTCGAGATCGCGCAAGCAGTGATAGCCGCCACTCAAGGCTCCCTCGGCGAGTCGCAGCGTGCGGCGGATCCTGGGTATCACCTGCTCAGCGGCGGCCGGCGTGCGTTCGAGCGTGCCGTGGGCTATCGCGTGCCCATTCGCAACTGGCTGGGCCGCTGCAACGAAGCGATCGGACCCGCCGGCTACATCGGCGCGGTGCTGGCCCTCTCTGCAATCGTCCTCGCCGTGCCGCTGTGGTCGCTGCTGAATCAGGCCGTGGGGAGCTCGCAGTTGGCATTGCTCGCGTTGCTTGGGTTGATTCCGGCTGTCGATGTAGCCGTCGCGCTGGTGAATCGCGCAGTCACGCGCTGGTTCGGTGCGACGATGTTGCCGGGTCTTGCCCTGCGCGATGGCGTTCCTGCGGATTTGAGAACGCTGATCGTCGTGCCGACGCTGCTGACGACGCGCGAGGCCATCGAGACACAGATCGAGCGCCTCGAAGTTCACTATCTGGCTGCGTCGCACGGCGAAGTTCATTTCGCATTGCTGTCCGACTGGACCGACGCTGCAGCCGCGAGTGTCGAGGGCGACGACGCGCTCCTGCAGATCGCCATTGACGGGATCGCGGCGTTGAACCGCAGGCACGGACCCGCTGCCGAAGGGCAACGCTTCTACCTGTTTCATCGCCGTCGCGTGTGGAGCGAAGGACAGCGGCAATGGATGGGATGGGAACGCAAGCGCGGCAAGCTTCACGAGTTGAACCGGCTGCTGCGCGGCGCCGCGGATACCACCTTCATCGGCGTCGAGGGTCAGGCAGCCCTGGTTGCAGCCGCTGTGCGCTACATCATCACGCTCGATGCGGACACGAGACTGCCGCGCGAAACCGTGCGGCGTCTGATCGGCAAGCTCGCACACCCGCTCAATAGAGCCCGCTTCGACGGTGCGACAGGCCGCGTGGTCGAGGGGTACGGCGTGCTGCAGCCGCGCGTCACGCCGTCGTTGCCGATCGGTCGCGAAGGATCGCTGTTCCAGCGGGTATTCTCGAGCATGACCGGCATCGATCCCTACGATTCCGCGGTGTCCGACGTCTATCAGGATCTGTTCGGCGAAGGCTCCTATGCCGGCAAGGGCATCTATGAAATCGACACGTTCGAAGCCGCGCTCGCCGATCGTGTACCGGACGGCACGCTGCTCAGTCACGATCTGTTCGAGGGGACATTCGCGCGTGCCGGCCTCGCATCCGATATCGAGGTGGTGGAAGAGTTTCCCGCGCGCTATGACGTAGCTGCCGCGCGCAACCACCGCTGGGCGCGCGGCGACTGGCAGTTGTTGCCCTGGATGCTCGGGCGTGGCGACGTTGCCAGTCGCCATGCAGATGGCAACAGACGTGGCAGGGGTTCGCTGCCCTTGGTGGGCGCTTGGAAGATGCTCGACAATCTGCGTCGATCTTTGTCCGCGCCAGCTTGCGTTCTTGCGCTCGTCGCAGGTTGGCTGTTGCCGCCCAATGCCGCGTTGCTGTGGACGGCGTTCGTGCTGGCGACGATTGCATTGCCGACGCTGCTACCGGTGCTCGCCGAGATCGTGCCGCGACGACGCGGAGTCGTCGCGCGCAGCCACTTGCGAGCTCTCGTGTCCGACCTGTGGCTGGCAGTCCTGCAGACTTTTTTTACCATCACTTTTCTCGCACATCAGGCGTGGCTGATGACGGATGCCGTCGGCCGAACGCTCTTTCGTCTGCTCGTGAGTCGCCGCAACCTGCTGGAGTGGGTGACGGCCGCGCAGGCGCAGCTCAGCTCGCAGCTCAGCTTGGCCGGTGTCTATCGGCGCATGAGTGCCAGCGTGATCACCGCCGCCCTCGCGATTCTGGCAGTCGGCGTGATGGGCCACGGCGCGTGGTGGATAGTCCTGCCGTTCGTCGTTCTGTGGACCGCGGCGCCGGCGATCGCGCGAGGCATCAGCGTTTCTCCTCTGGTTGCCGGACGCCTGCCGGTGCCCGCGAACGACCTCAACTCGCTGCGACTGGTCGCCCGACGCACATGGCGCTTCTTCGAAACGTTCGTCACGGCAACCGAGCACATGCTGCCGCCCGACAACTTTCAGGAAGACCCGCAGCCGGTCGTGGCACATCGGACCTCACCGACGAATCTCGGCCTGTATCTGTTGTGCGCGGTCAGCGCGCGCGACTTCGGCTGGGCGGGAACGGTGGAGACTGTCCAGCGGCTGGAGACCACGCTCGCGACGATGCAGAAGATGCAGCGCTACCGCGGTCACTTCTACAACTGGTATGACACTCGCGACCTGCGCCCGCTGGACCCGCGATACGTCTCGTCCGTGGACAGCGGCAATCTCGCGGCGCATCTGATCGCCGTTGCGAACGCCTGTCGTGAATGGGTTGGCGCTGCGGTTACGCCCGCCGCCGCCGTCGCCGGCATCGGGGACGCCATACAACTCACCCGCGAGGCGCTGCTGACGCTGCCGGATGATCGGCGCGCGCAATCGATCACGCGCCATCAGGTCGAAGATGCACTGAACGCGCTCGTCGGCGCGCTCGAAGCGGATGCATTCGCGGACCTTGCAGCCCCTGCCGCAACGCTGACCGATGGCGCGCTCGCTCTCGCCAGCGAGCAGGACGACGAGGCGCACAGTGACATGTTGTTCTGGGCGGAGGCTGTGCAGCGCGCAATCGAAAGCTGGCGTGCCGATCTCGCGCAGACCGAAGCGGCAAGCCATGCGCTGGATCAGCGGCTGCTCGCCCTCGAGGCAACGGCCCGTGCGATGGCGCTGGCGATGGACTTCGACTTCCTGCTCGACCCGGAGCGCAAGCTCCTCGCCATCGGCTACAGCGCCGACGAAGGCGTACTGGACACGAGCTGCTACGACCTGCTCGCCTCCGAGGCGCGCCTGGCAAGCTTCTTCGCGATCGCGAAGAACGACATTCCGACGCGTCACTGGTTTCGGCTGGGCCGCTCGGTAACGTCGATCGGGCACGGCGCCGCGCTGATCTCCTGGTCGGGATCGATGTTCGAGTACCTGATGCCCTCGCTGGTCATGCGCGCGCCGGCCGGCAGTCTGCTGGAGCGGACCAATCGCCTGATCGTGCGCCGGCAGATCGCCTACGGCGCAGCACTCGACACGCCGTGGGGCATTTCGGAGTCCGCGTACAACGCCCGCGACCTCGAGCTGACCTATCAATACTCGAACTTCGGCGTGCCCGGTCTCGGTCTCAAACGCGGCCTGAGCGAGAACGTGGTGATCGCGCCCTACGCTACCGGCCTTGCAGCGATGATCGATCCGCAGGCCGCGACGCGCAATTTCGCCCGGCTCGCCGCGGCGGGTGCACGCGGTCGATATGGTTTCTACGAAGCACTCGACTACACGCCGTCGCGTCTGCCCGAAGGCGCGGATGTCGCGATCGTGCGAGCCTTCATGGCGCACCATCAGGGGATGACCATCGTGGCCATCGCCAACGTGCTGTTCGATGGCAGGATGCGCGCGCGATTTCATGCAGAGGCCAGCGTGCGGGCGACGGAACTGCTGTTGCAGGAGCGCACGCCGCGGGACGTTTCGGTCGCCCGTCCGCGGGCCGAGGAAATCAAGACCGCGGCGCAGATCGGTGGCGCGCTGGCGCCGGAAGTGCGCAGGCTACGCGCCACGCAGGATGCCACGCCACAAACGCATCTTCTCGCGAACGCCCAGTATGCGGTCATGCTGACTGCCGCGGGTTCCGGATACAGCCGGTGGCTCGGTCAGGGCATCACGCGCTGGCGCGAGGATACGACGCGCGACGATGCAGGCAGCTACATTTTCCTGCGTGACGTGACCAGCGGCCGCGTTTGGTCGGCCACGTACCAGCCCAGTGGTGTCGAGCCCGACAGCTACGAAGTGACGTTCGCCGAGGACCGCGCGGAGTTCACGCGCAGCGATGGCACGATCACGACGGTCTTGCAGGTGCTCGTTTCGCCCGAGGACGATGCGGAGGTGCGGCGACTGTCGATCTCGAACCGCGGCGAGGATGATCGGGATCTCGATGTCACCTCCTATTGCGAGCTCGTTCTTGCAACGCCGGCTGCCGACTCCGCGCATCAGGCCTTCTCGAAACTCTTCGTGCAGACCGAGTACGCCGCGAAGCTGGGCGCGCTGCTGGCAACGCGCCGCGCCCGCTCCCCAGGCGAGCCGGGAATCTGGGCTGCGCACCACGTGCTCGTCGAAGGCGAAGTATTGCGGCCGCAGGAATTCGAAACGGACCGGGCCCGCTTCCTCGGCCGCGGCCGCGAGATCCACGAGCCCATTGCGGTGATGGATGGGCGGCGCCTGTCCAACACGGCAGGCACCGTACTCGATCCCATCTTCGCGTTGCGCAATCGGGTGCGAATTCCTCCGGGCGCGACCGTGCGCCTGACGTTCTGGACGGCGGCTGCGGCATCCCGCGCGGAGGTACTCGACCTGCACGACAAGCATCACGATCCCAACGCCTATGTACGGGCGGCCACGCTGGCATGGACGCAGGCTCAGGTTCAGCTGCGTCATCTGGGGATCACCGCGGAAGAAGCGATTCTGTTTCAGCGCCTCGCCGGGCACATCCTGTACACGGATGCATCGCTGCGTCCTTCCTCGGACACGATTCGACGCGGTAGCGGCGGGCGTACCGCGCTATGGGCGCAAGGTATCTCGGGCGACGCTCCGATCCTGCTACTGCGGATCCATGACACCGACGACCTCGGCATCGTGCGGCAGTTGCTGCGAGCTCACGAGTACTGGCGGATCAAGCAGCTCACAGTCGATCTGGTCATCCTGAACGAGCGCGCCTCTTCTTATATACAGGATCTGCAGACCGCTCTGGAGACCGCGGTTCGCATGAGCCAGTCACGGCCGCTGACGGAAGCGCACCGCGGCGCCAATGGCGCCAAGGGTGCCGTGTTCGTGTTGCGCACCGATCTGGTCTCGGCTGAAACACGAGCGGTGCTGTCGTCTGCGGCACGCGCGGTATTCGTTGGCCAGCGCGGCAGTCTGGAAGAGCAGCTCGATCGTCGTTCTCAGCCCCCGAGCGTTCACGACAGCACGCCGGCCGACCTGGCGCAACCGCGCATGCGTACGCGTGCACCGCCGCCGGAGCTGGAGTTCTTCAACGGTCTGGGCGGCTTCGACGCCGATGGGCGCGAATACGTCACGACTCTCGAAGCGGACCAGGCGACGCCCGCGCCGTGGATCAACGTGATCGCCAATCCGCACTTCGGCTTCCAGACGGCTGTCGAGGGCGGCGGCTACACCTGGTCGATGAACAGCCGCGAGAATCAACTGACGCCGTGGTCGAACGACCCGGTGACCGATCGCCCCGGCGAAGTGCTGTACGTGCGCGACGAAGAGAGCGGTGAGCTGTGGGGGCCGACGCTCGCTCCGATGCGCGATGACAGCGGCGCCTACCGTGTTCGCCACGGGCACGGATACAGTCGCTTCGAGCACAGCGGGCACGAGATTGCGCTGGACCTCCTCGTGTACGTGCCGCTGCACGACTCCATCAAGATCTCGCGACTGATCGTTCGCAATACATCGCAACGTCGGCGCACGCTCTCGGTCACCGCGTACGTCGAATGGGTGCTCGGTACGGCGCGCGCAGCGTCGGCGCCCTTCGTCGTCACCGAGATCGATTCGCGCACCGGCGCGATGTTCGCCCGCAACTCGTGGAACCTGGCGTTCGGATCGCGCGTCGCCTTCGCCGATCTCGCCGGACGCCAGACACAATGGACCGGCGATCGACGCGAGTTCCTGGGGCGGCACGGCAGATTGGCCTGGCCCGCCGCACTCACCGCGCAGACACAACTGTCCGGTCGCGTGGGAGCGGGTTTCGATCCGTGCAGTGCTCTGCAGGCGCCGCTGGACCTGGCGCCGGGCGAAGCCGCGGAAATCGTGTTCCTGCTCGGCGAAGCGGCATCCGCCGACGAAGCGCAGACGCTGCTCGCACGCTATCGATCGATCGATCTGGATGCAGTGCTGCGCGAGGTGCGGAACTATTGGAACGATGTGCTGGGGGCGATTCAGGTGAAGACGCCGGATCGTTCCATGGACATCATGCTCAACGGCTGGATGCTGTACCAGACGCTGGCCTGCCGGATGTGGGCGCGTGCGGCCTTCTACCAAGCGAGCGGTGCTTACGGATTCCGCGATCAACTGCAGGACGGCATGGCGTTGGCGATTTCGCAACCGGTCATCGCACGCAAGCATCTGCTGCGCGCCGCGGGGCGCCAGTTTCCGCAAGGCGACGTTCAGCATTGGTGGTTGCCGCCGACGGGACAAGGGGTTCGCACGCGGATCTCCGACGATCGCATCTGGCTCGCGTACACGGCCGCGCACTATCTGACCGTCACCGGCGATCTGACGATCCTGGACGAGCTCGTGCAGTTCCTCGAGGGCGGGCAATTGGCGGCCCACGAGCACGATTCCTATTTTCAACCTGCGATCTCCGAAGACAGCGCGACGTTCTTCGAACACTGCGCGCGCGGGCTCGACGCCAGTCTCGCACTCGGTGCGCACGGCCTGCCGCTGATCGGCACGGGCGACTGGAACGACGGCATGAATCGGGTCGGCGAGCAGGGCCGGGGTGAGAGCGTCTGGCTCGGCTGGTTTCTGCACGCCACGCTCGTCGCTTTCGCGCCCGTCGCCAGTGCCCGCAGGCAGCAGAAGCGAGCTGCACGATGGCTGGCGCACGCTGCGGCCCTGCGACAGTCTCTGGAGCACGAAGCGTGGGACGGAGCATGGTATCGGCGCGGATATTTCGACGACGGCACGCCTTATGGATCGAGCGCGAGCGAGGAATGCAAGATCGACTCGATCGCGCAGTCATGGAGCGTGATATCGGACGCTGCCGATCCGACTCGCGCTGCGCAGGCGATGCAGGCGGTGGATGAGCACCTGATCCGGCGCGATGCTGGCCTGGCACTGCTGTTCACGCCGCCATTCGATCGCACGTCGCTCGATCCCGGCTACATCAAGGGCTATCCGCCGGGCGTGCGTGAGAACGGCGGACAGTACACCCACGCGGCCGCCTGGGCCGTCATCGCCTTCGCCAGGCTCGGCCAGGGTGACCGGGCAGCATCGCTGTTCTCGATGCTCAACCCGATCAACCACAGCCGCACGCGCACGGGATTCCAGCAATACAAGGTCGAACCTTACGCGGTCGCCGCGGACGTCTACTCCGTTGCGCCACACGTTGGACGCGGCGGGTGGACCTGGTACACCGGTGCGGCAGGCTGGCTGTATCGAGCGGGTATCGAAAGCATCCTTGGCTTTCGCAAACAGGGCGAGTACCTGCTCGTGACGCCATGCATTCCGCCGCAGTGGCGCCGTTTCGAGATCGCCTTCAGGCACGCTTCCGCGCGCTATGAAATCGCAGTGGAGAACCCAACCGGCGTCAGCCGGGGCGTGGTCAGCACCGTCGTCGATGACACGCCGCTGCCGGAGGGAGCGTCGCGAATCCTGTTACAGGATGACGGTGCAACTCACCGGGTGCAGATCATTCTCGGGGACCATAGGCCAGCGCCATAGGCAGAATGCGTGGCCTCGTCGATCCGTTCGAGTTTCTTGTCCTTCCTGCCCCAGCGGGCGGAAGCTCAGCCGACGTCGCGGTGCTGGGAAAATCCGTAGAACTCGTTGATGCCCGCGATCGTCATGCTGACCATCGCGCGCTCCTCGGCGCTGACCTCGGGATTCCAGATGTCGAATATCAAGACCGCCCGCGGCTCGTCACTGTTGTTCCAGGCTTCGTGTTCCATCGTATCGTCGAACACGAATGCGTTGCCGGGCTGCCACTCCCGCTGTTCGCTGCCGACGCGGAAGGCACACCCCGGCGGGATGATCAACGGCAGGTGCACGAACAAACGCGTGTTGTTGACGCCGGTGTGCGGCGGAATCCGCGTCTTGGCGTCGAGGATCGAAAACAGTACGTTCGGACTCGTGCCGGGCACTTCGCAGCGCGGCCAGCTTTCGAGAGCCGCCACCGTCCGGGGACAGCGAGCGAGATGCTCCTCATAGGCCACGCCTTCGCGCCACAAATAGTAGACGCCCCAGCGGCGGGACTGATGCAGCTCGCGCCATTTCTGTTCGACCGATTTACTGTTCCCCTGCGTCGAGACATAGGGCTCGAGCGCTGCGCTGCCTTCGGTGAGCACGTCGACGAGCTCCGCACGGATAGCGTCCGTCGCCGCTTCGATCGAATCGAGCCAGGGGAATTTCGCACGGTCATGGAATTCGATGCCCGCGAGCTGCGGGAAATACAGGAACGAAGGCTGCTGCTGATAGATGCGCGTCTTCTGCATCAGGATCGCCAGGCAACGATCGAATCTGTGCAGCGGCACGTCCGCGTACTCAGCCCGCAAGGTCGTCAGGCGCCCTTCGAGAAACGACTCGAGCGCGCGATTGTTGGACTCGACGACTTGCCTGGCATGCACCAGCAATTCACGCATCCACGCCGGCAGGCGCGTCGTCGGCGCAATCATCTGCAGCGCCTTGCGATACGTCACGGCGGCCGCGCGCGTATCGCTCTGTAATTCCCGTACCGATGCCTTCTGCAACATTGCCCGCAGATTCGTTGGCTCGAGAGCCAGGGCCCGGTCGAGCGCCACCATCTCTTCATCGTGGCGGTCGAGCCCGCGCAGAGCAGCGGCAAGATTGATCCACATGGAAGCATCGGCCGCATCGCCGGCGACGGCCTGCGCGAACAGCTCGCGGGCGCGCTCCATGTTGCCTGCCACGAGCAGGCGCCGCCCGATCTCGTTCAGCACCAGCGGATGCTGTGGCGACTCCAGCTCCGCTTGTCGCACGAGTCGTTCTGCTTCATCCCCACGACCTTGCTCGAGCGCCTTGTTGGCCGCATCGATCAGTGCCGGTATGCGCCGGTCATCGTCTCTCGGAGTTGCATTCGATTGCGTCGTCATGGATCCGCAGAACTGCATAGGTCGTCCGCGGAATCTAGCATCGATCAGCGACTGCACGCTTTCCGGAACAACGCTTACGAGCGGCTCCTGGTGTTGCAAGACTTGCTAGATTCGCGTGGCGTTCATGTCGCGATACGACACATAGTGCTCGCGCGTGAATGCGCAAGCCGCAGCGTCATGCTTCAGTGGAAAAGAAATGTGAGCGAGCTTGCGGTCAGCGGCTCTTGTGCTCCAGTGCCTGCCGCAGAGCAGCCTCCAGGACGCGGTCCCGGCCTGCACAAAGATCGGCGCGCGTCGTGACGATCTCCTCGTGCGGCAGCACGGCGCGATCGCCGTAGTCCTGACCATCGGCACCCCAGTTGCCGTGCACCGGCAGCGTCACGCTCCAGCCGTCACCGATATCGAAGCTGTCCGAGCTCAAAAGCGCGCCCGCGGTCCGCTGCCCGATGAGGCGCGCAGGCGTGCGCTCGCGCATGTACCACGCGAAACCTTCTGCGGCGCTGCCAGTGTCCGGACCGATGAGCACGAAGACTGGGCCGGTGAAGCGTCGTTCGACGGCGTCCGTCCAGAAGGCGGCGCCACCGCCATGCTGCCCCATCGCTTTGAAAACTGCTTCGGTCGTGTAGGCACCATTCACGCGCGGGGCCTTGCGAATATCGTCGATGGTCACCGGGTGACCGAGCGTCTGCAGGTACGGGCGCGCAAGCAAGACGAAAGCGGGCTCAGCACCCGGGCCAAAATAACTTGCAAGCCGTAGCGCGGAGGCATTTCCGCCGGAGTTGCTGCGCACGTCGATGATGATGGCCTGTGCGTCGCCAAGCTCCTCCATGGCGCGATCGGCGAGCTCCGCCGCACCGTCGTCGAAGCGGTCGATCTGCAGGTAGCCGATACGCGTCTGCGTGTCCGTGCGGATTTGCGACCAGCGGAAACCGGGATGCTCCGGCGGCCAGAAGACTTGTTCCCGCCGGATCTTGAGCTCGCGGCGACGGCCGTCGCACGTCTGGATGCGCGGTGACGCCGTACTGCCGAACTCGCCGTACAGCGCCGCGCGCTCCGAAAGCAGACGGTCGCCGACACGCAAGCCCTGGGCGTACGCGTCCGACAGCGGGGCGACCCGAGTGACGATGAGCTCGTCGCGTATTTCCGCAAACTCTGCGCCGATTTTCCGGCTGCCGGGGGATTTCGCCGGCCGCACGACGTAGAGGTGGGAGGTGCCGATCTCGTTCAACATGGCATCCGCCACCGCGGCGAAGTCCTCATCCGTGCGCGCAGCGCGAGCGCGTTCACGGTAGCGCTCACGCGCGCCGGCCCAATCGGCTCCGTGGAAATGCGGATCGTAGAAGTTGTCGTTGACGGCGCTCCACAGCGCGTCGTGCAGACGTTCGTAGTGGCTGGGCGTGTCGGCTACTGCAGACGCGCCCAAGAGGCATGCAAACGAGGCGGCAACGCCGGCCGCCAAGGATCGACGCATGATGATGCTCCGTTGCCTGGACGCTCATCGCGCGAGCGTCAGCTGCCTTCGGACGCTGCCTCGGCGAAAAAGGTTGCAGCCGCGGCGGAGCATCTACATCTATGCGAGATCAGCTCGTGGGCGCGCTGATCAGGCCTTGCTTCTCCAACTCCGCGGCGGTTGCCGCCGCAAGCTTTTGCACCAGCTGGTCCACGTTCTTCGGATTCGTGCTGCGGCTCTGCCCGCCCCAGACGAGCTTGTTCTGCCTGAGCGAATAGATCAGGGTCTCGACCACCACGATCGTGTCGGTGCGAATCTCTCCGCCTTGCACCGTCGACGGGCCCCACGTCGCACCCCAGCCATGTCCGTAGTAGCCGCCGTAGTAACCGGCATACATCGGCGCTGAATAGGTTACTGGCGTCGACGAGACTTCCTTCTCGACACCGACCGGCCGCATGACGACCGCACCCGCCATGCCCGCCTTCTCGAGCGCGGCGCGTGCCGCAGCCTCGCTCTCCGGCTTGCCCTCAGGAAAGATCGTGTACATCGGCACGCCCTGCGCGCCGCGCGCGGTGATCTCGCGCGCCAGCGCATCCTCGGCAGCGCGCCTCGATGCCTCGTTCTTCATCATCACCACGGCAGCAACCTTGCTGCCGCGGAGCTGGAGCGGCTCGGCGTCCGGCGCTTTCCATGTCGAGACAAACGGATTCGAGGCGCACGCGAACAGCGTCGCGGATGCGATCAGGACGATCACGAGCTTGCTGATTGGAATCATCTTCGCTTCTCCCTTTTCGCCGATGTGCATCGTCCCAGCCGGCACATCGTGCTGCTATCGAAATCTCGCATGGTCAACGCGCGGCCCGTAACCGTCCGACGAAGTAGCCCGCCGCAAATGGCGCGCCCAGGATCACGACATACAGCAGAGTTCCGTAGATCATCAGGTCACGGAGCAAAGCCCTCACCTGAGCTCCACCCGAGGCGATCGCCCGATCCGTCACGTGCACGGCGTCCTTCGCCAATGCGACGCGCTGAGCATCGAACGCCAGGACGGCAGCCTCTCGTTGCTCGCGAATATCCGCTGTGAGCGCCTCGCGTTCATGCTGCACCGTGCCCATCATCTTGGCCCACGAGTCGTCGAAACGGTCGGAAACGACCAGCATGCTCGCGCGCAGATCCGCGATCGCAGCATGCAGCTCCTCCGGGCTGGACTCGGCCAGCCGGCTCAGACGATCGAGGCTCTCGTCGGCCCGCGCGAGCGCGCGACTCAAGTCGGCGCCGCCGAACCCCGCATCGTTCATCGCGAGTCGCGCCTCCCACACCGCTTGCGACGGCGCGTGCTCGCCGAACATGCGCATGCGCTCCGAGACGTCGCTCATCGACTGCGAAACGCTGCCCACCGTTTCGACGAGGCTGGCGTGCTGATTGGTTTCGCTCGCCCATTGGTCCACGACGGAGGTGCGTGCAAATCCCAAGTCGGCAAGCGGATGCTCGCGCGCGTAGCGCTCCACGAAGTCGCGATAGCGTGTCAGCTCGGCGTCGGAGCTCACACCACGCGCCAGTTGCTGTGCGTCGGCCGCGAGCGCCTCTGCGGTTTCACGGGCCACGGCCTGGTCCTCACCGAACAGCTGCGCGCCGGCACCCGTATCGAAGAACAGCCGCATCTGTTCTGCGAACGTCCAGGTGTCGAGCAGCGCCATCATCGGCGCCATCTGCATGGCCGAGTGCAGACTGGCTTTCGATGCCCCGAGCTTCCAACGCAGCGTGTTGAGTTGCGTCGTGGGGTCCGCAGACCTTACGGCGATGCCATCGGCAGCGACCTCGACCCGCACGACGAAGCTCGTGGCAAACTCGCGCGTCAGCATCCGGGCGTTGAGCTCGCGCTGCGGCAGTGGCTTGTCCGGCAGGCGCAGAGAGAAGAGCGAGCAGCCGGCGAGACCAGCCATGAGCGCCGCGCAGAGCATGACCAGCGGACCGATCCGCCGCCTCACGCCGCTGCCCTCGCACCGTCGTGCAGCGTTCGAATGTGCCGGCGCAGATTCAAGGTCATCTCGCTGAAGGACCTCGGCATCTTCAGCTCGAATACGCGGCGCTCCAGATCCTCGATCCGGCCGATCACGCGCTCGCGCTCGTCCCGGTCGTTGCACCGGCCCAATGCAGTCTCGAGCAACCGCAACTCTCCGTAGAACCGGAACACGCGTCGCTGCATCTGCCAGCGATAGAGCCGCGGCAGCAGCGACCAGAGCGGATAGAGAATGCCCGCGACCGGCAGGATGATGATGAGCAGCCGCTGCACCAGCTCCGCGAGCCAGAAAGGCAGCGTTCGCTGCAGGATCGACGGCCCCGATTTGTACAGATGGCGCGCTTCGGAGCTCAGCGGCAGATCGATGATATCCGGCGCGGGAAACTCGCCGGCACGCTGGAAGATGCCGGGCCGCTCATGCACTTCGATCGCCGTGTGCAGCAGCAGATACTGCAGCGCCGGATGCAGGTCCTTGCGCACGACCAGGCTCGCCTTGGCCGCGATCAGCGGCACGTCGGCTGGAGGACGGTTAGCCTTGAGGTCGGCGACACCTTCCGGCAACACGAGCTTGTTGAGGTTTGGGTCGCGCGCGACGTATGCGTCAGCGCGCTTGAAGCCGATGAGCTGGACCGGAGCAAGCAGCAGCTGCTGGACGCTCGGCGACTCCCACGCGGCGAGCAGAATCGCCACGTCGATTTCGCCGCCAATCAGGCGGCGCGCAGCTTCGTCCGGGCGGTAATCCAGCAGTTGTAGTCGTTGCGTATCGGCGCCGACCAGCGCCAGCAGCTGCAGTGCCAGTGGGCGCGTCGCGCTGCCGACCGGTCCGATCGACACGCGCGCCGCCGGGTGATCGCGCAGCAATTCGGCAAAATTGTGGCAGGCGCAAAACACCCACAGCGGCTCATAGAACACGGCGCCGAGCGACACCAGCTGCGGCGACTGCTGCTCGCTCGTCGTGCCTGCTTGAACGAAGCCCGCTCCGACACCTGCGCTCGCATCGCGCAGACGATCGAGATTCTCGACCGCGCCGTTCGTCTGCACCAGCCGCAGTCGCACACCGTGGCGCGCCAGTATTTCGCGATAGCGCTCGGCGACCTGCACATAGGCGCTACCGGGAGGGCCGGCTGCGATCGCCAGGTCCCTGCCGGGCAATGGACGCAGGATCACGAACAGCGCCCACAGCAGCACGCCGCCAGTGACGATCAGTATCGCGATGCCGACCGGGGTTCGAAAGAACTGACGATTCAACTGCAGGTACATTGCGAGCAGCTGCGACGCGCGCTCCGATCATCAGTAGCGAAACAAGATACCGAGCTTGAACTGATCGAAACTGGGCGTGGTGGTGGCCTCGATGCCGCCGGTCACGTACGGCGTGAAGTCGCCTTCCATGAAGTTGAAGTTGAAGCTCGCGCGCGGCGTGAAGCTTTCCAGCTCGCCGCGCGCGTCGAAGTTGAGTCCCACGGGATCCGACACCACGGTCACGCCATAGTCGACCTGTTGCCAGTCGATGCCGAACTGCAGCTCGAGCCGGCTGCTGAGGCGATAGCCGAACGTCACGGCGATGCCCGGATCGTCGTCCAGCGCAGCGTGCGAGCCGCCGTTGAAGTTGATGTCGTGGCTCGACTGATAGATGAGATCGGCGCCCATTTCCCACCCGGCGTCGCGCGATTGGGCGTGCGCGACGGCCACGAGCGTCATGGACGACAGCAGCGCCATGCACGAGCTGAGGACGAGATGTTTCATGCAGAGTTTCCTCGAACGACGTGCAGCAGTCTGTCCGAGCGGCTGACGCAGCGCTGTCGAAATTCCGCAAGCTCGCGGCCCGCCGTGCACGGAGGCTGCCGTAACGTCACAGAGAATGGGCCGACGTACGTGCCCTCCGCCCTTATCGACTTTCCGCACGGCGCCGGCCTAAATCAGGTGAAGCTGTCAGCACCCGGGAGCGCACTTGGTGGATCCACGAATGAGCCTCGGCCAGTCATCCGGCATCAATGGTCATCGTGCCGGATGCGCGCGCCAGCTTGCGGACGATGTCGATGAGCCGATCGGGTACCAGGCGGTCGCGTGTGTCGACGCGTCGCAACTGTCGAGCCAGATGCAGGGCTGGAACTTCGAGTTCACACAGCTGACCCCGGGCCCGCTGACGGCGAATGGCGGCGTGATCGCTCTGAACAATGTACTCGTCAGTCAGATCATGCTGGACCAGACGCTGCTGCGCCGGGGCCATGCGCCACGCGGGTCGATCGCCGTGCTCATTCCCGGCTCCGCTTCCAGTCAGGCTTTCGTGCGCGGCCGCCGGCTGGCAGCCACGCAATACATCTCGATGGACGACGCTGCCGGCATCGAGATGATTACCCGCAGTCATTACGTCGATGTGGCCATCGCCATCGGTCTGGATGCATGGCGCGGAGAATCCCTGACCGCGCTGTGCGGCAGCGGCGTCGCAACCGCGGGGCCGCGGTGGATCGAGCGCATGGTCCATGCCGTGCGTTGGCTGTTCGCGGCGATCCGCGAGTATCCGCAGGCGACGGCCCGGCCGGAGGTACGCGTGAGTCTCACGGATCAGTTCCTGACGGTGATGGCCGATTTCGGCAGCGAGCGGGTCGATGCGCAGCATCCGACCCGCGACGCGCGCATTCAGCAGCGCGTTGCAGTCGAGCGCGCTCGCGAGTACATCCGGGAAAAACTGGCCGAGCCACTGCCGCTCTCCGAGCTGTGCCGCTACGCGCACGTGCAGGCGCGTGCGCTCGAGTACGGCTTTCGTGAGATCACCGGCCTGTCGCCGATGGCGTACATCAAGTCGCTGCGGCTCAACGCGGTCCGCCGGCACCTGTCGCGCACCGACGCTGCCGAGCACTCGATCTCCGAGATCGCGCTCGACCACGGGTTCTGGCACCTCAGCCAGTTCGCCGCCGACTACCGCAAATTCTTCGGCGAGACGCCGACGTCGACGCGGCATCGGGCCCGGGCGCTGCACGCAGTAGGCTGATCGCACGTCGCAGCGGCTCCGCCGCGCGCAACATCCGCGACGGGGGCGTTTTTTTGATAGCGCGAGACGGCTGCACCGCGTTCACTGCGGCCGTGGCCCATAGCTATGAAGATCTGGAACAGCTGCAGGCCTGTTTCGAAGGCTGGGATGTCGAGTTGATCCAGCTCGGTCCCCGCCGGCAGACCGGCTGGACGTCGCTCGCGGCGCTGCCGTCGAGCCGCGTCGTTCGCGTCCATGCAGGACGGTCCGTCGTAGTTCGCGGCACGACGTCCGCGCTCGACGAGTGCCTGCTGCTCTCGTTGCAGGAAGCAGCGATTCGCTGGCGCGGCCAGCCTATCTCGGGCAATCGCTTCGCCCTGGCGGGCCGGCGCGCTCGTATCGACCTGTTCCTGCCCTACGATGCCACGCTCTGTGTGATCACCGCGGCAGCAGGCGTGCGCCCGTCCGCACGGCGCATGCAGCTGCTGACAGCGACGCCCGAATGCATTGCCGCGTTGCTTGGCTGCGTCCAGTCCGCAACCCAGAATGAGCACGCAGCCAGACGCGACATCGACGAAGCCCTGGTCGCGCAGGTTCGCAACGCGTTGGCAACATCGGTACCGACGCCCGAAACGAGCATGCGGACGCAGCGCGCCGCCGCGGTTGCCTGCGCATGTCGTTTCATCGATTCGTATCTCAGCAAACCGATCGGCCTCGCCGAGCTGTGCACGCACTGCGGCGTCGGCGTGCGCACCCTCGAATACGG
>DATEML010000207.1:0-10147 GCA_035275585.1 Steroidobacteraceae bacterium | reverse complement strand
GCGGCATCGTCGTCATCCCGACTTTTGCAGTCGGCAGAGCTCAATTGCTCTTGCTGCTCATTGCGCGTCTGAAGGCGACGCGCGCCATTGCGGATATTCCCGTGTACCTCGATAGTCCGATGGCAATCGACGCTACTGCGCTGCTGGTTCGGCACGCGGCAGAGCATCGGCTCTCGGAATCAGAAGCCGCTGCAGTGGGGCGCACTGCAAGGCTCGTTCGAACTGCGGATGAATCGAAGGCTCTCGATCGCATTCGCGAGCCCGCAATCATCCTCGCCGCCAGCGGCATGGCCACTGGCGGCCGAGTCGTGCATCACCTGAAGGTATTCGCGACAGACGCTCGCAATACGATTCTCTTCTCGGGATTCCAGGCGGGCGGAACCCGAGGCGCAAGCCTCGTCGCAGGGGCAGGCCAGGTGCGCATCCACGGCGAAGTTTTTCCGGTTCGCGCGGAAGTCTGCCAGTTGCAGTCTGCTTCGGCACATGCGGACGCCGACGAGTTGATCGCGTGGTTGCGGCAGCTGACGGCCGCACCCAGGCAGATCTTCATCACACACGGCGAGGCGAGCGCCAGCGATGCTTTGCGGCAACGGCTGCAAGCAGAGCTCGGTTGGTCGGCGAGCGTTCCGGAGTATCGCGACGAGATTGCTCTGTAATTATGGGCGAATGCTATTCGGCACCGGAGCGCGCGCGTACCGCCGCCAAGGTTCGTCGGAGCGCGTCCGGCTCGCCGGTGTCCACGACTATCACGTCCGGTTGCTCCGCCGGCTCGAATGGCCTGATCTCGCGAAGTTGTTGGTCGAGCACTGGCAGGGTTGCATCGGATGGATCGCCGAGTCCCGACGAACGTCGGGTGATGCGCTCCGTCAGCACGCCAGGGTCCGCCTGGCATGAGATGATGATGCGACGACTGCCCGCGCGCCTGGCCAGCGCACGGAAGAGTTCGCGATCCGTGGCTTCGAGAAACGCCGCATCGACGATCACATCGAACCCTGCACGCAGGCAGCTCTCGGCGCTGTCGGCCAGCCGTGCGTAAGTTCGATGACTGAACTGCGCCGAATAGATTCCTTCCCGGTGGCGCTCAGCTGCTGACTGCGTCGGCAGCACTCCGGCCAGGCGCTTGCGCTCCACGTCGGAGCGCATGCGGATCGCACGCAACTCTGGAACGAGCTGTCCGCTGAGCCAGGACTTCCCGGAACCGGAGACGCCGTGCATGAGAATGAGCAGCGGCTGCCGCGGCGCTATCCAGCTCAGCGCAGAGCGGATGCGTCGCTGCATTCGATCGTGAAACTCGGACGCACACGCTGGAACCTCCGCGGCGGCGAGAGCGTCCACCTTCGCGCGCACCAGAGCGCGATACGCGGCGTAGAAAGGAAGCAGGTGCACGCCCTCGTAGTCGCCCGTAACCTCGAGGTAGCGACTCAGCAAGGCGAGAGCGAGATCGGATCGATCATGGCCGGTCAGGTCCATGACCAGAAACGCAACGTCGTTCATCACGTCGATCCACCGCAGGCGCGGATCGAACTCGATGCAATCGAAGGGCACCAGCCGGCCGTGCAGCCGGACGACGTTGGCCGCATGCAGGTCGCCGTGGCATTCGCGTACGAATCCAGCCCGTTCGCGCGCTTCGAAAGCGTGTTCGAGCGCCTGCGCAGTGTCATGCGTCCAGTCGATCAGGCGGTTCAGAGCCATCGAATGCTCACCCTGGAAATGTGCGAGCAGCTGAGCGAGGTTGCCGAACACGGACTCGTACATCTGCTGCGTCTTTTCTGGAGCCTGCGCCGGGGGCGCAACTGCGGCGTTCAGATGAAACTGCGCGAGCGACTCGCCGAGTTCTTCGATCTGCCCAACCCCGACATATTGCTTCGCGAGCAGCGCCGGCAGCTCATCCGACGCGGCGAACTGCCGCATGCGGACCGCATACTCGACCGCAGGCCCGTCGCCGCCGACGAGCAGCCGTACAGCGTTGCGCGTGATAGCGACGACATCCAAATAGAGCTCCGCCGCGAGCCGCCGATTGAGGCGCAGCTCTTCGTTGCACAGCGTGCGGCGTCGCTCCAGTGTCAGCGCGTCGATGAAATCGAACTTCACCGCCTTCTTGATCTTGTACGCGAAGGATCCCGTCAGGACGATCCACGAAATGTGCGTTTCACGGAGTGAGATCTCGCTGACCGGATGCGCAAATGCCTCCGGCGTGAGCAGTTCCTGGATTCGAAAGGCGGCGCGAACCTGGGTATCGGCTGTCGACTGCGGCATGGCGATCGTCCTCGTTCGATGATGCGAGCCTGCAACTTCCCGTGATCAGCTGAGCGGCGTTACTGATCGGCGCTAGTCAGTGTTTACGCAACATCCAGCCAGCTGCCAGGACCGAGCCTACCGCCAGCATGACGACCACAGCGATCGCGGTCCACGGCGGCTGCGCGAATCTGAAAACGTCTGCGAAGCCCTGCACGCCGATGGCGAGGCCGAGGATGAGGCCGGCTATCGCGACGATCCACCAGTAGATGCGGTTGGGCTTGACGAAGACCGCGACCAGACTTTCGCTGCGTGACCGGCTGACGAAGATCAGCGCGAGGTTTGCTGCAACGAGGGTCAGGAAGGCGAGTGTGCGCGCTTCATCGACAGAGCCTCGCTGCAGCGCAGTCCGATATACGATCGCGCAAAGCATCAACACGGCAAATCCGAGCGACAGACTACGCCTGAGCATCGCGCGCGAGAATAGCCGTTCGTCGGGCCGGCGCGGACGGCGCCGCATGACGTCCGGTGCTTCGGCATCGGCCTCGAAGACGAACGCGCATGCGGGGTCGATGATGAACTCCAGAAACAGCACGTGCACCGGCGTGAACAGCAGCGGCCACCCGAGCAGCACGGGCAGCAGGCCGAGGCCGGCGATCGGAATGTGCACGGCGATGATGTACGTCATTGCGTGGCGGATGTTGCTGTAGATGCGCCGGCCGAGTCGGACGGCTGCGACCAGCGAGCCGAAATCGTCGTTCACCAGCACCAGCGCGGCGGCCTCTCGCGCGACATCCGTGCCGCGCCGGCCCATGGCAACGCCGATGTGTGCCGCACGCAAAGCGGGGGCGTCGTTCACGCCGTCTCCGGTCATTGCAACGATTTCGCCGGCAGCTTTGAACGTCTGCACGAGCCGAAGCTTGTGATCCGGTTTGGTGCGCGCGTAGATGTTGACGGACCGGACCTGGTGCTGGAGCTGCTCATCGTCGAGGGACTCGATCTGCGCGCCGGTCAATACGTCGCCTTGCGTGTCGAAGCCGGCCTGGCGTGCGATCGCCAGGGCGGTGCCTGAATGATCGCCAGTGATCATGACAACCCGCACGCCCGCGCGAGCGCACTCGGCCAGCGCCGCGGGCACATCCCGGCGCAGCGGGTCGGCGAGACAGATCAGGCCGAGCAGCTCGAGCTCGAACTCACGTGGTGATTCGGGCAAGTTGGTACGGCCATCGCCTGTTCCCTGTGCCACTGCGAGTACGCGCAGGCCGTCAGACGCATGAGCGGCAACGCGGTTCAGCAAATGAGAGCGGGAGTGCGCACCGAGCCTGCACAGATCGAAGACTGTCTCGGGAGCCCCTTTGACGGCAATTTCGATTTGCTGCGATTCGAGTCGCCAGACGTGCGTGACGGCGAGCAATTCCGGCGTCAGATCGTATTCGCGGATCAGGTCCATCGAACGCAGGCGGGCAGCGCTGGCCGGCGCCAGCATCTGCGCTGCCTCGTGGATGGCCCGCTCCATCGGATCGAACGGCTTGCGCTCGCTCGCGGCCAGTGCCGTCGCCAGTACCCGGGCAGCAGAATTCGTGAGTGCGGCGCTCGGCTCACGCAGATCGCAGACACCGTCGGCGGTTTCCAGTAGAGCCAACTGCATGCGGTTCTCGGTCAGGGTGCCGGTCTTGTCGACTGCAAGCAGGGTTGCAGCGCCGATCGACTCGACAGCAGGCATACGGCGCGTGAGAACTCCTACGCGCGAGATGCGCCACGCGCCCATGGCGAGGAAGACGGTCAACACGACCGGAAACTCTTCCGGCAGCACGCCCATGGCCAGGGTGATGCCAGCCAGCACGCCGCCGAGCCAGTCCGAGCGCGATGCTGCGTAAATCAGCGCGATCGCGCCGCAGAGTGTCAACGCGCCGATGGCAACCCAGCGCACGATTCGGCGCACTTCGCGGTACAAGGACGTCGTTTCGGCTCCGAGCGTCGTCATTGCTCTGCCGATTCGGCCGATCTCGGTGCGCACGCCGGTCTGACGCACGAGCATTGCGCCAAAGCCGCGCACGACGAGCGTGCCTGAATAGACCGTCGCCAGCTCGCCCGGACTGTCGTTCGTTGCGGACACCTTGTCGACAGCCAGGGATTCGCCCGTAAGAACAGACTCATCGACGCTCAGCGCGGTGGCACTGACGAGAAGGCCGTCGGCGGGTACCCGATCGCCCTCGCGCAGCAGGACGACGTCCCCGACGACCACATCGCGACCGGCGATCCGCTGCTCGGCGCCGTCGCGGATCACGAGCGCGCGCGGGCTCGAAAGATCGCGCAATGCCGCGAGCACGCGCTCGGTGCGACTTTGCTGCACGGCCGTGATGGCAACGACAATGACGATCGAGCTGGCGAGAATGAGTGCTTCGCGCAGGTCGCCGAGTACGACATAGATCGTGGCTGCGGCGATCAGCAGCAGAAACATGGGTTCGGCCAATACGTCGCGAACGATCGCGACCAGAGCGCGTGGCTTGTGCGTCGGCAGTTCGTTCGGCCCGTCGGCGGCCAGGCGTCGTGCCGCCTCCGCCGAGGTTAGGCCGCGTGGCGTTTCCGTGTCGGATATGGGTTGTGGCGCCATTTGAGCGTGAGACCGGACGATCTTCGAAAGCCGTGCCGCGTCGCCCGCATGATAGGCGGCTTCGCGACGAGCGTGACGCTCCATGCCGCGCGCACGCGTCTCCGGTCATCTACGTAACTGACCGTGAACGCTCACGGCTGCGCTATGCGTGCGCAGCTGTCAGACTTTCTGCCGTAGCCCACCACATTCGGAGGACTTTCGCATGCGACGTGTACACGCTCGCTGGGACACGCATTGGGATGCTGGCCACAACTGGGCTCTGGTGCTCGCCGGAGGCAACGGGAGCCGGCTGCAGTCGTTGACGACGACGGCTTCGGGCGTCGCGATTCCGAAGCAATTCTGCTCGCTGGGTGGGGAAGAGTCTCTGCTGCACGACGCTCTGCGGCGCGCGCGTGC
Organism: Steroidobacteraceae bacterium; assembly: GCA_035275585.1. Taxonomy (GTDB): domain Bacteria; phylum Pseudomonadota; class Gammaproteobacteria; order Steroidobacterales; family Steroidobacteraceae; genus Steroidobacter. The sequence goes on along the minus strand of DATEML010000207.1, from coordinate 4,902 downwards.
GGTGGCCAGCCCGGAACGCACCTGCGCGATCGTGGCCGATCACCATCGGCGCTGGTGGCAGTCACTGCATCTCGATATCCCGTCGTCCAACCTGATCTCGCAGCCGCGAAATCGCGGCACGGCAACCGGCATCCTGCTGCCGCTTCTGCACATCCTGCATCGAGATCCGGACGCGATGCTGCTGGTTCTGCCGTCCGATCACTACGTGCGCAACGAAGATATTCTTGCGGGGAGCTTGCAGTCGGCGATGCTCGAACTCGGGCGCGATCCGGGTCACGTGGTCCTGTTGGGAATCACGCCGGAGGACGCCGATCCGGAGCTCGGCTATATCGTCGCGGAGGGCGACAGCGGCTCCGCCGTCCGTGTGGTCAGAGAGTTCGTGGAGAAGCCGAACGCCGCGACCGCACGGGCGCTCATGGCGCGCGGCGGCCTGTGGAATTCCTTCATCTTTGCTGCGAGCGGTCACGCGCTCATGGGCGCATTCGAGGCACGCTGCCCGGATCTGGTCGGCGAAATGCGGCACATTGTAGCTTCTCCCGATTCGGCGCTGGGTCGCGGGCGCCTCGCGCAACTTTACGATGACCTGCCTGCGCTGGATTTCTCGCGCGACATCCTGCAGCGATCGCCGGAGCTGCTGCGTGTCATGACCGTTCCTCCGTGTGGCTGGAGCGATCTCGGCACGCCGAGGCGTGTGGTGCAGACGGTGCGCCGCTTCAGTGTCGCGGCCGGCCCCACGAGTCGGGAGCGGATGGCAGCTTTCCTCGATCTTGCGGACGAGGCCGTTCACACTGCTGCCCGACCAATGCGGGAGACGAGGATATGAGATATGCAATCTCAGTCGGCGTTGTCCTCGCACTCGTAGCGGGCTGCGCGAGCACACCCGAGCGTCGCTCCAGACAGATGTCCGGTCTGGAGATGTATCAGCAGTTGTGCTCGAGTTGTCACGGCATCCGTGGACACGGCGACGGGCCAGTCGCATCGTTGATCAACATCGGCGTTCCGGATCTCACACGCATCGCGAAACGCGACGGCGGAGAGTTCCCCACAGAGGATGTCCGTCGCACGATAGATGGCCGCTGGGATCGCCGCGCTCACGGCGCGAGGGACATGCCCGTCTGGGGTTGGCAGTTCTACGACAGCTCCGCGACCAACGATGCCGCGGAGCGCGCGCAGGTCGACTCCATGATCAATCGGCTCGTGGACTATCTGCGTAGCATCCAGGTGGAGTGAAGGAGGTCCGACATGTACAAGAAGATTCTGGTTGCAGTGGACGGGAGCGCAACGTCGCTGCGCGGTCTGGACGAGGCCATCAAGGTTGCAAAGGGCACGGGCGGGCAGTTGATGCTCATCCACGTCGTGAACGAGCTCGTCCTTGCCGGCGATGCCGTTCCCTCTGTGTACTACGAACCGATCTTTCAGGCGCTGCGCGAATCTGGCGCAAAGGTGCTCGACCAGGCCGCTGCTGTTGCCCGGCGCGCAAACCTGTCCTGCGAGCAGAAGCTGGTCGATACCGTAGGCGGGCGCGTGGCGGACGAGATCGTAAAACAGGCCAGGCAGTGGCCTGCCGATCTCATCGTCATGGGCACGCATGGCCGTCGAGGATTCCAGCGGCTGGCACTGGGAAGCGACGCGGAGTTCGTCCTGCGACGTTCTTCAGTACCCGTGCTGCTGGTGCGGGATCAGCCAGAGGTGGACTGATGTCGGCCGAGTACGCTGTTGTTGCAGCCATCTGCTAGTCCGCAGCAGCCAGCTACCTGCTGCCAGTCGAGGACACTGTGTTTTTGCTGCGCGACGAAAGCGTAGGCCGTATGTAAGCAAACTGAAGCGACATCTGCTTCCGCGCTGCGCGTGCAACAGCAGTCAGGGTATGCGGCGGCCCGCAGCTTCGGGCGCATCGCGTCACTACAAGGCGGCGCAGTGAAGACTGATGGCGAATGGCGCGACAACGTCGTTGCAACGGGCGGTGGGCCGGGGCTCTGACGTTGCAGCAGACGCGCAAGGCTCCGCCGATCCCGACTGTGCTGTTCGATCGCGACTACTGCGCCACATCATCAACTTCGATGGCCTGGTCGAGACCGGGACGATCGCCGCAGAGCACAGGGAGCTGTTCGAATTCGCCGACTCGCCCGAGGAGGCATGGCAATCGATCGAGCGCCGCGGATTGCGGGCCGATCTGCCCGCTTGACGAGTACATCGTCGGCTGCGACGCGCGTCGGCTCGCATGATCACGTAAGCGTTACGGCCATTTCCGCATGGCCGCTGCCGGCCGGAACGTGAACAATGGACTGGTATTCCGGTCAAGCACGAGAGGAGACGAAGATGAGCATCACGCGTTGGGAGCCCTTCCGCGAGGTGGAGGAAGTGTTTCGTCAGTATTCCCCGTTCTTCGCGCGCGCGCTGCGCCGCAGCGGCAGCGAAGGTGTCGCATGGTCCCCGGTGGCCGACATCAGCGAGACTGACGAGGAGTACCTGATCAAGGCCGAGCTCCCGGAGGTGAAGAAGGAGGATGTGAAGATCACGCTCGACAACGGCGTCATCACCATCGCCGGCGAGCGGCGTCACGAGCAGGAGCAGCAGGGCGCAAACGAGATCCGCGTCGAAAGCTTCTATGGAACGTTCTCCCGCAGTTTCTCGCTGCCCGACAACATTGACGCCAAGGCCATTCAGGCGGAGTCGAAGGACGGCGTTCTGAAAGTGCGCATCCCGAAGACGAAAGTCGCTGCGCCGAAGGCAATTTCAATCGAGGTCAGGTGATGCACGCGAGCAACGTTCGAGCACAGAAGTCAGCACCGCGCTCCCGCAAAGTGTCCGTTGCGGCGACCGCAGTTGGCGCCGGGACCGGCGCTGCGGGCCATCAGCCCAAGGTCGCTCTCGCGGCATACTTCATCGCCGAGAAGCGTGGTTTCGAGCCCGGCCACGAGCTGGATGACTGGCTTGCGGCAGAGGCCGAGATCGCACGACTGGAGCAGCCGCGGGCGGCGCAAGGCGTACAAGTAGTTCAGGCGGGGAACATGCCATGAAGATCGGCGAGTATTGCAAGCGAGCAGTCGTGGCGATCGCCTCCAATGCGGACGCGGCCGAAGCGGCGAAACTGATGCGCGAGCAGCATGTCGGCTTCCTAATCGTGCATGGACCGGCAGACGTGCTGCGCAAGCCGATAGGCGTGCTGACGGATCGCGATCTGGTTCTTGGCGTCATGGCGCGCGATGTCGATCCTTACGCGGTCACGGTCGAGGACGTCATGACCCGTCAGCCGCTCATCGCAAACGAGGCCGACGAGCTCAACGACATGCTTCAGGGTATGAGGCTTGCGGGCGTTCGTCGCGTGCCGGTCGTCGATGCTCGCGGCGCATTGACCGGAATCATGGCGATCGACGATGCGATCGGCGTCGTCGCCGGCCTGGTGTGCGACATCGCCGGGTCGATCAAGAGCGGACAGCAGCAGGAGTGGCGCGCGCGCGTGGTTTGAAGAAAATGACAGGGCGAGTGCGCTCGACATTCACACAGCACAGCGTCGGGAGGAAGCCATGAAGCTCGGAACTGCCATTGCTATTGCTGCCGTGACCGCGACATGTCTCGTACTCTCCGAACTGGCGGTAGCGCACTGTGATGCACTTGACGGACCAGTCATTCGCGATGCTCGCGCGGCGCTGGAGAAGCAGGATCCAATGCCGGTGCTGAAGTGGGTTACTTCCGAAAATGAAAACGAGATCCGTGACGTGTTCGCGAAGACACTCGCAGTTCGCAAACTCGGCAACGAGGCCAAGACGCTCGCCGACCGGTATTTCTTCGAGACGTTGGTGCGAGTGCACCGGGCGGGGGAGGGCGAGCCGTTCACGGGCTTGAAGGCCGCCGGGAGTATCGATCCCGGCCTTGCGGCTGCCGACGCTGCGCTGGAAGCTGGCTCCGCACAGCGCCTCGCGAAGCAAGTGGCGGAGGCCATCGAGGCTGACATCGGCAAGCGTTTTGAGCTTGCTCTCGAGCGCAAGAAGCACTCGGCTGACAGCGTTGCCGCGGGCCGCGACTACGTTGCGGCGTATATCGACTATGTTCACTTCGTGGAGGCTGTGCATCGGCTCGCCGAGAAAGGCGCGCCGCATAAACATCAGGAGGGGGAATAGCCGATCCGACTCAACGGTGCGCGCCTCAACCGTGCGCGAGACCAAGCCGGAACGCCGCGATCCTGCGCGGTGATCGGAGCGCGAGCTGGCGCGAAGCATCGGCTTCGATGCGGTCGATGCCGGACCGCTCAAGAACGCGAGGCTTTAGCCGCGCAGTACTCAGGCTCGTGCGAGGAGCAGCTCGTCGACGACTCTCGCCACTTGCACCGCATATGCATCGTTGTCGAGCGGCTTCAGGACGTTCATGACACGAGACGAGGAGCCTTTCAGCTCACCAATTGGAGAAAGACGAGCGGAGAAGATGACGGTCGAGACGTTGCGCGTGAGACCAGCACTCGTTAGCCGGCGCAAGACGTCCTTGCCAAGCTCGCCTGCAGCATCCAGATCAACGATGACCAAGCGCGGAACCTGCGGGTGTTCAGTGGGCCAGTAATCAAAAATGAGCTCGACAGCCACTTCAGCACCCGAGACATGAACGATCGAGAGATCAGGCGCCTTGCGACGGATTGCTGCAAGCGTCCGGCGGGCGTGAGACTCCGAAGGCTCAATGAGAAGGACATCGATTGGTTTTGTCATAGCGCGGCTCGCATCGAAGACTCGTGCTCAAGTGAACACGAGCGTCACACGAAAGGAGTTCCCTTCACTCGTTACGTCAAGTGACCCAGACGTTACGCAAAGATCTACGGCACCCGCACGATCGAGCTCGTGATCCCGTTGGTTTGTAATCAGGGGTCGCGGGTTCGAGTCGCTGAGCTGAGATATGGCGATTTCAGGCGGCAGG
>DATEML010000206.1:0-7523 GCA_035275585.1 Steroidobacteraceae bacterium | reverse complement strand
TTCGCCCATGAAGCGCCGCTCCAGTCGCTGCAGGCGGGGATGCGCCATGTAGAAGGGCACGGCGAGGCCGGGCACGCCGTCCGGCGAGAACCATTCCTCGGACAGCCACACGTGCGGCCGGAAGCGGATGCCGCGCGCGGCGAGGCTGCGGCGGATCTCGCGCATGTGACGCTCGACGACGGAATGGCGCAGCGTCAGTCGCAGGTCGCAAAAGCGCGTACGCAGCAGTTCGGCGTCGGACAGGCGGGTCCAGGCGGGCTCGCGCTGGCGGCTGCGTCGTGTCCTCGCTTTGCGTCGGGAGCGCACTGCCATCGGTCAGCCCAGCAGGCTCCGCGCCAGCGAACGCAACGGCGCATCTTCGGCCAGCTGCCGGCGCCATTCGGCGGGAATCGAGTCGATGCCGTAGTGAGCACCGGCCAGCGCCCCGCACAGCGCTGCCGCGGCGGGCGAGCCCTGCGTCGTCGCGACTTGCAGCAGGGCATCGGACGCCGTCGCAGCGTTCGTGAACGCGGCGATCGCCGCACGAGTCGTCGACATCGCGTCGCTCGTCCCGTCTGCGTCGCGTCGCGGCTTGCGCTCGATCAGGTTCTTGATCGGCGCCTTGAGCGGACGATTGCGCAACAGCGCGAGCGCCGGTCCGTTGAAGGCGACGAGCGTCGCCTTGTCCGTGCCGGACAGAGCATCGGTCAGCAGCGCTGACCACAGCCGGCACAGATCGAGCACCAGCGGCGCCTGCTGCGTCGTTCGCGAAACGTCGGCAGCCGTGTCGATGGCCCGCTGCGGATCGGCGCGCAGATAGAGCGCCGTGGCGAGCGTGCGCGGCAGCGAATGCGGATCGAGATTCTTCGGGTCGTGCGTGCCGGCGTTCGGCTTGCGCGACCACTGCCACGCACCGAGAGCACGCTTGAGCTCGGTGGGCACGGCCGCCTCGACGGTGCGCGTCCATTGCAGGTAGCGTTGCATCTGGTCTTCCGGATTGTGCGTACCCGAAGCCAGCAGGCTTTCGGCGACGGCTCGCGTCATCGCAGTGTGCGCCCCGGTGCGCAGCGAGCCGCGCTCGCGCAGCGCTGCAACCAGCGTTCCCGCGTCGAACTTGCTCTCCGCAACCAGCATGCCGAGCGCATCGCCGAGCGCCAGACCGACGAGCGCGCCTTCGTAGCGCGGCGCGAAGTCCAGGTGCGCGATCGCGACCGGACCCGCTCCCGCGGCCGTACCCGGCTCGCCCCAGCGCAGCACGAACTCGACCTGCTCGGTCGTTTCCGGAATGGACGGCCAGCGGCGCGAGCGAGCGCACTGCTTCCACAACTGTTGCAGGTGCTCGTACGCCTGATCGTTCGTCAATCCGCCGCGGACCAGATGACAACCAATCGCAGTCCCGGTCCGGCCGATGCCCGCCCGGCAATGCAGGTACACGCAGTGGCCCGCGCCGAGCTCGCTGTCGATCAGATCGAGGATGCGCGCCATGTGCGCCGGCGACTCGGGCACGCTGTGATCGAGGACCGGCAGGCGGCGATAGCGCACGCGCCGCTCGGTCAGGTCGGGCAGGAGCTTTTCGTATTCGGGCAACTCGCCCTCCTCGGTCAGGTCGATGAAGCTGGTGATGCCGCCGGCCAGGAGCTTGCGCACGCGCTCCATGGCCTCGGCGCGCGACATCGAGCCGGGATACTCGCCGGCGAGAAGCCGGCCCGGCTGCACCCAATAGCTGTTCGGAATAGGAGGGGAATCGTCCGTGGCCATCGGCCTGCGATGATAACGGCTTCTGTCCGCCGGCCCTACCCTGTAGGCTGTGCGCCCATTCGAATAAGCAGCTTGCCAACCGCTTCCTCCCACGAGGTCCCATGTCCGTCCTGCGCCGCCTGTTCGCCGTCCGCCCCGTCGAAGCCATCGTCGCCGAGCTGGACAGCGCACCGCCGCTGAAGCGCGTATTGACGGCCAGCTCCCTGACCGCAATCGGTTTGGGCTCGACGATCGGCACCGGCATTTTCATCCTGACCGGCACGGTGGCCGCGAATCACACCGGGCCGGCCCTGACGCTGGCGCTGCTGATCGCCGCCTTCGGCTCGACCCTCGCCGCGATCTGCTACTCGGAGTTCGCGGCGATGATTCCCGTGTCCGGCAGCGCGTACACCTACGCGTACTGCACCCTCGGCGAAACGGTCGCCTGGATCATCGGCTGGAACCTTTCGCTCGAGTACCTGATGTCGGCGTCCGCGGTCGCGGTCGGCTGGTCGCAGTACGTCGTCAACTGGCTCGGCGATTGGGGCATTCATTTCCCCGCCGCGCTCACCAGTGCGCCGCTGGACAAGGGTGCCGACACATTTCTGGTCACGACCGGCGCAATCATCAACCTGCCGGCCGTGCTGATCGTGCTGGCGCTCGGCTGGATCCTGTACATCGGCATCAAGGAATCCGCGACGGCCAACAGCATCATGGTGTGGATCAAGGTCGGCGTGATCGTCGTCTTCATCCTCGCCGGCATCAGCTACGTCGACACCGCGAACTGGCATCCCTACCTGCCGGCGAACACCGGCAAGGAGGGCGAGTTCGGCTTCAGCGGCCTGCTGCGCGGCGCGGCGATCATCTTCTTCTCGTACGTCGGCTTCGACGCGGCATCGACGACCGCGCGCGAGACGCGCAATCCGCAGCGCGACGTGCCGGTGGGAATCCTGAGCGCGCTGATCATCTCCGCCGTGCTCTACATCGCAATGGCCGCGGTGATGACCGGCATGGTGCCGTACACCAAGCTCGGCGCCGACGCGCCGGTCGCAGTCGCGCTCGATGCGCATCCGCAATTGTCATGGCTCGGCGGACTCGTGAAGATCGGCGCGATCGTCGGCATGACTTCGGTGATCCTGATGTCGATGCTCGGGCAGCCGCGTATCTTCCTGGCGATGGCCGACGACGGGCTGCTGCCGCCGAGCATGCGCAAGGTGCATCCGAAGTACCGCACGCCGCACGTCGCCACGATGATCACCACGGTCCTCGCGGCAGTGATCGCCGGACTGTTCCCGCTCAACATCCTCGGCGAGCTGATCTCCATGGGCATCCTGCTGGCGTTCGCCGGCGTGTGCGTCGGCGTGCTGGTGTTGCGCTACACACGGCCGAATCTGCATCGGCCGTTCCGCGTGCCGCTGGTGCACGTGACGTGCGTGCTCGGCGCCGTGGTCTGCCTGGGCATGATCGTGTTCCTGCCCACCGAGACCTGGCTGCTGTTCCTGATCTGGTCGATCATCGGCTTCTCGATCTATGCGCTGTACGGCTATCGCAACAGCCGCATGCGGGCCAGCGGCAAGTAGCCGCGGCTTGAAACGGGCCGAGTGACCCCTATCGTGGTGTGGGTCAGGTTTCACCCTGACTCCCAGCGAGGTACCTCCCATGCGCCCCAAGCCCGTCCCGACCACTTCCGCCAGCGGTTACGACCTTCGCCCCCTGAGCCCGGCCCAGCGCGAGGAGCTCGCCGCAAAACTCTCGCCCGAGGAGCGTCGCGTGCTGCTGCATCAGGGCACCGAAGCCCCCTTTTGCGGCACGTTGCTCAATAACAAGAAGGACGGCATCTATGCCTGCCGGTTGTGCGGGCTGCCGCTGTTCAAGGCGGACGCGAAGTTCGAGTCCGGCACCGGCTGGCCGAGCTTCACGCAGCCGTTCGATGCGGATCACATCGCCGAGCTGGTCGACGAGAGCCACGGCATGATCCGCACGGAGATTCGTTGCCGCCGCTGCGACAGCCACCTGGGCCACGTGTTCGACGACGGTCCGCGGCCGACGCGCAGGCGCTATTGCCTGAATTCGGTGTCGATGGAGTTTTATCCGACGGGAACGGAGCCGGAGCAGAGAGTGTCAGGCTGAAGCTGACCCACACAGAAGTCTGACCTGCGGGTCAGACTTCCCCTTTGTGGCCGCGGTGCTGGCTCGAGGTGATACGGTCGAGCACGCCCATCATCACGGCGGAGACGACGAACGTGAGGTGGATGATCACGAACCACATGAGCGTATCGCCGTTGCCTGCGCGGATGTAATCGTCCGCTTCCATGAAACGCCGCAGCAGGTGGATCGAGGAAATCGCGACGATCGACGAGGCGATCTTCAGCTTCAGCGAATTCGCATCGAGCTTGCCGAGCCAGCTGAGCCTTTCGCCGCCCTGATCGACGTCGAGCGCCGAGACGAAGTTCTCGTAGCCCGAGAACATCACCATGACGATCAGGCCGCCGACCAGCACCATGTCCACGAGCCCGAGCAGGATCAGCACCAGCTCCGCCTCGCCCGCGGCGAACACGTCCGTGAGCAGGTGGAACAGCTCCATGAAGAATTTGATGCCGAGCGCGACCAGCGCGAGCGACAGGCCGAGATACACGGGCGCCAGGATCCAGCGACTGGCGAACAGCAGTTTCTCGATCGTTCTTTCCATCATGGGCGCGGATTAGACCACACCGCGCGCTTCACGGCTTCTTGCGTGCGATGTCGTCGTCGTCCACGTGGAAGTCGGGGAACGCCTCGCGAAAGCGCTCCCACTCGCGATCGGCATCGGCGGTCTTGCCGGCGCGGCGCATCTCGCGAATGTCCTCGAGCCATGACTGCGGGTCGGAGCGCTGCGCCGTCTCGTCGGTCGCTGGCCGCGACTCGCTGCCGCTAAGCGCACTGCCCGAGACTGGGCTGCGGGGTCCGGCCGTGCGTCCTTGCGCGCGACGCGAGCGGCTAGCTGAAGCTGCGGTCTCCTGCACGTCGGCGGAGGAGTCCGCTTCCGCTTCGCCGCGTTCGAGCGCGTTCGTGGCAGAGATCTGCCCCACGACTGCCGGCTCAGGCGGCGCGGCAGCCGGCGGCGGCTGAACGGTCGCAATCGATCCTGCCAGTGCCTGATCGCTCTGCGTCTGCGCCTGCACCGCGATCTGCGGCAACGGCACGACGGGAAGTTCGGCCTCGGCCTTGGCAAGTGACTGCGCTGGCGCAGGCGCGTCGCGCAGAGTCACTTCAGGCATGGCCTCGCGCACAGAGTCAGGGACCGTCTGGATATAGACCGGGGCCGGCTCCTCCGCGAGCTTGCGCTCCTCGGCTGCGTTCGCAGCCTTGTCGTCGCTCACCACGTCGCTGCGCACTGGATGAACGTTCGCCGCTTGCGGCAGCACTACTGTCTGGTCTTGCACGCCGCGCTCCAGGACGATCGTCACGACGAGCACGACCGAAGCCGCCAGCGCGACTGGCGCGCTCCAGCGCAGCCATGATCGCGAGCGCTTCGTCCCTTCGCCCGCGATGGCGTCGCGTGCCTCTGCGAGCACGCGCCGGTCGAGCTCGGCCGGCACCTCGTCGCGGCCGAGCTCGCGATAGCGCTGCGAAACGTCGGAGTCCCCTTTCAGGTACTCGTCCAGCGCCTTGATGTCGGTCGGTTCGCTCACGATTGCACACTGGGTTCGAAGTGCCGCGGACGGTGCTGCTTCAGCGCCGCGCGCAGCTTGCCGACGGCGTAGCGCAGCCTGCTCTTGGCGGTTTCCATCGCCACGCCCGTGATCCTGCCGATTTCCTCGAGCGTCAGGCCGCTCTCCTCGTAGAGCACGAACACGTCGCGCTGCTCCGCCGGCAGCTGCTCGAGCGCCCGGCGAAAATCACTGCGCACCTGCGCTTCGGCCAGCGCCGCATCGGGCCGCTCGTGCTCGGCGCCGCCGATCTGCTCGGCGACGTCGTCGATATCCTGCGCGGCGCGCTCGTGCGGCCGGCCGCTGCGGCGGAAGTGATCGACCGCGCAGTTATGGGCGATGCGGAACAGGAACGTATTGAACTGCGCCCTCGCCTCGTAACGGCTGCGACTCGCAATCACTTTGCTCCACACCTCCTGGAACAGGTCGTCGGCGACTTCACGCCGGCCGCACATCCGCTGCAAATAGCGATACAGCGGTCCCTTGTGGCGCTCGTACAGAATCTCGAACGCGCGCGCGTCGCCGTCCCGGTAACGCAACATGAGCGTCGCATCGTCCGTGGACGCGACGGCTGGCGGCGCCTCCGCAAGGGCGACCGCATCGACGCTGGGAACGGAGCCGAGTTCCATGCAGGCAAGCCTGCCCCTCCCCGCCCTCCCCCGCAAGACGGAGGAGGGTTGGGTGGGGGCGTTCAATGGGCAATGTCGCTCACCTGTGCCGCACCCTCGCGTGGCGTCAGCGAATCGGCGAGCTTCACCAGCGACACGAATTCGCGACGATAGCCATCACGATCCTGGTCGAGCGCGCCGCGCGCCAACCGCTCGACGTCGTCGTAGCCGAAATTGCCGACATACTTCCCGCCGCGCAACAGCTGACCGAAGGCCGCCACGCTCGCGGCGAAACGAAAGTCAGGGGAGAGCCTCTCGAGCGTGGCGACCGAACCTTTCGTGATCGGGTATTGGAGCAACTCGCTCGTGTCGGCATCGGGCTTCTTGTAGCGCAGCTTCACGTTGGCCAGCTCCGTGCTCGCGCGTGCGTCGGCCGCGCCCGGCAGTTGCGGACCGTAGCGCAACGGATCGAGCCGCCCCGACTTGCCGACCGGGATGACTTCGTAGAGCGCAGTCACGCGGTGCCCGGCGCCGATGTCGCCGGCGTCGACCTTGTCGTTGTTGAAGTCTTCGCGCGCCAGCATGCGGTTTTCGTAGCCGATCAGCCGGTATTCGAGCACCGTCGTCGGATTGAACTCGACCTGAATCTTCACGTCCTTGGCGATCGTGAACAGCGTCGACGACAGCTCGGAGACGAGCACCTTGCGCGCTTCCGACAGTGTGTCGACGTACGCGTAGTTGCCGTTGCCGGCATCGGCGAGCCGCTCCAGCAGCTGGTCGTTGTAGTTGCCGGTGCCGAAGCCGAGCGTCGTGAGCGCCACGCCGCCGCTGCGTTGCCGCTCCGCCATGTCGACCAGCGCTTCGAAGTTGACGACGCCGACGTTGAAGTCACCGTCGGTCGCGAGTACGACGCGATTGATGCCGCCCTTGAGCTGCGCATCGTGCGCGAGCTGATAGGCGCGCTCGATGCCTTCGGCGCCATTGGTCGAGCCGCCTGCTTCGAGCCGATCGATGGCCGCGCGGATCTTCTGCTTCTGATCGCCCGGCGTCGGCTCCAGCACGACGCCCGAGCTGCCGGCGTACACGACCATCGATACGCGATCGCGCGCCGTCAGCTGGTCGGTGAGCAGGCGGAACGCGTTCTTGAGCAGCGGCAGCTTGTCCGGCGATTGCATCGAGCCGGAGACGTCGATGAGGAACACGAGGTTCGCGGGCGGCCGCTCGGCGGCCGCGACTTCGAATCCCTTGATGCCGATCTTCAGGAGCAGCGCCTGGGGATTCCAGGGCGCCGGCGCCACCTCCGTGGCTACACGGAACGGCACGTCGCGGCTCGCCGGCGGCACATAGCTGTAGTCGAAGTAGTTGATCATCTCTTCGACGCGCACGGCGTCCTGCGGCGGCAGCTGGCCTGCGTTGAGGAACCGGCGCACGTTGGCGTACGCACCGGTGTCGACGTCGATCGAGAAGGTCGAAATGGGTTGTTCGGCGACGAGGTGAACCGGATTGTCGT
>DATEML010000205.1:0-16903 GCA_035275585.1 Steroidobacteraceae bacterium | reverse complement strand
ACCACGCACTGTCGCCGCTCAAGCCGTGGGCCAGCGTGTGCTTACTGATCGGCTCGGGCACCCCGGCCGAGGTGCGCTCGCTGGTCGCTCCGATGTGTCTGGCGCAGGCCCTGGTGGTGTGCACCGGCCAGTGCCTGGTGCAACCGAAGGGCAGCCGCAGGAGGCCTCGTTGAGCATCGATCCCACCGCTGCGGTCGACCTCGATGTCGTGTGCATTGGCCGTGCCGCGGTCGACCTCTACGGCGAGCAGATCGGCGGCCGGCTCGAAGACATGCAGAGCTTCGCCAAGTATCTCGGCGGCTCCTCCGCGAACCTGGCGGCCGGCACCGCTCGCCTCGGCCTGCGCTCTTCGATGCTGACGCGGGTTGGCAATGAGCAGATGGGGCGCTTCGTGCGTGAAGCACTGGCACGCGAAGGCGTCGACGTCGGCCACGTTGCGACCGATCCGCAGCGATTGACGGGCCTGGTCGTGCTGGGCATCGAAGGACAGGGCGCCTACCCGCACATCTTCTTCCGCGAGCGGTGCGCCGACCTGGGGCTCGAAGTCGGCGACTTCGACGAGCAGTACATCGCTTCGAGCCGCGCCCTTGCGGTGACCGGCACGCACCTGTCGACGGAACAGACGCGCACCGCGGTCGAACAGGCGTTTCAATGGGCGCGCGCCAACGAGACGCGCACGATCCTCGACATCGACTATCGACCGGTGTTGTGGAAACTCACGGCCGCCGGCGAGGGAGCGTCCCGCTTCGTCGCATCCGCGGAGGTCACGGCTGCCTTGCAGCGACTGCTGCCGCTGTGCGATTTGATCGTGGGCACCGAAGAGGAGATCCAGATCGCCGGCGGCACGACCGATGTGCTGTCCGCGCTGCAAGCCATCCGCGAGCACACCGCCGCGCCGATCGTCTTGAAGCGCGGCGCTGGCGGCTGCACGATCATCGAGGGCCCCGCGCCGCGCACACTCGGCGAGGGCGTCGACGTCGCGGGCTTTCCCGTCGAAGTGCTCAACGTGCTCGGCGCCGGCGACGCGTTTCTCAGCGGGCTGCTGTACGGGTGGCTCAACGGCCGTTCGTTGACCGAGAGCGGACGCCTCGGCAATGCCTGCGGCGCGCTGGTCGTGAGCCGCCACGGCTGCACTCCCGCGATGCCGAGCCGCGTCGAGCTGGACGACTTTCTCGCTCGCGCCGCCGGGATGGCACGGCCGGATCTCGACGATCGCCTCGAGCACATCCACCACGCGACGACGGTGCGTCAACGCCAGCGCGGCGAGCTCTACGTGCTCGCGTTCGATCATCGCCGGCAGCTCGAACAACTCGCGGACGAGAGCGGCGCGCCGCGCACGGCGATCGCTCGCTTCAAGGATCTGATCGGCACGGCAGTCGAACGCGTCGCCGCGCAGGTTCGCGCCCCGGAGCGGCTCGGCGTGATCGTGGATGCTCGCCACGGCAGCGCGGTTCTCAATCGACTCGCCCATGCGAACCTGTGGATCGGCCGGCCAATCGAGGCGCCGGGCTCGCGCCCGCTCGCCTTCGATCCCGACGACAACACCGCACTGCATCTGGCCACGTGGCCGGCCGGCCAGGTCGTCAAGTGCCTCGTCTTCTACCATCCCGACGATCCGATCGAGCTGCGGCTCGCACAGGAGCACCGGCTCACCGAGTTGCACCTGAATGCGCGCACGCTCAGCCGGGACCTGTTGGTAGAAATCATCTGCAGCGGCGGCGGGCTGCCGGTCGACGATCAGACGCTGACGCGGGCGATCAAGCGCTTCTACAACCTCGGCGTGCGGCCGGCGTGGTGGAAACTGCAGCCGCAGACGCCTGCCTCGTGGCGCGCCATCGCGGCGGTCATTGCCGAGCGCGATCCGTGGTGCAACGGCATCCTCATGCTCGGGCTCGACGCGCCGGAGGAGACCCTGCGCCAGGCTTTCGCGGACGTCGCCGACGTCGAGCTGTGCCGCGGCTTCGCGGTGGGACGCAGCATCTTCAACACTGCGGCCCGCGCGTGGTTCAATGACGGCCTGTCCGACGAGGCGGCTATCGAGGATATCGCCGAACGCTACCGCCGCCTGATCGTCAGCTGGCGGCAAGCGCGCAACCGAGCATGAGCGCAGAAACCATTCGCCTCACGATGAGCCAGGCGCTGGTGCGATACCTGATCGCCCAGCAGACCGTGCTCGACGGCGCAACGGTGCCGCTGATTCCTGGCGTATTCGCAATCTTCGGCCACGGCAATGTCGCGGCGCTCGGCGAAGCGCTCGCCGGGGTGCGCAACGTTCTGCCCACCTATCGCGCGCACAACGAGCAGGCGATGGCGCATGCAGCGATCGCGTACGCCAAGACGACGAAGCGCCGCAGGTTCATGGCCTGCACGACTTCCATCGGCCCGGGCGCAACGAACATGGTGACCGCGGCGGCGCTCGCGCACGTGAATCGACTGCCTGTGCTGCTGTTGCCTGGCGATGTGTTCGCCAGCCGCAGGCCTGATCCGGTGTTGCAGCAGGTCGAGGACTTCGGCGATCCGACGGTAACCGTCAACGACTGCTTTCGTCCGGTGTCGCGCTATTGGGACCGCATCACGCGTCCGGAACAGCTGCTGCGCAGCCTGCCGCAGGCAATGAGCGTACTGACCGATCCCGCGGAATGCGGCCCGGTCACGCTCGCCCTGCCCCAGGACGTCCAGGCACAGGCCTGGGACTATCCGCTCGCTTTCTTCGACTCCCGCATCCATCTCCCAGCTCAGACCGGAGCCGATTCGCGTCAACTCGCTGCGGCCGCGGATCTGATCGCGCGCGCGAAGCAGCCGCTCATCATCGCGGGTGGCGGCGTGCACTATGCCGACGCCTTCGATGCACTGGCGCGCTTCGCAACACGGCACGGCATTCCAGTTGCCGAAACGCAGGCAGGCAAAGGCGCCCTGCCCTGGGACCATCCGCTCAACGTCGGTTCCATCGGCGTAACCGGATCCGCGGCGGCCAATGAGCTCGCCGCTCAGGCGGACCTGATCGTCGCGATCGGCACGCGGCTGCAGGACTTCACGACCGCCTCGCACACGCTGTTCCAGAATCCGCAGCGCCGCTTCATCTCGATCAACGTCTGCCGGCACGATGTCGTCAAGAGTGGCGCGATCGCA
The DNA here is from genome assembly GCA_035275585.1 of Steroidobacteraceae bacterium. GTDB lineage: Bacteria > Pseudomonadota > Gammaproteobacteria > Steroidobacterales > Steroidobacteraceae > Steroidobacter. The sequence goes on along the minus strand of DATEML010000205.1, from coordinate 13,774 downwards.
GTCCAAGGCGACGCTGCACGAGCGATCGCGGAGCTCGATGCGCTGCTCGTCAAGCCGCCGGCGCGTAGCGATCTCGCGAAACGGGTCGAGGCGCTCCGCGCCTCATGGCACCAGGCGGTGGACGCGGCCACGAAGGATGTTGGTGCGCAGCTGCCGACGGACGCGCAAGTCCTGGGCGCTGTGAACCGGACAATCGGAGCGCGGGGCACGGTCGTTTGCGCCGCCGGCGGCCTGCCGGGCGAGCTGCACAAGTTGTGGCGCGCCCAGGATCGCGATGCCTATCACCTCGAGTACGGCTACTCCTGCATGGGATACGAGATCGCGGGCGGTCTCGGCGTCAAGCTGGCGCGCCCGGACCGCGATGTGGTCGTGATGGTGGGCGACGGCAGCTACCTGATGATGAACTCGGAGATCGCGACTTCGATCGCGATGGGGCTGAAGCTGACCATCGTGCTGCTGGACAACCGCGGCTTCGGCTGCATCAACCGCCTGCAGGGCTCGTGCGGCGGCGAGCCCTTCAACAACCTGCTCGATGAGCGCGCGCCCGATATCGACTTTGCGGCACACGCGCGCTCCCTGGGCGCGCACGCGCAGAAAGTCAGCGGCATTCAGGCACTGGAAGCGGAGCTGAGCGCATCGCGCAGCATCGACCGCACGGTCGTGATCGTGATCGACACCGATCCGCAGCAGAGCACGGCGGCCGGAGGCGCGTGGTGGGATGTAGCAGTTCCGGAAGTCTCCGCGCATGCGAACGTGACCACTGCGTATGAGGCCTACCGCGCCAAGCTGGCGGATACGAAGAAGGATCCATGAAGGTACGACTTGGCATCAATCCGCTGACCTGGAGCAACGACGACCTGCCGACGCTCGGCGCCGAGAACACTCTCGAGACCTGCCTGACCGAGGCCCGCGCCGCAGGCTACGCAGGCGTGGAGCTCGGCAACAAGTTCCCCAGACAAGCCGCGACGCTGCGCCCGATACTGCAGTCGCACGGCCTCGACCTCGTGTCGGGCTGGTACAGCGGCCGCCTGTTGGAGCAGGACGCCGACGCGGAATGGGCCGCGATGCGCGCGCATTTCGAGCTGCTGCACGCTCTCGGCTGCAAGGTGATGGTGTTCGCGGAGGTGAGCCGCTGCACGCACGGCGATCAGCTCGCTCCGGTTTCGCAGCGTCCACATCTGCCGAAAGGCGAGTGGCAACGCTTCGGCACGCGCCTCACGCAACTGGCCGAGCGAATGCAGCGCGAAGGACTGCGCATGGCTTATCACCATCACATCGGCACGGTCGTTCAGTCGGAGCAGGACATCGATCAGTTGATGGCAAGCACCGGCGACGCCGTCGGGTTGCTACTGGACACCGGACATCTGACTTACGCCGGCGGCGATCCGGCGCAAGCGGCAGCTCGCTACGCGCGGCGAATCGTGCACGTGCATTGCAAGGATGTGCGCCGTGAGGTCCTCGAACGCTGTCGCAATCGCGACGCGAGCTTTCTGAACGCGGTCCTGCAAGGCGTGTTCACCGTGCCGGGCGACGGCATGGTCGACTATCGCAGCGTGCTGGAGCCGATCGCGCGCAGCGGCTACGAGGGGTGGCTCGTGGTCGAAGCCGAGCAGGATCCCGCCGTCGCGCCGCCGCTCGAGTACGCGACGCTCGGGTTCAGGAATTTGTCGGCGCTGGTCGCCGGACTCTAGGAGAACCTCTCGCCAAGACCGCCAAGGTCAGAAAGGATTCCTTGAATACCGGAATTCCCCCTTGGCGATCTTGGCGAGAGTCTATTCTTCTTAAGCCACCCATTACTCCAGCGCTTTCATAACGTCCTGCCACGACACGTACTTGAAGTTCTGGCGCTGCGCGGGCATCAGGTTGCGGCCGTCCTGCACGACCAGCAGGCCCGCCGGATAGTCCGCGCCGAGCGGCGCGCTCACGACGTCGAGGCCGTCGGTCTCGGATGAGCCGTCAATTCCCGCCGCCTCGTTCGCGACCACGTGGAACTTGCCGACGAACTCGTGCGGCGCCTCGCGCCGATAGACCGCGTAGTTGTCCTCGCCCTGGTTGGAAGCGATGACATAGCCCTTGCCGTCCGCGCCGTAGTAGATGGAGACGCCCTCGACGTCCGCGGTCAGGTTGCCGCCTTCGGTCTTGTCGATCTGCGTGCGCTTGTCGCCGCCGTCCGGCTCTGCCGAATACGCCCACAGGGCGACGTCTTCCTCGGCGATGTACAGCTGGCCGAGCTCGTCGTCGGCTGCACAGCCCTCCGCCTGCGAGCCCACAGCGATCTCGCGCACGAGCTCGATGGCGGCCTTGCCGTTGCGGTCGAGCACGCGCCACTGGCGATACTTGCCGTCGACGCTGTCGTTCGCGATCACGTAATAGTCGCCGGTCTTCGCGCTGTGATACATGCACAAGCCGTAGGGATCGCTCATGCCGGACTCGAGCGTGCCGTCCGCGATCGAAGCGAGCCGACGCGTCGCGGGGTCGAAGCGATACAGGCTGATCGAGCGCGTCGTGCGGTTGGTCGCGGCCACGACGATCGTGGGCTTGCCCGCGAGCATGAAACCCTCGCGCAGGTCGACGTTGTTCATGCGGCCATCCGGGACGACCTGCAGGCGCTTGCCCTTGAGGTCATAGACGTTGAGGCCGAGCTTCTTGTCGGTGCCGATCACGACGCTGCGCGTCGGATCGCGCCGGTCGACCCAGATCACCGGATCGTCGGCCGCGTCGCCGTAGCTGTCGGCGGGCTCCGTCTCTACCGTCGGCTGTACCGTGCGCGCCGCTTTGTGTTGCGTGGGCGGCGGCGACGCCGCGCCTTGCGAGAGCGATAGCGCCTGAGCGACATCGTTCCAGGCGACGATCTTGTAATTGCCCGCGTCCTCGTCGGCAACGATCAGCGCGCCTTGCGGGAAGTCGCTGCCGAGCGGCGTGGATGCAATCGTGAGGCCCTCGGGATCGCCGACGTCGAGGTCCTTCCCCGCGATCTTGAAGGCGCCTGCACGCTTGCCATCGGGCGCGTAGACATTGAACGTGCCTGCGCCGGCGTTCGCTGCGATCAGGTATGAAACCTGACCGCCCTCGCCGCGATACAGAGCGAGACCTTTCACTTCCTTGTGGAGCGTGCCGCGGGGCTCCATCAGATCGACGGGTGTGCGCACCGCCTCCGCCTCCGGCTCCGCCGCGATACGCCAGATGCCGACGCTCTCCTCGCTGAAGTAGACCGCGGCCGCATCGTCGTCGACGGCGCAATGCGAGATGCCCTTGCCCGCGGGAATGCTGCGGATGAACTGGCCCGCTGCCTTGCCGTCACGCATGAACAGCTCCCATTGGCCGAGCTGCCCCTGGTCAGTGGCGACGAATGCATAGAGCTTGCCGGTCAGGTTGCTGCGATACGTGCACAAGCCCGTAATCGCATCGTCGATGGCGATCGGCGCTGCAGTCAGCTCGGTCAGCCGTCGAGCCGGCGCATCGAGTGCGTATACACGCACGGCGCCGAGCCGCTGATCGCTGGCGATCACCAGATCGACCGGCCCGTTCGGACCCGGCGTGTTGCGGCGAATGTCGATGAACCCCGCCTCCAGCGTTTCGAAGCGCGCTGCGCGACCGCCGGAGAGCTCATCGATCTCCACGCCGCCCTCGCCGCCCGAGACCAGCAGAATGCTTTTCGTGGGATCCTGCCCGTCGATCCAGATCGCCGCATCGTTGGCGGAATGCCGAAACGTGATCTCGGTCGCCAGTCGTGCGGCGACCGACGGGGGCTGCGCGGCCTGAGAGTCGGTCGCGCCGCCGCGCTCCCCGCCGCAAGCAGCCAGCGTCAGGGCAACCACGGTCGTCACGAGGCTCGAGATTCGCATTGCTGGAACTCCCCGGGGGTCGCCGGGCATATGGAAAAAATATTCCATTGTTGTATTATATTGGAACTACAATTTCAACCCGCGCCGGGCCTGCCGCCATATATATGACACGCGGACTGATGACAGCCTGACGACACGACGAGGAGAGCGGTGAGTTCGTTGTTGCGCTTCTTTGCGACGGGTCCCGATCAGCCGCAGCTGACGGATGCGGGAACGGTCGACGCCCTGTACCGCAGGCATCGGCTGCGCGTGATGCTCGCTATCACGCTCGGCTACGGCGTCATCTATACGTGCCGGCTCGCGCTCGGCGTCGTGAAGAAGCCGCTGATCGATGCCGGCATCTTCGGCCCGGCGGAGCTCGGGCTGATCGGCTCCGCCCTCTTCTACACGTACGCGATCGGCAAGCTGACGAACGGCTTCCTCGCCGATCACGCCAACATGAAGAAGTTTCTCGCGGCCGGCTTCCTGCTGAGCGCGCTGTGCAACTTCGGAATGGGTTTCTCGACAGCTGTCTGGCTGTCGGCGTTGCTGTGGGGATTGAACGGCTGGTTCCAGAGTCTCGGCGCACCGGGCGGCGTGGTCGCGATGACGGCGTGGTTCAGCAACCGCGAGCGCGGGCGCTACTACGGCATCTGGAGCACGGCGCACTCGATCGGCGAGGGCCTGACGTTCATCGGCGTGGGCACGGTCGTCGCCGTGCTCGGCTGGCACTGGGGATTTCTCGCGCCGGCCATCGCCGGCGTCGCAACGGCCGCAATGGCCTACAAGCTGCTGCAGGATCGGCCACGCACGCTGGGGTTGCCCGCGGTCGCCGACTGGCGCAACGATCACTACGCCACTTCGGCGATCCCGCACAACCAGGGCGCGGGCAACGTGTTTCGCACGCAGCTGTCCATTCTGAAGATTCCCGCCGTCTGGGTGCTGGCGCTGTCGAGCGCGACGATCTACGTCACGCGCTACGCAATCAATTCCTGGGGCGTGCTGTACCTGCAGGAGGCGCGCGGCTACTCGCTGCCGGCCGCCGGCACGTTGTTGATGGTCAGCACGATCGCCGGCATGGCCGGCGCGGTGGCGTATGGATTCATCTCCGACAAGGCGTTCAACGCGCGACGGCCGCCCGTCAATCTGCTGTTCGCGCTCAGCGAGCTGGCCGGCCTCGGACTCATCTTCTTCGGCCCCACGACACTGTTCACGCTCGTCGCCGGCATGATCCTGTTCGGCGTCGGACTGACGGGCCTGGTAACGTCGCTCGGCGGGCTGTTCGCCGTCGACATCTGCCCAAAGCGCGTCGCCGGCGCGGCGATGGGCCTGATCGGAATCTTCAGCTACATCGGCGCTGCCATCCAGGAGAATATCAGCGGGCACCTGATCGAGCGCGGCATGACCGTCGTCGACGGTGTGCGCACCTACGACTTCAGCACCGTCGTCTGGTTCTGGATCGGCGCGTCGTTCGTTTCCATGCTGCTGGCAGCCAGCCTGTGGCGCGTCAAGCTGCGCGATTGAGGAGAAAGTCTTGGCATCTCGATTCGATTTCGTTTCCGTCGGCGCTTACACCAAGGACACGATCGTGACCCGGACGGGCACTCGCTACGTCGACGGCGGCGGCTACAGCTACTCCGCGCACGCTGCCCGGCTCGCGGGCGTCAGCGTCGGTGCGGTCACGCGACTCGCGGCGGCGGACCGCAAGTCGACCGACCTGTTGCGCAGCGTCGGCGTCGAAGTGATCGTTCGCGAGTCCGCGCATTCGACGCTGATGCGGCTGGAGTACCCGACCGACAACGTCGACGAGCGCATTCTCACCGTCGCCGAGGTCGCCGACCCGTTCGTGCCGGCCGACCTCGATGCGGTCACCGCAGAAGCGATTCTGATCAGTCCCTCGATCCGCGGGGAAGTGCCGCTCGCCGTCGTCGAAGCGGTGCGCGCCAAGGCGGGCCGTGTCGGCCTCGACGTGCAGGGCTTCGTGCGCATACGCACACCGCAGGGACGGCTCGCGTACGAAGCGTGGCCGGAAATGAAACCGGTGCTCGCGCACGTCGACGTGCTCAAGTCGGACGCCGTCGAGGGCGAGTTCCTCACCGGCGAAACCGGCCTGCACGCGATCGCGCGCAAGCTCGCCAGCTACGGGCCGAAGGAAATCGTGCTCACGCACAAGGACGGGCTGCTGGTTCTCGCGAACGGCGTCGCGCACGAGCAGCCGTTCCGGCCGCTCGAGCTGCGCGGCCGCAGCGGTCGCGGCGATACCTGCGTCGGCTCGTATCTCTCGCGCCGCTTGAGCGCAGAGCCCGCCGACGCGACGCGCTGGGCAGCCGCCCTCACGAGCCTGAAGCTCGAAGCGGAGGGTCCGGTCCGCTGCAGCCGCGCGGACGTCGACGCGGCGATCCGCAATCGTTACCAGTGACCGATCAAGAGCCGATAGCAATGCATCATCTTCGAGTCCTTTCCTCTGCGTTCGCAGTCTCCGCCATTCTGCTGATCGCTGCGTGCAGCGCGCCGCCGCGCAATACCAACAGCGACACCGTCTCCGAGCAGAGCAAGAGCAAACCGGTAACGCTGCTCGTGTTCGGCGACGGCGGCTACCACTACGACCATCTCGAGAAGAAGGTTCTGGAGAAGGTCGTCACGGAAGAGCAGTTCATGGCGAAGGAGCGCACGGACTGGGTCGAAGAACGGCGCCCGATCGAGGAGTTCGACTCGCCGCCGATGTACAAGCTGCCGAGCAACGGCAGTGTCATTGCCGCCACGGGGCAGATGCCAGTGTCGCGGGCGATGACGAGCTTCTGCGCGCAGCACGGCTGCGATTTCGCGACGATGCTCGGGGACAACATCTACCCGGACGGTGCGATGGCGAACGCCGACGACGCGCGGCGCTTTCGCGACCTGTTCACGATTCCATACGGCTCGCTCGTGCAAGGCCGCGAGGACTTCAGGATCTACGGCGTACTCGGCAACCACGACTGGCACACGTCACGGGCCGGCGCGATGGCACAGGTCCAGTTCCTGCAGACGACGACCCCCTTCTACATGAACGGTCTGTTCTATCGCGTCGTGCCCCCGGCGTCGCACGGCGAGGTCGAGATCTTCGCGCTCGACACCGAAGTGCTGCTCGCCGGCACGACGGTGCAGGAAGCCGTGCTCGCGGAAGACGCGAGCGAGGTCGACACCGAAGAGCTCGAGCAACTCGAGCCGTGGGCTGTGCCGCAGACCGACGCCGAGCGCAACATGGTGCGCTGGCTCGAATCCGGGCTCGCCAATTCCAAGGCGCGCTGGAAGATCGTCATCGGACACCACCCGCTGTGGTCGACGGCCGGCAGCAAGTTCCAGCAGGCCAAGGCGTTGCGGCGTTTGATCCTGCCGACACTGTGTCGCTACGCCGATCTCTACCTTGCCGGCCACGAGCACACGCTCGAGGTTCATACCGACGATTGCTCGACTGCTCTGCCCGGAACCGACGTGACGCCGTTGCTGCAAGTCGTGTCCGGCAGCGCCTCGAAGATGCGGCCGACCAACAGCGCGTTCATCCGTCAACAGCTCAAGGCTCATCCCGACCTGCGCACACTGTGGGCGCGCGGGCTGACCTGGGGCTTCGCACATCTGACGTTCGAGGATGAACGGGTGACCGTGAAGATGATTGAAACGCCGCGCGACGGCTCGGGCACCGCGCAGGTCACTTACGAGCATTCCTTCGCGCGCCGCAGCTCTTCCGCACTGGAGGGCGCGCCGTGAGTACGACAGCAGCAGCCGCTGGATCGGCCTCCGCCGCGTTGGGACACTTCATCGGCGGCAACGTTGTCCGCGGTGCCTCGCATCGCCACGGTCCGGTGTACGACCCCGCAACAGGCAAGACCGCGCGACAGGTCAGCCTCGCGACCGCAGACGAGACGCACTCCGCAATCCGTACGGCCCATGCCGCATGGCCAGCGTGGGCGGCGACGCCTCCGCTGCAGCGCGCACGTGTGATGTTTCGCTTCAAGGCGCTGCTCGATGCTCACGTCGACGAGCTCGCCGCGCTCATTACGAGCGAGCACGGCAAAGTATTGCCGGACGCTCGCGGCGAAGTGACGCGCGGGATCGAAGTCGTCGAGTTCGCGTGCGGCATCCCGCACCTGCTGAAAGGCGAATTCTCCGATAGCGTCGGCAGCGGTATCGACAGCTGGTCGCTGCGCCAGCCGCTCGGCGTCTGCGCGGGCATTACGCCGTTCAATTTTCCGGCCATGGTGCCGATGTGGATGTTTCCGATCGCCCTGGCGTGCGGTAATACGTTCGTCCTGAAGCCGTCCGAGCGCGATCCGTCGTGCGCTCTGCGCCTCGCCGAGTTGCTGTCCGAAGCCGGAATGCCGCCGGGCGTGTTCAATGTGATCAATGGCGATCGCGAGGCGGTCGAGGTCCTGCTGACCGATCCGGACGTCGCGGCGATCAGCTTCGTGGGCTCGACACCCATCGCGCAGCACGTATACGAGACCGCATCGAAGCACGGCAAACGGGTGCAGGCGCTCGGCGGCGCGAAGAATCACATGGTGATCATGCCCGATGCCGATCCACAGGTCACCGCGCGAGCCTTGATGGGCGCGGCGTACGGCTCGGCGGGCGAACGCTGCATGGCGATCTCAGTCGCCGTCGCCGTCGGTGATGTCGGCGACAGGCTCGTCGCGACGCTGCAACCGATGATCGACGCACTGCGCATCGGCGCCGGAACGCGTGAAGGTGTGGAGATGGGGCCGCTCGTGACGCGCGAGCACCTCGAGCGCGTGCGTTCGTACATCGAGCTCGGCGTCGCCGAAGGCGCGACGCTCGTCGTCGACGGACGCAAGCATGCGATAACCCGCCAGCAGCACGGCTTCTATCTCGGTGCATCCCTGTTCGACCACGTACGGCCGAACATGCGCATATACAAAGAAGAGATCTTTGGCCCGGTGCTCGCGATCGTGCGCGTGCCGGACCTGGACACCGCGCTCCAACTGGTCAACGCACACGAGTTCGGCAACGGCACGGCGATCTTCACGACAGACGGGCTCAGCGCCCGCAAATACGCGCAGTCGGTCCAGGCGGGAATGGTCGGAGTGAACGTTCCCATCCCAGTGCCCATGGCCTTCCACAGCTTCGGCGGATGGAAGCGCTCGCTCTTCGGCGATCTACACGTCCATGGCCCGGACGGCGTGCGCTTCTACACGCGGCTGAAAACCGTGACCGCGCGCTGGCCGAGCGGCAATCGCGGCAGCTCCGACTTCGTCATGCCGACGATGAAATAGCCGGCTCGATTCAGCGCGGCGACTTGTACACCTGTCCGGCTTTCATCACGAACGCGACCCGGCTCAGAGTGCCGATGTCGTCGAGCGGATTGCCTTCGACAGCAATCACGTCGGCGGACTTGCCCGGCTCGATCGTGCCGATCTCGCGCTCCAGTCTCAGCAACTCCGAACCGCGAACGGTCGCGGACCGGATCGCATCGATCGGTTTCATGCCGTACTCGACCATGCGGACGAACTCCCGCGCGGACGTGCCATGCTCGAAGGCACCGACATCCGTGCCGAAGGCGATTTTCACGCCCATCTTCATCGCCTTCTGAAATACATTCTTGTGACTGGCGACGATCCTGCGGGTCAGCTCGGTGTTGTCCTCTTCATTCTGCGGGAAATAGACCGATAACGTCGGGCACCAGTATGTGCCCTGCTCCACCATGAGCTTGAGCGCCTCATCGTCCAGCATCATGCCGTGCTCGATCGAGCGCACGCCGCCGCGAATGGCATTCTTGGCGCCTTCGCCGCCGTAGGCGTGCGCCGCAACGTCGCGCCGCCACCGCTTCGCCTCTGCAACGACCGCTTTGACGTCTTCGAGCGAGACTTGGCCCAGCGGCTCGAGACTGACGGGGTCGACGTGACGCAGCGTGCCCGTCGCGTAGAGCTTTATCCAGTCGGCCCCGTATTTCACCTGGCGGCGTACTTCGGCAATCATCGCGTCGCGCGAGTCCGCGAGCGTCGCAGGCTCCGGAATCTCGATGTCGGGATTCAGGCCCGCATTGTTCATGTGGCCGCCCGTGATCGTGAGCGCAAGCGTCGAAACGAGCAGGCGCGGGCCTGGAACGATCCCGCGATTGATCGCATCGCGTATCGCGACGTCCGCAAAACCTGCGCCTTCGCTGTCGACGTCACGCAGCGTCGTGAATCCGGCCTCGAGATCCTTTCTCGCGGCGGCGACACCCTGCACCGTGCGAAAGGCCTGCGATTTCGTGATGACAGGCGGCGCTCCGCGCTCGTCCTCCGGCTGCAGCAGGATGTGCGTGTGGCTATCGATCAGACCGGGCAAGACCGTATAGGCCGACAGGTCGATCACGCGTGCGCCGTCGGGGATCGTCGCGTTGGCTCCGACCCGTTCGATGTCCTCGCCGTTGACGATGATGATGGCATTTCGCGTGATGGAGCCGTCCACCGGATTGAGGAGCCGGCCGCAGCGAATTGCCGTGACGCCGTCGGCTCGGGCCGGCGCGTACGACAATGCGAGGAGACAAGCGAGCGTTGCTGCCGCGAAGCGTTTCAGGATTCGTACGTTGGCCATGGTTGCCTCTCGATGCATTAGGGAGATGTCGGAGACGCGGCGCCCGACGCACGAAGCGTGCTGAGTTGCGACATGAAGTCCTCATTGCTCAGAACGAGATTGTTGGAACGCGGAAACAACACCGGAGCTTTCGTGACGCCTATGATGAAGCACGACAGACCGGTAAACCGCAGTTGATCCAGTGGCGTCGTCTTGAAGCGGGTGTCGATGAGCTGCGTAGCGCTGAGATCAGCAAATGCGTAGGCGCTGTAGTGATACTTGCCGTCAACCGCCTTCGGCTGAACCTCAGGCGGCAGCAGCGAAAGATGCGTGCCTTCATAGTACGGACCGCTGGCCCAGTTTGATTGTTTCGCGAGCTTCCCCCCGACAACCTCACACCGGGTTTGAACGATGCGATCTCGAAGGGAGTGTCGAAGGTCGATTTCGCTGGAGAAGTCGAACCTCACGACATCGCGCAGCTTGTTACTCGTCTTCGCCAACCCAGAGGGTTGGAACAGAGTCGACTCGGGAACCGCAGCGAGCTGCACGTTCTCCTGCCTCAAATGCACCCTTCCGGGACCGAAGGGCAAAGGGTTGACGCAGGCGCCGGCGAACAGGCACGTCAAGCTCACAGCGAGTACACGGACCAGGCTCATCTCGAGCAGTTACCTCGGCTTGTCAGCGGGCACACGCTCCGCTTCATAGTGGTTGTTCCGCCCTTCATCCTCGTGAGTGGCGACTACGCGGAAACCTGCTTCGGCGAGAATACTTTCGTAGCGCTCTCGCCCGAGCGATCGGCATGCGTGACCCGTGCCCGTGTCCACCCACGTCCCTATCTCTACGGGTGCCGTGAACAGGAATCGGCCTCCCGCGACGATGAGCTCGGACACTCGGTGAATGAAGGTTGCTTGCTCTTCTGGTTGCAGGAGAAATACTAGCCCAATCGATATGACGGCAGCGAACTTCCGCCCAAAGTAAGTGCTCTCCAGGGCATTCGCGCATTCCACCGGAATATCGGGGAACCGCGCTGTGAACTCGGATAAGAGCGTCGGCGACGAGTCGATCGCCCAAACTTTGAGGCCGGCATCGGCGAGGACGCGAGTCACGGGAAGACCGCCACCGCATCCGATCTCGAGTACTTCCGTGCCGGGACTCATGGAGCCGGCCCATCGTTTGACCACTTCGGCACCCACAGTCGAGCGGTCCCGGGCGCTCAAGAACGCCCGTGCGTGCTTCTCATAGGCGCTTGCTGAGTCGGCACTCATGCCATCAATCGATCGTCAGAGACTTCGGCAGCGGGGCACATTGCCCCGTGTAGCGGACAGCCGTCGCGCCCTCGTGGTGCAGCCGGATCTCATGCTTCACCGCCGGGTAGATGTCACGTCCACCGATGCGGAACGGCACGATCGTGACGACGTCCGACACATTGTTTCTCTGCGCGTCCACGTTGGTGAGTATCAGCCCGGCAGCACCCGTTTCGATCCGCACTGAGTAAGCGTCGCCGAACAGTTCGGCTCGGCCGCTTCGAGCACTGGGATTCAGGTTCGTGTAGACCACGGACAGCTGTGCGGGCCAGTGGTGGTTGCCGCGCTGTTCGCCATCAACCCCGGTGCTGTTGCCTTCCGCGAACTGGCAATGCAGTTGCTGGGTGGCATTCAGATCCTTCATTGCGCGTTGCCTCGTCGCGGCGAAGGAGTCGGCGTAGACCGGCTCGGTCACCGGCGGCGGATCGTCGATACAATTGCCCTTTGCCGACGACTCGTCCCGTCGGCGTGCCTCGGCAGAGACGGCGGTCAGCCAGTTGGCCAGCCGCGGAGCTGATGGAGAAAGGCTGTGACGTTCCGTGTCTCCTGAGTCCTGCAGCAGCACGAACGCGGCGCGGTCGGGACCTGTGTCGAACACGAAGCAACGGGTAGACACAGTCGGGCCATCGCGCGACTGCATGTCAACGACCTTGGATTGACCAGTGGTGCGCACCGCGTCGATCTGGTCGCGTAACCACGCACGGCGATCAGAGCAGATGTTCCCTACGACCCGACGTCCCGGCTTGTATCTCTTGACGAGCTCCTGTCGCGTTGGCGCCAACCAGTTCTCGCCAAAAAGTCCGTCCCGGTCGCCGGGACTCTTTTGGAAGTCGTACTCGAACAGAGCGACGGTGCCATTCGGAGCGATCACGGTTCCGCCATACTGCGGCCCCCAGGCGTAGTTCGCGCTGCTGACTTCGCAGTAGATTTCGCCGTTGGCGAGGACACCGCTCCACAGCAGCGTGCCAACGCACGCAATGATCCAGCGCGTCTCCATTCAGCATCTCCTCGAATGGCGCTGAGCACGAAGCGCTTTACCGCGATGTCGTTTCGTACACGTAGTGCGCAGTGATCTGCGCATCGTCGTCTCTCGTGAACCCGTGCTCTCGCAAATTCAACTCGATGCCCCGACTGGTGTCCTCGTGGTGCCAAAGCCAAAAAGTACAGCGCAGGCGGAACTCCGGCCGTTTGTAGCAACTCTCTTGAAATGCCGGGCCGAGTGCACGAAGACCTTCAAGGTCGACCGCAACACCCAGCGAGGAGAAACGCCTCTCGACGGCTTCGGCCAACACGACGGGGGTGAACTGCGTATTCGGATCAAGCGTCAGATCCTCTGCGAGCCCCACGGACGCGGGCACGCACCCGCAGGCTGACTGCCAAGAGACCGCGCCGCCGCAGCCGGCAGCGACAGACCAGATGCATGCGATCGCAATTCGCCGTCTGACGTTCATGTGCTAACGCCGATGCTCTGCCAAAGAAGCGCCACTGAACTCCGCCTCTCCTGTGATCTCACGCGTCGCAAAGTGTGGGGGCGCAAACTCCTTCGCCGATCGCTCGTCAGCGAACTCGACTTCGAGGACAGCGAGCCCTTGGTTGGGCTCGACGTAGACATCCAGCGACCCCACCTGCAGGGAATAGCGACGCTTGCGCGTGCGATGGCCCGGCAGGACTGCAAGACGCCGATACTCTTCGTCCGTCAGGTAGAGATTTGTGATCGGCTCGGACAGCGCAGTGCGTTTGCCGTACTTCTTGCAGAGCTTGAATGTGAGCTCGTTCGACCCGGAGATGCTTCGGAGCCGCAAACGCGAACCCTCGATATACAGATCGTCGATCTCGCGAAAGGGTGTCGACCGCAGATCGACCGCCGACAGATCGACGAGCCAGCGGCGCTCGATCTCCATCAGCGAGTACTTCGGCGGCTCAGTCATGAGCTGACCTCAATCGGCGGTGAGTCCAGCGCGACGCCTTGAAGCTGACATAGCCGACGCCTGCGGCGAGAGCCGCGAGGACCGGCAAGTGTGACCATTCCGGAAGGATGCCGCCGCCGTGTGGACCGATCAAGAATATGACGGCAACGTACAGGGCCACAGCGCCCAA
>DATEML010000204.1:0-5830 GCA_035275585.1 Steroidobacteraceae bacterium | reverse complement strand
GGTGATCGTGCCGTGCGTGAACTCGTTGCGCAGGGCCGCGTCCTCTTCCATGCCCCACTGCTCGATCGCTGACAGCCGGTCGTTGCGCATACATGTCTGCGGGAACGACGCGATCTGTCGCGCGAGCTCGAGCGCCGCAGTCAGCGCCTGGCCCGCGGGCACGAGCCGGTTCGCGAGACCGATGTCGAAGGCTTCCTGCGCGCGAACTTCGCGCCCCGTGAGAATCAGATCCATCGCGCGACTGTGTCCGATCAGGCGCGGCAACCGGATCGTGCCGAGATCGATGAGCGGCACGCCGAAGCGCCGGCAGAAGATGCCGAAGATCGCGCTTTCCGACGCGACTCGCAGATCGCACCACAACGCGAGCTCGCAACCGCCAGCGACTGCATAACCCTCCACCGCCGCGATGACTGGCTTCGACAAGCGCATGCGCGTCGGACCCATCGGCCCGTCACCTTCCTCGGCGACCTTGCGGCGATCGCCGCGCGCGTACGCCTTGAGATCCGCGCCCGCGCAGAAGTGACCAGCGGCGCCGGTCAAAATCGCGACGAGGCTGTGCGGATCCGCATCGAACTCGCGAAACGCTGCGGCGAGCTCGAGCGCAGTGGCGGCGTCGACGGCGTTACGGTGCTCCGGCCGTTCGATCTGCACTACACATATGTTGTCGACCTGCTGGCGGGAGACACTCATGGCGCGGGCGCTCAGTTGGTTTTCGGCTTCGCGTCCGGTCGCGGCACCGTCAACGATTTGTCGACCGCGCCTGCATAGAACGCGATCAGCTTCAGCGGCGTGGTGCCGACGTTGCGGCCGTTGTGTGGTGTCGCGATCACCTCGGCAATCGCTTCGCCAGCCTTGATCAGCTTCTTCCTGCCGTCGGTCAGGCTCACCTCGAGCGTGCCTTCGAGCACCATGCCGAACGACGGGACCGGATGCTCGTGCCAGTTCGTTTCGCCGCCGGGCGCAATCTCGATCATCACGCCCGTGATCTGCGCCTGGCCTTCGGGATACTTGATCGGCGCGCCGTTCCAGGTCTGCGTTGTCTTGAGAAGCTGAGTGACCTTGACCGTCTGACTCGGCTCGATCGCCTGCGCGCCGAACGGCAGCAGCGTGACGGCCAGGCAAGTCAGCGCGGTGCGGAAGCGGAGTTGCAGTGTCATGGGCAGCCTCGTCGGGCTGGCGGGGAGGCGGCTATCATGCCTGCGGGGAGAGTTGGCTGCCAACGGCCGGCGGAGAGCCGGGGATCGAACTTTCTCCTGCAGTATCCGACCGAGGCAGCCGGTGCTCATCATCGATGGCAGAGCCGCGGCGGCCTACTCACACAAGCTCGAAGGCCGCTCTGACTTTCGACAGACCCGTGGCTAAACTCACGCGCAATGTCCGCACTGCTGCTGCTCGTTGCCTGCCTCGTTTCTGGCGCGCTCGTCGCGCGCATCGGCCATCCACCGGCGGCACTGTCGCAGGGGTTGAACTGGTGGGTGATCAACATCGCGTTCGCCGCGCTCGTCGTGCACGTGATTCCGACGGTGCGCTTCGACTGGCAGTACTGGTTTCTCGTGGCGGCGCTCTGGCTCGTGTTTCTCGGCGCATGGGCGCTGTTCGCGGCACTCGGCCGCGCGCTGCACTGGTCGCGAGCGCGCATCGGCGCGTTGACCCTCGGGTGCGGGCTCGGCAATACAGCTTTCATCGGCTTGCCGATGATCGAGGCCCTGCACGGGCGCGAAGGCGCGAAGCTCGCACTCGTCGCGGACCAGGCCGGAACGTTCGCCGCACTCTCAGTCGGCGGAACGCTCGTAGCAGCGCTGTACTCGGGCAAGAGCGCGAGCGCTGCAGCGGTGACGCGCAAGGTGCTGCAGTTCCCGCCGTTCGTAGCGCTGGTCATCGGCATCATCGCGGGCGCGCTCGGCGGCTGGCCGCAACCGTTCGACGCGATCTTCGAGCGGCTCGGCGCGACGCTGGCCCCGATCGCGCTGTTCTCGGTCGGCCTGCAGTTTCGCCCGCAGTTGCAGCGCGGTCAGGTTGCCGCGCTGCTGCTCGCGCTCGGCTGGAAGCTGGCGCTCGCGCCGTTGCTGGTCTGGCTCGGCGGTCTTGCAATCGGCGTCTCCAGCGCCATCCTCACGGTCGCAGTGCTGCAATCCGCGATGGGGCCGATGATTTCCGCAACCATCCTCGCTGAGCAGAATGACCTCGAGCCGCAGCTCGCGAACAGCGTGCTGGGGATCGGGATCGTGCTGTCGCTCCTGACCGTGCCGCTGTGGGACCTGTTACTCGGCCGCTGATTTCCATGGAACGGCGATTCGACCGCAAGAGACGGAGTTCGGCGCGCCCGCCGATCCGGACAATGGCAGGCACAGCATCGAGGAGCCCTGCCATGAATGAAGCAAAGCTCTGGGACGCCGTCGCCCGCCGCGATACTTCCGGCACAGGCGAGTTCTTCTACGCAGTGAAGACCACGCGCATCTACTGCCGGCCGACGTGCTCATCGCGGCGCCCGCTACGCAAGAACGTGCTGTTCTTCGCCACTACGGCGGAAGCGCGTGCACAAGGCTATCGCGCGTGCAAGCGCTGCCGGCCCGACGACACGACCCAGTCGCGCGCGGCGGCCGCGCCGATCAATGCGGTCGTCCACGAGCTGGCGCGCCAGATCGAGACGAATCCGGAGCAGGGATTCCGCCTGACGCAGCTCGCGCAGCGCGCCGGCTACAGCCCGTTCCATCTGCAGCGCAACTTCAAGGCGATCATCGGCAGCACGCCCAAGGAATACCAGACGGCCGCGCGCCTGCGCATGATGAAGCAGGAGCTGCGCAAGGACTCGCCCGTCTCCGACGCGATCTACCA
This sequence comes from Steroidobacteraceae bacterium, assembly GCA_035275585.1. Classification (GTDB taxonomy): domain Bacteria; phylum Pseudomonadota; class Gammaproteobacteria; order Steroidobacterales; family Steroidobacteraceae; genus Steroidobacter. The sequence continues at coordinate 2,995 of DATEML010000204.1, read as the reverse complement.
GGCCGGCTTCGGTTCCGGCAGTCGCGTCTACGAGAAGGCCGACGGGCAACTCGGCATGACGCCGAGCGAATACCGCAGCGGTGGCAAGGGACTGACGATCTCGTATGCGAGCGGTCGCACACCGCTCGGCCTGATGATGATCGGCGCGACCGATCGCGGCATCTGCTTCCTGCAATTCGGCGACAACGATCGCGCTCTGCAAGCAGAGCTGCACCGGCAGTTTCCGGCAGCGGCAGTACAGCCGATGCCCGCGAGGCACGAGGAACAGTTCGAGTCGTGGATGGCGGCGCTCAACCGGCATCTGCGCGGACTGCAGCCACGGCTCGATCTGCCGCTCGACGTGCGCGGCACGGCATTCCAGCTGATCGTGTGGCGTTACCTGCAGAAGCTGCCGTACGGCGAGGTCCGCTCGTACTCGGAAGTAGCCGAGGCGATCGGCAAGCCGAGCGCGGCGCGTGCGGTGGCGCGCGCATGTGCATCGAATAGCGTTGCGCTGGTGATCCCGTGTCATCGCGTCGTGCGCGGCACGGGCGAGCTCGGCGGCTATCGCTGGGGCGTGCAACGCAAGCGGGTGCTTCTCGATACGGAGCGCGCGTCGAGCAAACGTGCAGGGGGCTGACATGGCGCGTGTGGACCATCAGCCGCTCGCGGCATTCGACTGGCAACAGCTCGCGGCCGATGTCACGGAGAAGGGCGCAGCAGTCCTGCGTAACCTGCTGCCGCCGGCGAGCTGCGCCAGCGTCGCGGACTTGTACGACGAGCCGAACGGATTCCGCTCGTACGTCCACATGGCGCGGCACAACTTCGGCAAAGGCGAATATCGCTACTTCGGATATCCATTGCCGCCCTGGCTCGCCACCTTGCGCAGCGACCTGTACGCGCGGCTCGCGCCGGTCGCGAACCAATGGGCCGCGGACCTGAGCTACGAGCGTGACTTCCCGTCCTCGCATCGCGAGTACATCGAGCGCTGTCATGCCGCGGATCAGTGTCGGCCGACGCCGCTATTGCTGCGTTACGTGGCGGGCGATTACAACTGCCTGCATCAGGATCTGTACGGCGCCGAGTGGTTTCCGCTGCAGGTCATCGTGCTGCTCAATGCGCCGGAGCAGGATTTTCAGGGCGGCGAGCTGCTGATCGTCGAGCAGCGGCCGCGTGCGCAATCGAAGGGCAGCGTAGTTGCGCTTCAGCAGGGCGACGCTGCGGTGATCGCCGTCAATCACCGGCCGCGCCGCAGCGCGCGCGGTCATGCCCGCGTCACGCTGCGACATGGAGTGAGTCCGCTGACCCGAGGGCGGCGTCACACCCTCGGGATCATCTTTCACGACGCGGCGTAACTCACTTCTGCACGATCACGGCGCCGTGCTTCATCACGAACACGGGTTGTTCCGTGACCGCGATGTCCTTCAGCACGTTGCCGCGCACTGCGACGATATCCGCCATCTTGCCAGCTTCCAGCGTGCCGACTTCGGCATCGACGCCGAGCAGCTTCGCTGCTTCGCGCGTGCCAGACAGCAACGCCGCTTCGGGCGCCATGCCTTGCTCGACCATCAGCGCGAACTCGTGCGCGTTCATGCCGTGCGGGAAAACGCCCGCGTCCGTGCCGAACGCGATGGGCACACCGAGCTTGATCGCCATCTTCAGCATTGAGCCGTGGGCCGCGGCAGCGGCGCGCGCCTTCTCCTGGATCTTCGGCGGGTAGGTTGCCGCTTCCTTCTCCACCCAGTAGACGGCCATGCGCGTCGGCACGAGATAGACACCTTTCTGCTTCATCAGCTTCAGCGTCGCTTCGGTGAGAAAGCTGCCGTGCTCGATCGAATCGACGCCGGCTTCGACCGCCAGCTTCGCAGCGAGATCGCCGTGCGCGTGCGCCGCGACCTTGCGCTTCCACGCATGCGCCTCGGACATGATCGCCTCGAGCTCCGCAGGCGTGAGCTGCGGCACGTCGACCGGATCCGCCTCCGAAAGTACGCCGCCAGATGCGCAAATCTTGATCACGTCCGCGCCCCACTTCATCTGATCGCGCACCGCCGTACGGCACTCGTCCGCGCCGTTGCAGACGCCTTCCAGCGGTCCCACCGGCTTGACGACGTCGGGCGGGAACGGGCTCTGGTCGCAGTGACCGCCGGTCGAGCCGATCGCGTGCCCCGCCGTAATCATGCGCGGCCCCGGGATCACACCCTTGTTGATGGCATTGCGCAGGCCGATGTCCTGCCAGTCGCTGGCGCCGACGTTGCGCACCGTCGTGAATCCGGCTTCCAGCGTGCGCTTCGCGTACACCGCGGCGGTGTGTGCCTGCTCGACCGGGAAGCGGAACATCTGCTCGTAGAAGGCCTTGTAGTAATCCTTCTCGAACTGACCATCCAGGTGCGTGTGCGCATCGATGAAGCCGGGCAACAGCGTGGCGTCCCCGAGATCGATCACTCTGGCGTTCGCCGGAGCCGCGCTGCCGATGGAGACGATCTTGTCGCCTTGGACGACGACCGTGCCTCCCTGCGTGAGCTGGCCCGACTTGCTGTCGAACAGGTAAGCCGCTTTCAGCACGACGGGTTGCGTGTCCTGCGCGCCCTGCGCAGCCGCAGTGAATGTTGCCGCGATGGCGGCGACGAGCATCGACTTGAGACGCATGAATCGAAACCTCACGGTCGTTGTTGTTGAAGTCGGGCGACGATACGCGCTTGCGACGCGCGCGTCATCTCCGCGGCGGGCTCACATCGGCCAAACGTGGACGACGAGCGCGCGGCCGAGCACGTCGATCTCGCCTTCGTGGCGCAATCCGCAACGCTCCGCGACGCGCAGCGAGCGTACGTTGTCGCCATGGATTACCGAGATCACGCGCTTCAGTCGCAGCGAATCGCGCGCATACGCATGCACGCACTGCGCCGCCTCGGTCGCGTAGCCGTGTCCCCAGTGGGCGGAATCGAAGGTATAGCCGAGCTCACGTTCCTGAATGAGTGCGAGTCCGGCAGGGGCTTGGGCACGGCCGAACCATGCGCGC
>DATEML010000203.1:0-3815 GCA_035275585.1 Steroidobacteraceae bacterium | reverse complement strand
TCGCGCCGAGGCGCAGGACGAAGCAGCCGGAGTCTACGGGTTCGACGATACGCACATGGGAATACTCGAGGATCCGCAGGTAGCCTTGCGCGTCAACAAGCTGCTGGACGAAGTGACGCCTGATTGGCGCGAGCTGGACGCACGGTCCGAGTCGCCTGTAGCGCGGTAGCCCCATGACCAGAACTTCTCACGCATCGATGATTGCCGGACTCGTGCTGCTTCCTGTTGCGGCGCTCGGCGAGGATGCGCCTGGCGTGCTGGAGGATACTTTCCACCTCGAGCTCGGAACGTTCATCGTCAACACGGACACCACGCTGCGTCTGGACGGGGAGGCCGGCGAGCAAGGCACGCAGATCGACTGGGAAAAGGATTTCGGCGAGGGCAACGTCAGCCGCTTCCGAGCCGATGGCTATTGGCGCTTCGGCGAACGGCACAAGCTGCGGGCGCTGCTGTTCAGTTCCTCGCGCAGTGGCAGCAGGACGTTCGACGAGGACATCAGCTGGGGCGGCGAGACTTTCCCCGCCAGCGCTGCGATCGAGGGCAAGTTCAAGTTCTCGATCTACGAGCTCGCGTACGAGTACGCCTTCATGCGTCGCGAGAGCTACGAACTGGCGGCGTCGATCGGCGTGCACTACACCGACTACGAGGCTTCGCTGGCGGCGACGGTGACCGGTGGCGGCGGGGCCGCAGACAGGCGCATCGACAGGACCGGCAGCGTGGGCGCTCCACTTCCGGTCATTGGTGTGCGAGGCACCTGGATGCTGTCGAGAACATTCTCGGTCGACGCATCCGGCCAGTTCTTTTCGCTCAGCTATGGCGACATCGACGGCAACCTGCAGGACTACCGCGTGCTATTGACCTGGCAGCCGAAGAGCTGGGGCGGCCTCGGCGTCGGCTATGACCATTTCTCCGTCAATGTCGACGTGGACAGCAACAACTTCAGCGGCAAGATGGACTGGGCGTATCACGGCCCCATGATCTTCTACAGCGTCTCGTTCTGATCGCAAGCCTGCTTCAGTGCGGCGGATGCGCTGGACGGCGACGCAAGCCGAGTAAGCGCAGCGCTCGCCGGCGATACAGCTCGGCGCGTGCGAGCACCCAGCCGCCCGCCGGCAGCGGACCGTGAGCTGCAGCATGTGCAAAGGTGCCGAGAAATCGGCTGTATGAAGCTTGTGCCCTCATGACGTCACCCCTTGGTTGCCTGATCGAGAAATTGCCTCAGAAACGCCGCCCAGTGATCGCTCGCAGCTCGCAGGCCGGGCGAGCTCCACGTGCCTTCCTTCAGTTCGACCGTCCGCGCATTCGGACTTGCGCGATGGTCGGTCACGAGGCATAGCAATTCGCCGCTGGTGGAGTCACGCAGCTCGATCGCAGCGGTGATCTCGCTGGACTCCATGTAGTAGGGTTCGCCGTTGCCCGCCGCGGTCTGCAGTGCCGAAGAGCTGAAGTAGAGATCCGTGATCGCCGCCTTCACCTGCAGCACATCGGGTCCCGGCGCTGCGACCACTTCATAGCCGCCGTTTTCCGCCAGCTTCGTTTTCAGAGTCTGCAGAAACTGCTGCGATACGCGCTCCCTGACTGCTGCGGGATCCGGCACTCCGAGACGAGCCAGCGTTGGATCTTCCTCCGGCCGCCAGTTTTCGCGCAACGCCACGGTCGGCGCCTCCACGAGGACCTTGGCATAGACGGACAGATCGGCGGCCGGCTTGCGGTACACGCTGTCGATATCGGGAAAGTGCACCCGCTGCATCCGGTTGTAGTCACCGGTCTTCTCGGCTTCGGGCGGACTGTAGGCTGTCTCGCAAGCGACCAGGAGTATCGACGTCAGCGCAAGCAGCGTGAAGCGGGTAATCATGGCACTCTCATCGCCGCGATCAGGTCCTTCGATCCGGATCCCCACTTCGAGATCGATTGAATCGCCTGCACGAAGGGCACATCGATGGGATGGACTCGCGATCCGTGCAGGATGTACACGGCCCCTGCAAACGGCGTCGGCACGGAAGGAACGAAGACCGTGAGACGACCATCCTCGTGCGCTTCGATGATGAAGGCCGGGACGAGCGCGTCTTCGATCTCGGCAAAGGCCGGCTTCCACACGTCCTCGCCGGCCTCACCGGCCATTCGTTGTGTCAGGCCGCGAAGCATTCCGTAGCCCGGTATCTTGCCAAAGACAGACACTTCCATGCGGCTTCTGATCGTTCGCCCGGCTTTTGTACGCACGGCAAGACCGACGACGAAGCACACGATGAGCACCAGTAGCAACGCCAGTATGTTCTCGGCAGGCATCCACTCCGGCAGCAGCTTTGCAACAGGTCGCACCAGCCCAACCACCGCCTGCATTCCCTTGAGCAGCAGTAGCACGGCCAGGTAGATCGGCAGGACGACGAGCGCGCCGCCGATCAACGCATTCGCGACAAATTCACGTGCGAATTTCATTCAGAAGGAGAACCCGTAGCCGAACATCAGCCCGCTAAGGGTGATCTCGGTGTTGCTGTCGCCCGTCTCGAGCTCGACGCTCAGGTAACGGTAGCCGAACAGCCAGCCGCCGTTACTGGTCCGGTATTGCGCGATGGCGCTCGCGCTCCAGCTGCCTTCGGTATCGCCGAACGACCCGTCGCCTCGCAGCGTGAGTCCCCAACGCTCCGAGAGCGCCCAGGTATAACGTGCGCCGAGCAGCGCGTCGCTGTAGCTCCTGTTGGTTCCGATCGTTGCGGTGTCGAACAGCGCATTGGTCGGATCCACTTGAACGCTCAGGTCGACATCGACGTAGCGCAGGCCTGCAAACAGGCCCAGGCCGCGCGAGCGATCGTTCCCCGGGCTCCATACACCGGCCGCGTCGATCAGCCACGCATCCAGATCGGACTCGGTGTGCGACAAGCGGCGATCATTGTCGTCGGCGAGGCTCAGGAAGATGACATCGGCCAACACGCCGAAGTGATCGCCTTGTCCTTCGAGTCGCGCCATGAAGACGCCGTCGATCTTGTCGATGATGTCGGAAAAATCGCTGTCGGTACCGGCCGGCGGCGCACCGGCGTTGACATCCGTGCCGATGCTCGCTGCCCACAGGTACGGCGCCACCATCCAGTCCCAGCCTTCGCTTTCGGCAGCGCGCGCCGCTGGAGCAACGCTGGTCAGTGACAGGATGGCGATGCCGAGTGTCGCGCGTCGCAGGATGATGCTCACGGCGCTACTTGACTGTGTAGCCCTTCGGCTCGAGACACGCAGCAAATCCCTTCTTGAAAAGGTTGAGTTGCTCCTGCGTAGCCGCGCTCTGTTGCTGTGCTGCCTCCTCCTGCTTCTTCGCGGCATCCTGTTCCGCCTGCGCCTGCGCGCGGCGTTTGTCGGCGCCACCCTTGAGAACACCAGCAGTCGCGCCAATCGCCGCGCCCTTGCCGGCATCGTCGTCTGCGACCTCGCCAATGACTGCACCCGCGGCCGCGCCGCGCACGGCACTGCGCGCGCGCTGTCCGCCTGGTGCCGCTGCGGCCTCCTGTGCCGGTGCTGGAGTTGCCGCAGGCGCCGGCGCCATCGGATCGACCCCGGTCTGTCCCTTGGACCACGCGTAACACTCGCCCTCGTCCTGGCTCTGCTTCTGCGGCGTCTGTCCCTTCGCCGGGAACACGACCATCCCGAGGGAAGTCGAGAGCGGTTTCGGCGCTGGCGCCGTCTGTGCGTGAACGGAAGAGCAGACTGCGAGTCAGATGGTCATCGTCACAAACTTCATGCTGCTGCTCATTGCCGACTCCTGAATTGTCTCAGCGAGAGAGGCTACTGCCGGGTGTGGGAGCCGCATATCTAAATTTCGCAGGCGCACG
>DATEML010000202.1:0-37688 GCA_035275585.1 Steroidobacteraceae bacterium | reverse complement strand
GATCGAAGGCGCCCTGGCGCGTGCCCGCGGCGTCATTGCCCGCGCCGCCCGCGAGCTGGGCCTGAGCCGCCAGGCACTGTACCGGCGCATGGAGAAGCTGGGGTTGAAAGAGTAGGAGTTGGGCTTGCAGGTCGGGCTTTGACCCGACTCTCAGCTTGTGGGTCGGAATTCATTCCGACACCATTGCTCTCCATGCGATTCTCTCTGGAAGGCAAGCTCGCGCTGTTCGGCTTCGGGCTGGTTCTGATCGTCGCCGCACTCGTTGCGGGGTTGGCCGACTGGCTGGGCTCGCCGTGGCTGGCATTCCTGGTCGGTGTCGCCATCGCGACGCCGATTGCCGCCTTCACCGCGCGTTACTACACCCGGCCCGTCACCAACACCTTGCGCGCGGTCGGCGACGGTATCGCCAGCCTCTCGGACCGGGACTTCAGCGTGAGCATCAGCATGGCGAAGGAGCCGGAGCTCGCCGCGCTGGTCGAGGCGTACAACCGCCTCGGTGGCGTGCTGCGCGAGGAACGCCAATCGCTCTATCAGCGCGAGCTGCTGCTCGACACCGTCATCCAGGCGACGCCGCTCGCGATGGTGCTGACCAATGCGAACGGCCGTATCGTCTACAGCAACATCGCCGCGCGCCAGACATTTCTCGGCGGCCGCAAGCTCGAAGGTCTGGCGTTCGCCGAGCTGCTCGCGGCGGCGCCGGAGCCGTTGCGCCACGCCGTCGCCAGCGAAGCGGACACGCTGTTCACGATCGAAGGTCCCGACGAGTCGGAGATCTACCATCTCTCGCACCGCGGCTTCCTGCTCAACAGTCAGTTGCACCGCTTGTATCTGTTGAAGCAGATGACGCGCGAGCTGGCGCGGCAGGAAGTCGAGACGTGGAAGAAGGTCATTCGCGTGATCGCGCACGAGTTGAACAACTCGCTCGCGCCGATCTCCTCGCTGGCGCACTCCGGCCGCCTGACCGTCGAGCGTCCCGACCCTTCGCAACTGGAACGGATCTTCCGCACGATCGAGGATCGCGCGAAGCACCTGCATTCGTTCATCGACGGCTATGCACGCTTCGCGAAGCTGCCGCGACCGCAGCCCGAGCCGATCGACTGGCCGGCGTTCCTGCGCTCGCTGCAGGAAACCTCGCCGTTCACGCTCACCGGCGAGCCGCCGACGCGGCCGGGCGTGTTCGATCCGGCGCAGATCGAGCAGGTGATCATCAATCTCGTGAAGAACGCGAAGGAAGCGGGCGCACCGCCCGACAGCATCGAGTTGCAAGTGCAGGAGCACGCCGCGGGCTGGCGCGTGCAGGTGCTGGACCGCGGCGCCGGAATGTCGGAGGAAGTCCTGCGCAACGCGCTGTTGCCGTTCTATTCGACCAAGCCCTCCGGCGCGGGGCTGGGCCTGACGCTGTGTCGCGAGGTCATCGAGGCGCACGGCGGGCGGATTTCGCTGGCGAACCGCCCCGGCGGCGGGCTCGCCGCGACTTTGTGGATTCCGGCGATCACGCTGGACTAGGATGGTTCCAGGATGGGGTAGGGGCGGAGAATGAATAAAGAGTCCGCACTGGCAAATCTCGGCTTATCGGGTAACGAAGACATTGCCACGGTCGCACGCGTCTATGGCGAGCGCCTGTCGGTCGTGCAGGATCAGCTGATCAAGGCGCAGACCGATGCAGAGCGCGGCGAACACCAGTCCAAGCTCTCGCAACTGGTCGAATCGTACGAGTTCGTGACTCAGACCGGTCGCCACACGAAGGTCGCTGCCAACGAATCCTCCGCGACCGTGATGCGCACGGGCACCGAGCTCGCCGCAGCCACGCCGCCGCTCGACACGATCGTACGCATGGAGCCTGGCGCGGTCCTGTCCAGCCGCCTCGAGATCGGCGCGCTGCTCGGCCAGGGCGGCATGGGCAACGTCTACGCTGCGCGCGATCGTCTGAAAGACGAAGACGTCGCGATCAAGGTGCTGCGCCAGGATCTGCTGTTCAGCACCGCCGCGAAGGAGCGTTTCCTCGCCGAGGCAAAGGTGTCGTGCAGCCTTTCGCACCCGAACATCGTGCGCGTGCACGACGTCGGTGTGAGCGGCAACTACTACTACTTCTCGATGGAGCGGCTGAAAGGCCACAACCTGCGCCATCGCATCGAAGCCTACGAGCGCGAGAACCGCCAGTTCTCGATCGACGAAGTGACCGACATCGCGCGCCAGCTCATCGACGCGCTGCGTTACGCGCACCGCTACATCGTGCATCGGGACATCAAGCCGGAGAACATCTGGATCGCCGACGACGGCACCGTGAAGCTGATGGACTTCGGTATCGCGCGTGCCTACAGCAGCGTGCACATGACGCAGACCGGCATGACGCTCGGCACCGCCTACTACATGGCACCCGAGCAGCGGGTCGCGGCGAAGGATGTCGACTGGCGCGCCGATCAGTACGCACTCGGCGTCGTGTTGTACGAGCTGTTGTCGGGCACATTGCCGACCGGCGCCGTCAAGCCGCTGGAAACGGAGCGGCGCGATCTTCCGAAGCGCTATGCGCGCGCGCTGATGCGGGCGATGTCGCCGAAGCCGGACGATCGCTTCGCGTCGCTCGCCGATCTGCTCGCGGAAATGGAAAGCCCGGAACGCAAGGTTGCTGTCGGGATCGGCGGGTTGCTGATGATCGCTGCGGGCGTCGCGGCCGCGGCGACCGGCGCGTATTTCTTCATCAAGCCCGCCGCACAACAGCCGGCGCAAGTTGCTGCTGCGGTAGAGCCTGCCAGGACGCGAACCACGGAGTCGAAACCGAAGGAGCCGGCGATAACCACTGCGAGTGGCCCGAGCGCCGCGGATTCGATGCCTCCGTTGACTGCGCAGTCCGATACTCCGCCGCCGAAGGACCCACCGCCGCGCGATCCGGCAGTGAAGGGCGCGGGCGCTGCGCTGGTGGAATCGGACGGTGCTACGTCATCGTCGACTACCCAGGTCGCGGCAGATGCAGCCGAGAAACCCGTCAAAACCAGCTCGACGACGCGAATCGCAACGGCCGATCCCTCGTCGCAGATCAATACGCGTCGCCAGGAGTGCGTCACACAGTGCGAGCGGGACAGCGGCGAATGCCGCAGCCTGAATCGGCGTGGCAAACAGGACTGCATGCGTGCAGTCGCGTTCGGTGGCAGCGGTCGGCTACAGAATACGAACTCGCTATCGACCAGCTGCGCGTTCTATGGCCAGGCACGCTGCGATCGTGCGTACGATCGCGATGCATGCCTGGCGCGCATGACCTTGCGCCACAATGACTGCGTGCAGCTCGTCGGCAACATCGCCTCGCGCCGGCAGGACTGCGAGGACAAGGCACGCGACTCCGACAAGATGTGCCTCGACGAGCTCCGAGACTGCCGCGCCGGGTGCTGATTCACGCCAGCGTGTGATACACCTTCTGCACGTCATCATCCTGCTCGAGCTTGTCGACCAGCTCCATCACTTCCGTCGCCTGCGGCTCAGGCAGCTCGGTCGGAGTGAGGCAGATGTATTCATGCTCGGCTGACAGCGGCGTGAGCTTGCGATCTTCGAGCGCCTTCTGCAGGTTGCCGAAATCCGCGAACATGCAGCGGATCACGATCTGCGGCTCGCCCTTTTCTCCCGTGCTCTCGCCCATTTCTTCGAGACCGTGATCGATCAGGTACAGCTCGAGGTCGTCCTGGTCGATGCCTTCCGGATTGAGGCGGAACACGCCCATCTTCTTGAACATGAAGCTGACGCTGTTGCTCGTGGCGAGGTTGCCGCCGTGCTTCGAGAACGCGTTGCGTACGCTCGCGACCGTGCGCGTCGGGTTGTCGGTTGCGGCTTCAACCAGCACGGCCACGCCGTGCGGCGCGTAGCCTTCGTACATCACCACGTCGTAGCTCGCCGCTTCCTTGCCCGAGGCGCGGCGGATCGCGGCCTCGACCTTGTCCTTCGGCATGTTGACGGCGCGCGCGTTCTGCATCACGCGGCGCAGGTGGGAATTCGAATTCGGATCGGTGCCGCCGGCCTTGACGGCGATCGTGATGTCCTTGCCGATGCGCGCGAACTGCTTCGCCATGCGGTTCCAGCGCGCGAACATCGCATGCTTTCTGACTTCGAAAATGCGGCCCATGAGGATCCTCGGGAGGCCTTCCGCAGAAGGCATGAGCCGGCATTGTACGGGCTAGCGGCTGGCCTCCCAAGTCACGGTGGCTTTCGCGGCCGCAGCGCGCTTCAACAGGCTCAGCAGCGGGACGGCCCGCGTTTCCAGCTGGATCGGCGGCGACCGGTGCAGGTCCGTGTCCTCATCGGTCGCAGTGTCTTCGTTGTCGGCCGGGCGCGCAGGGGTGTCGGCATTGGTCTGGGCCTTCAGGCCTTCGACAGCCGATTCCAGCCGCTGCAGCGCCGGCGGTACGTCTTCCGCGCTCAGGCCGCCGGGCACGCGGCCGGTCGCACCCATGAGTTTCAGCAGTTGCACGGCGGCGTCGCCGAACAGCGTGATCGTCTCGGTCGCGGGAGAACGGAATTGCACCAGCATTTTCGGACTCGCTCAGGTGCAGCCGCGCAGCAGGAACAGCACCAGCAGGATAGGGATCGGTACGCCGAGCAGCCACAGCAGGATCCAGCCCACCTTGCCTTGCTCGCGTTCGCGCGCGAGCCGCAGTTTCTTCCGCAGGTACGACATCGTCAATTCCTCGTGCGTGTGAGGAATCAACGATTAGCGTCGCGACCCAGTTCCGCCGCGGCATTCCACACGGCCCGCGCGGTCCGGGCTGGTAAGCCCTGCTCGATGAGCAGGGACTCGGCGCGCTCCCACGACTGCGGATCGCGGGCGGCGAGCAGCGTCACCATCCCGGCCAGATCGCCGAAGTAAGTCGCGCGGCCCAGCGGACCCATCTGCCCCGGCGGGACCCGGTCGACCTGCTCGCGCAGCGCGGTCGTCGCGAGATCGGACAGCTCCCACGACTGCGCGAGACTGCAGGCGACCGCCGGGGCGTGAACCTGCATGGAGCGGATGAACACTTCCGCGCGCGGCAGGACGTTCGGATGCTCGCGATACATATCCATGGTCAGGCGGAACAGCACGATGCGCGCGAGCGGGCCCAGGAGCCCGAGCAACTGTGCAATGAAGGGGTCGGCGCTGCGCGTCACGGACGCACAGGACTCGGCAGCGGTCGCGCAGCGCTGTGCCTGTTCCCAGGTAATGTCCGCGAAATTATCGAAGGAGCCGCGCGGCACGCGGAAGATCGGCTGCATGATCGCGACCGACATTAGACCGCGCAGGCCGTCGGTTCCGAGCGTCTGAATCGCGCGATCCAGACTATCGACGGGCTCGCGCGAGGTTCGGTAGAACACATTGTTCGCCCGCTGCAGCACGCTGCCCGCGAGCGCGGGATCCGCGACGATGAGATTGACGAGCGTGCGTCGCGTGCTCTCCTCGTCGTTCAGCGCCTGCAGCAGTTTCGGCAGCAGCATCGGCCGCCGCGGAAAGTACTCGCGCTGATGCACGGACTGCTCGGCGCTCTCGGCGATGCGATCCAGCACCGCGGCGTGCTCGCCGAGGATCTGATAGTCGAAGCTCTTCACGCCGAACGCGAGCTTGTAGCACTCGTCCTGCGCGGTCTGGATCGCGTCGGTGGAATAGGGTGCGTCGGTGACGACGGTCTGCGGCGGCGCGGGCTCCGGCGGCGCCGCGTCGGTGCTGACGGACCGCTCGTGGTCGGTCGCTTGCTGCCGGCGCCGATACGCGAGGACAGCAACGCCGACGGCGCTGCCCAACAGGACGATCAGGATGGCTGTCGTAACGGCTATGGCGAATGCTCCCCGGCCTGGTCCGTCAGGGCCGCATGATAGCCGGATTCCGTGGGATCTAAGCTATGCTCGGCTTCACGCCGAGGGGGCTTCGATGCCGCTGATATCCGGGCAATTGGACGAAATCACGACGGGTGTGCGCCGACTGGTCGCACGCAACCCCGGGTTCATGACGGGCCCGGGCACGAACACATACCTCGTCTGCGTGCAGCAGCAGTGCGCCGTCATCGATCCCGGGCCGCACGATCTGGTGCACATCGAACGGATCGTCGAAGCAGCAGGTGGTCAGGTGACGGCGATCCTGGCGACGCACACGCATCCGGATCATTCACCGGCGGTGGCGACGCTTGCCCACTTCACGGGAGCCGAGGTACTGGGTCGCGCCGCGCCCGTGCATGGGCGCCAGGACGCGACGTTCGCTCCGACGCGCGAGCTCGACGACGGCGACGTGCTGCGGATCGGAGACCTGGCGCTGCGTGCGATCCACACACCTGGCCACGCGTCCAATCACCTGTGTTATCTGCTCGAAGGCACCGGCCTGCTGTTCTCGGGCGATCACATCATGCAGGGATCGACAGTCGTGATCGGCCCGCCGGACGGCAATATGCAGCAGTATCTCGCCTCGCTCGCGAGGTTGCAGCGCGAGCCGGTGACGCGCATCGCGCCGGGCCATGGAACGGTGATTGCAGATGCGCAGGCGGAAGTCGCGCGTCTGATCGCGCATCGGATGCAGCGCGAGGCAAAAGTCGTCGAACGCTTGTGGCGCGCCGGTCGCGTAACGATCGATGTGTTGGTGACGAGCGTCTACGACGATGTCGATCCGCGCCTGCATCCGGTCGCGAAGGGCTCGTTGCTCGCGCACCTGCTGAAGCTCGAAGCCGATGACCGCGCGGCGCACGACGATGCCGATGCGACGTGGTGGATGAAAGAGTGAGGCAGGGCGCTTCGCTCATCGAGCTGTCACGCTGCTCCCTGGTTCTCGACGGTCACGTCGTGCTCGACGAGATCGACTTCGTTTTGCGACGGGGCGAACGCTGGGCGCTGATCGGGCCGAACGGCTCGGGCAAGACGCTGCTGCTCAAGATGCTACGCGGCGACGTGTGGCCGACGCCAACGGGGCGCGAGCGGCGGATCACCGAGCTGGACAAGGAGCGCATCGCTTACGTAGGCCCGGAGCGCCAGGACAAGTATGTCCGCTACGGCTGGAACCCGACGGTCGCGCAGGTCGTGACGACCGGGCTGTTCGACGAAGACATTCCATTGACGCAACCCTCGCGCGCGCAGCGGCAGCGCGTAACCCGCGTGCTGCAACGATTCGGTTTGCTGGGCTTGCGACGACGACACATGCTGACGTTGTCGTATGGCCAGCGCCGCCTGACGCTCGTCGCTCGCGCATTCGCAGGCGACGCACGGGTCCTGTTGCTCGATGAAGTGTTCAATGGTCTCGATACGCGCGCGAGGGAGAAACTGCGACGCGCGCTCGAGCGGCCGCGCGGCGGCCACGACTGGGTGCTGACGTCGCATCGGCCGAAGGAACTGCCCGCGAACGTCACGCATGTCGCGCGGATCGCGGGCGGGAGGCTCGCGCAGCAGGGGAAACGGGGACATTCCTCATTTCCTCTAGGTCGTACTCCTCCGGCCCCACCGCCCGAAATGAGGAATGTCCCCATTTCCGGGGAGGGCGCGTCCCTCGTTCGCATCACCAATGCCACGATCCACCGCGACTACCGTCCGGTCATTCGCGATCTCGACTGGACGCTGCTGTCCGGCGAGCACTGGGCCGTGCTCGGCGCGAACGGCGCCGGCAAGTCGACGCTGTTGAGCCTCATCTACGGCGATCTGCATCCTGCGCTCGGCGGCACGATCGAGCGCGCCGGCGTGTCCGTCGGCGATCGCATCGAGGACTGGAAACGTCGGGTCGCGTGGGTTTCACCGGAGCTGCAGGCCGATCATTTCGCGGCGCGCTCGCTCGAGGAAGTCGTGATGTCCGGCCGTTACGCCAGCGTCGGACTGAACGCGCCGCCCACAGCAGCGGACCGGCGCATCGCCCGTCGCTGGCTCGAGTTCTTCGGCATCGCGGCTTTGCGCGATCGCGGTCCACGCAGTGTGTCGTACGGTCAGATGCGGCTCGCGCTGTTGGCGCGTGCCATGGCGAACGATCCCGAATTGCTGCTGTTGGACGAGCCATGCACCGGCCTCGACGGCGACATGCGCGAACGCGTGCTGCGCGAGATCGAGCGGCTCGCGCGCAGTGGAACGCAGATCGTGATGGCAGTGCACGACGCCGAAGACATCGTGCCGTCGGTCAGGAACGTGCTGCAGCTGAAGGGGAGCGGGCGCTGGTCTGTCAGACCTGCACCTCCGCCTCGTAGACGATGACTGCATCGCCGACGATGCGGACGGATTGAGCGACGCGGCCTGACGATTCCACTTCGACTTCGACCACGCCGGGACGGCGCACCCACATGCCTTGCTCGCCACGGAACACGACGCGCCCGTCCTTCGGCGTCATGAGCCCGTGCGTCACGAGATAGACGCCGAGCATGCCGTGCGCGTTGCCGCTGACGGGATCTTCGGGAATGCCGAGCGCCGGCACGAACATGCGCGACTCGGTGCCGACTACGCCATCGCGCTCGACGAGCGCGAACACGAAGTAGCCCTCCGCGCCGACGTGCGACGTCAGCCGCGCCAGCTCTTCGAAATCCGGCTTGATCGAGCCGAGCAGCTCCGCTGACTTCAAGCCGATGAGCAGCCGCGTGCCGCCCTTCGCAAGGATCTGCAAGGGGCAATCGACGTGCAGGCTCGGGCTGGAAATGCCGAGCGCATTCAACACCTGGCGGCGATGGTGATCCGGCAGGATCGGCCCGAGCGAAGGCGGATTCTGTCTGATGCCGATGCGCAGGTCGCCGTCGACCTCCGTCACCTCGATCTCGACGATGCCGGCCTGCGTGCGCTGGCGGATCTTGCCGCGCGGCTTGGCGTCCGTCTTCGCGCGCACGTACTGTGCGGCGATGGTGGCGTGGCCGACGAACGGCACCGGGTGCCGCGGCGTGAAGAACTTGACCTGCATGTCGTGGTCGCCGGCTTCCGCTTCCAGCACGAACGCCGTCTCGCGGTTCACCTCGGTCGCGACCGTCTGCATCTGATCTTCCGTCAGCTCGTCCGCGTCGAGCACGACGACTGCGGGATTGCCGCAGAACCGCTCGCGCGTGAAAGCGTCGACGTGAAAGAGCCGGCAGCGGCGATTGGCCATGAATCCTCGACCTCCCATTGTTTTATGCCCCGCTCTTATGGCGGAAGTGCCCAGGAAGGTCAATGACGACTCGCTGAGTCCATTTGGCAGCTGGCGCTCGCAGCTATACAATCGCGTCCGCCTTAGGGGTGGCCCTGAATGGGGCCTGAGATGTGCGTCCGCGCGGTGAGCGCTCAGCGCCGAACCCGTTGAACCTGATCCGGTTAGTACCGGCGTAGGGAGCAGGTTATGCGCTTGAATCTATTCATCCCGGTTGCGTTGCTGCTGCACGGCGCGAGCGTCGTCGCCGCGGCCGAGCCCGCCTCCGACAATCAAGTACTGGAAGAAGTGATCGTCACCGCGACGCTGCGTGAGCAGTCGCTGCTGGAGACGCCCGTCAGCATCACTGTGCTGAACGAACGGACACTCCGGGATGCCGGCAGACAGCATTTCGAGGACGTGCTCGCCGCGGTGCCGAATCTCAACTGGGCCGGCGGCACCTCGCGGCCGCGCTTCTTCCAGATCCGCGGCATCGGCGAGCGCGAGCAGTACGAGGGTGCGCCGAACCCGTCCGTCGGCTTCCTGATCGATGACATCGATTTCAGCGGCATCGGCATGCCTGCGACGCTGTTCGACGTCGGCCGTATCGAAGTGCTGCGCGGGCCGCAGGGAATGCGCTATGGCGCCAACGCGCTCGCGGGCCTGATCGTGCTGCGCGGCCAGGAGCCCGCCGACGAGCTCGGCTTTGCGACCGAAGCTTCGTACGGCGAGTACGCGAGCGAGTCCCTCGGCGCCGTCGCGACCGGCCCGATCGAAGCGCTGAACTCCTCGTGGCGCGTGGCCGTGCAGCGCTACACGAGCGACGGTTATCGCCGCGACGCGTTCCTGCATCGCGACGACACCAACGATCGTGACGAGCTCACTGGGCGCGCCAAGTGGCGTTGGCGCCCGAGCGAAGACACGACGGTCGACTTCACGTGGCTGCACGCGAAGCTCGACAACGGCTATGACGGCTGGTCGATCGACAACTCGCGCGTTTCGCTCGCGGACCGGCCGGGGAAGGACGCGCAGACCTCCGATGGCGCCTCGCTGCGCGTGGAAACGACGGCGGGCTCGCTGGGCCACCTCACAATCATCGCCGCCGGCTCGGACTCCGACATGGAGTACAGCTTCGATGGCGACTGGGGCAACGCGCAGAGCTGGGCGCCGTTCACGTACGACTACTTCTATCGCGCGTTACGCAGCCGCAAGACCCGCAGCGCCGAGGTGCGGCTCGCTTCGCCGGACTCGCAGCAAGCCGGCTCGCTGGCGTGGCTCGTCGGCGTGTACGCGCTCGATCTCGAGGAGAACCTCGACGAGACCAGCGTCGGCGTCTACATCGATCCGTTCGACGACGCCAACTCGGACAGCGCCGACGACCACCTCTTCAGCGCATACGACGCGCGCAACGTCGCTGCGTTCGGCCAGGTCGACGGTTGGCTGAGCGAGCGCTGGGGCTGGTCGTTCGGCCTGCGCGGCGAGCAGCGCACGGCGGACTATCGCGATAGCGGCATCAAGTCAGGCGAGGTGCGCGCGACCGATGCTTCGCAGCGCGACCGCATGTGGGGCGGGCAGGCGACGCTGCACTTCGACCCGAGCGAGCGGTTGCGTCTGTTCACGACCGTGTCGCGAGGCTACAAGGCCGGCGGCTTCAATCTGGGTCAAGCGGCTCTGCTGCGCGCGCAGTTCGATCCGGAATATCTGTGGAGCATCGATGTCGGCGCGAAGGGCGAGTGGCTCGATCGGCGTCTGTATGCGGACGTCACGGCGTTCTACATGAAGCGCAGCGACATGCAGGTTTCGACCGGCGTGCAGCTCGATCCGGTCGGCGATCCCAACAGCTACTTCTTCTATACCGACAACGCGTCGGGCGGCCGCAATCTCGGACTCGAGAGCAGCGTGCGCTGGCGGCTGACTTCGCAGATCGAGGTCGGAGGCACGCTGGGGCTGCTGCGTACGCGCTACTACGGCTATCGACCGACCGGCGAAGACCTGAGCGCACGCGATCAGGCGCACGCGCCGAGGTACCAGGCATCGCTCAACGCCACATGGCGGCATCCGCTCGGCTGGATGGCGCGCGTCGACGTTTCCGCGGTCGACAGCTTCTACTTCGATGTGCCGCCGAACGACACGCGCAGCAATTCGTACACGCTGACCAACATCAAGGTTGGCTACGAGGCGGGACGCTGGAGCGTATACGCGTGGGGCCGCAACGTGTTCGACCGCGACTACGACGTGCGCGGATTC
Organism: Steroidobacteraceae bacterium; assembly: GCA_035275585.1. Lineage (GTDB taxonomy): Bacteria > Pseudomonadota > Gammaproteobacteria > Steroidobacterales > Steroidobacteraceae > Steroidobacter. Next base: position 26,383 of record DATEML010000202.1, on the reverse strand, counting down.
TTCTTCGGCAACGAGCCGCCGCTGTTCGAGAACAAGCGCTACGTGCAGCTCGGCGAGCCGCAACAGTTCGGAGTCACTGCCCGATGGGAGTTTCGTTGATGCGTACTGCAATTGAGATCAGCCTGTACCCGCTCGATGCCAACTACATTCCGCCGATCAAGGCGTTCATCGATCGTCTCAACACCTACCCGGAGCTGCAGGTGACGACCAATGCGATGAGCACGCAGATCGCCGGCGAGCACGCGCGGCTGTTCGAGATCCTGTCGAAGGAAACCGCGATCACGTTCGGCGAGCGCGGCCGCAAGGTGTTCGTGATGAAGGTGCTCGGCGGGAGCGATTGATGGAGAAGCTGGTCTCGCAGCTGCTCGCGACTTCGCCGTGGGAAGCCGTCGCGGCTGTGCTCGGCCTCGCGTACCTGCTGCTCGCCGTCCAGCGCAATCTGCTCTGCTGGTTCTGCGCGTTCGTCAGCACTTCCATCTACCTCGTGCTGTTTGCGCGAGCGGCGCTGTACATGCAGTCGCTGCTGCAGGTGTTCTATCTGGCCATGGCTGTGTACGGCTTCATCGATTGGCGCAAGGGACGGACGGCCGAAGGTGAAGTCGTGATCCGTTCCTGGACGCCGGCATGGCACGCGGCGGTCGCCGTGGCAGTTGTCGCTGCGAGCGCCGCTAACGGCTGGCTGCTCGCGCACTACACGAATGCCGCCGCTCCCTATGTCGATTCGTTCGTGACCTGGGGGAGCGTCGTGACTACATGGATGGTTGCGCGGCGCGTGATCGAGAACTGGCTCTACTGGGTCGTGGTCGATAGCGTTGCTGCGTGGCTGTATTTCACGCAAGGCCTGCTCGCGACCACTCTGCTGTTCGTGATCTATCTCGGGATCGTCGTGCGCGGCTACTTCGTGTGGCGTCGCGAACAGACGCAGCAGCGGCTGGCAGGAGTTGCTGCGTAATGCAGAACAGCGACGCGCCGGCGCAAGTCGTGGCCGTCGCGCTCGACCTCGGAGCCGGGCGGATCCGCGACATCGAGCCGATCAAGCACGGCCTGACGAACCGCAGCTGGCTCGTGAGCACCGACGATGATCGCTTCGTCGTCCGCATCAGCGATATCGGCTCCGTGGAGCAGCTGCAGATCGATCGGGATAGCGAAGCGGTCGTGCTGCAGCTGGTCGCACGTGCCGGTATCGGTCCGCAGGTTCTGCGTTGCGACCCGGCGCGCGGCATTCTCGTGACGCGCTATCTCGGACCCACCTGGACCGAGGAGGACGCGCAGTCCGACGACAACATCGATCGTCTCGCCGGGCTCTTGCGTCGCTTGCACGCACTCGATGTTCCGACAGGCGTACGCGCCGTTGATCTCGCGTCAACGGCGCATGGATACATACGAACGCTCGACGAGCAGGGTACCCACAGCGGACTGACCTCGCCGGCGCTGCGCGAGTGCGCGGACACGACGGCGATGGAACTGCGCAGCGGCTCGACTCCCTGTCTGTGTCACAACGACGTGCATCATCTGAACATCGTTGGCGGCGACACTGTCAGGCTGATCGACTGGGAATACGCCGGCGTCGGCGAGCCGCTGTTCGATCTCGCTTCGGTGTGCGTGTATCACCGCTACGGCAAGCCGCAGCGCGAGCGGTTGTTGGCCGCTTACGCTGCAGCCTTCGATGCGGTCACCTGGCAGCGCCTCGGACTGGCGTGCTGGCTGTTCGACTACATTCGCGACCTGTGGATGGCCGTCAACGACGCAAGGGCAGCAGGAAGTGATTGAACGTCCAATCCGCTATGGCTCGGCGCGAGCGCATTCGCGCCGACGCGACGCGCGGTTCTCACCTAGTAGGTCGGGCTTTAGCCCGACCTACATCATTTCTTCTCGGTCTGCTTCGCGACTGCTTCTGCCGCGGCCTTGATCGCTTCGGGATCGCCGAGGAAGCGCCGCGATTTCGGCTTCAGGCTCGCGTCGAGCTCGTAGTAGATCGGCACACCGGTCGGAATGTTGAACTCGACGATGTCGGCGTCCGACATGCCGTCGAGCATCTTCACCAGTGCGCGCAAGCTGTTGCCGTGCGCGACGACGAGCAGATTGCGCCCGGCCTTCAGCTCGGGTGCGAGGTGCTCGTTCCAATACGGCAGCACGCGATCGAGCGTCGTCTTGAGCGACTCGGTCGCGGGCAGCTGCTCGGGCCGCAGGCTCGCGTAGCGCCGATCGAAACGCGGATGACGCTTGTCGTCCAGCGCGAGCGGCGGCGGCGGAATGTCGTAGCTGCGACGCCAGATCTTCACCTGCTCGGCGCCGTGCTTCTCGACCGTCTGTGCCTTGTTCAATCCCTGCAGTGCGCCGTAGTGTCGCTCGTTGAGGCGCCAGCTGCGTTCGACGGGCAGCCACATCAGGTCCATCTCATCGAGGATGATCCACAGCGTGCGGATCGCGCGCTTCAGGACCGAGGTGTACGCGAGATTGAATTCGAACCCTTCCGCTTTCAGCAGCTGCCCCGCGGCGCGCGCTTCCTTGCGACCCTGCTCGGTCAGGTCGACGTCAACCCAGCCGGTGAACAGGTTCTCGAGGTTCCACAGGCTCTGTCCGTGACGAACCAGGACGAGTTTGCCGGGCATGAATCTATCCCTCCGCCATGCGACGCACGGCCTGCAGCGCGACGGACAGCGTAGCGAAGTCCATCTCGGGGAGCGATCGCATGTCGGCAACCGTCTGGCGCAAGTAGTCGACCGCCTTCTGATGACCGATGATCCAGGCTTGCAGAGCCTGATCCGGCGCGCGCTGACGCGATTCGTTCAGCACCCGCATGCAGAGCATCCGCTGCAGGTTGTAGATGTTGTCGCGCAAGGTCGTTCGCGCCACCGCCTGCCAGTGGCCCTCGACACCGAGCGATTCGATCTGCTCGCGAATCCAGTCGAGCGACAGCGCCGTGCCGACGCCGAAGTACACGCGCGCAGCGGCGTCCATCGGCAGCTTCTTCGATTCGGCGATCTCGACCAGGTCCGGGCCGGAGCGCAGCGCCGGGAGACCCGCCATGCGCTTGGCCAGCGCCTCCGGAACGTTCGCGGCGCGATACTGCGCCCGCCGGCTCTCGAAGAACGTGAGGTCCGTGCCCGAGAGCACGCCCGGCAGCGCGGCATCGAGCTCGGCGAGGCCGCGTTGCAGGCGCGACACCTGGCGCTCGATCTCGAGCTTGCCGGATTGATGATGGATGAGCCAGTAAGTGCAGAAGCGCAGCAACCGCGTGGTCTCGTACATCATCTCGTACTGCGTCGCCGCCTTGATCTTCGTGTCGAGCGCTTCGATCTGGCTCCACGTTGCACGCATCACGTACGACTCGCGCGCGATCGCATAGGCCCGCACGATGGTGGCGGCCCCGGCGCCCGTGTCTTCCTGCACACGTCGCGCGAACGTCGGCCCCATGCGGTTGACCATGCTGTTGGTCGTCGCAGTCGCGATGATCTCGCGACACAGCCGGTGCTGGTGCAGGTAGCGGCCGAAGCGCCGCTGCATGATGCGCGGGAAATAGCGTTCCATCTCGTGCGCCAGGTATGGATCCTCCGGCACGTCGGAATCGATGAGCCGCGAGTACAGCGCCATCTTGGAGTAGGCGAGCAGGATCGACAGCTCGGGGCGTGTCAAACCGCGGCCGGCCTTGTGACGCTCGGCGATCTCTTCCGCGCCCGGCAGGAATTCCAGCGCGCGGTCCAGCGACCCGGCGAGCTCCAGCGAGCGGATCGAATGCGCGTGCTCGAGCAGATCGCTCACCGCGCGGGTTTCGAGCATCGACAGCGCCTGGCTCTGCAGGTAGTTGTCGCGCAGCACGAGCCACGCGACGTCTTCGGTCATGTCGACCAGCACCTGGTTGCGCTTGGCGAGCGTGAGGCCGGCGCGCTTCGGCAGGTTGTTGAGCAGGATCTTGATGTTGACCTCGTGGTCCGAGCAGTCGACGCCGCCCGAGTTGTCGACGAAGTCCGTGTTGAGCTTGCCGCCGTTCGCGGCGTACTCGACGCGCCCGCGCTGCGACAGGCCGAGGTTGCCGCCTTCGCCGACGACGCGACAGCGCAGGTCCTTGCCGTTGACGCGCACCGCGTCGTTGGCGCGATCGCCGACGTCGCCGTGGCTCTCGTCGCTCGCCTTCACGTACGTGCCGATGCCGCCGTTCCACAGCAGGTCGACCTGCAGGCAGAGGATGAGCTTGATCAATTCGAGCGGCGTCGCGGACTCGCGCTTGACGCCGAACATGGCCTGCACCTGCGGCGACAGCTTGATTCCCTTGGCGCTGCGCGGGAATACGCCGCCGCCTTTCGAGATCACCTTGCGGTCGTAGTCTTCCCAGGTCGAACGCGGCAGCGCGAACATGCGCTGGCGCTCGGCGAAGCTCGCCGCCGGATCCGGCGTCGGGTCGAGAAAGATGTGCTGATGATTGAATGCCGCGAGCAGCTTGGTATGCGGCGACTGCAGCATGCCGTTGCCGAACACGTCGCCGGCCATGTCGCCGATGCCGATCGCGGTGAAGTCCTGCGACTGCGTATCGACACCGAGCTCGCGGAAGTGACGCTTGACGCACTCCCACGCGCCGCGCGCGGTGATGGCCATCTTCTTGTGGTCGTAGCCGGCCGAGCCGCCGGACGCGAATGCGTCGCCGAGCCAGAAGCCGTATTCGGCGGCGATCCGGTTGGCGATGTCGGAGAACGTCGCGGTGCCCTTGTCGGCTGCGACGACCAGATAAGGATCGTCGTCGTCGCGCCGAACGACGTCTGCCGGCGGCACGAGCTTGCCGTCGACGATGTTGTCGGTGATGTCGAGCAGGCCGCGGATGAACGTGCGGTAGCACTCGACGCCCTCGCGCTGCACGTCTTCGCGGCTCGCGTTCGTGGGCAGGCGCTTCGGCACGAAGCCGCCCTTGGCGCCGACCGGCACGATCACGGTGTTCTTGACGTTCTGCGCCTTCATCAGGCCGAGCACTTCGGTGCGAAAGTCTTCGCGCCGGTCGGACCAGCGAATGCCGCCGCGTGCGACGTGCCCCATGCGCAGGTGCACGCCTTCGACGCGCGGCGAGTAGACGAAAATTTCGAACGCCGGACGCGGCTGCGGCAGCTCGGGCACGTTGCGCGGATCGAGCTTGAACGACAGCCAGCTCTTGTGCGGCTCCTTGCCATCCTTCTGGTAATAGTTCGTGCGCAAGGTCGCGCGAATTGCACCAGAGAAGCGTCGCAGGATGCGGTCCTCGTCGAGGCTGGTCACCGCGTCGAGGAGGTGCACGAGCTCTGCCTGCAGGCGCGTCAGCTCGGCCTCGCGCTTCGGCGCCTTCAGCGCAGGGTCGAATTGCGCTTCGAACAGCTGCGACAGCACGCTCGCAATCGCGTGGTTCGACGCAAGCACCTGCTCCATGTACGCCTGGCTGAACGTGCCGCCGGTCTGCAGCAGGAACTTGCAGTACGCACGCAGTACCGCCGCCTGGCGCCACGTCATGGATGTCATGACGACCAGCCGGTTGAAGCCGTCGTTCTCCGCGCGGCCGCTCCATGCTGCGACGAACGTTTCCGTGAATCGCGGTCCGAGCGTCTCCGGAACCACCGCGCCGCCGTCGCGCCGCTGCATCTGGAAGTCCTGCAGCCAGATCGGGCGGCTGCCGGGCACATCGATGCGGTAGGGGTGCTCGCTCAGCACCACGAACCCCATGTTCTCGAGGATCGGCAGCGCCTGCGACAGCGTGATCGGCGAGGCGGAGCGGAACAGGCGCAGGTGAATCGATTCGCCCGACGCGCCGGGATCCGCCGCGAGGCGCATCGCGATGCGATCGGGGTCGGCCATGACTTCGCGGAGCTGCTTGACGTCCTCCAGCGCGACCGGGATGGCGACGTCTTCCTCGTAGGCAGCGGGGAACGCGTTGGTGAACCGGTCGGCGAGCAGGCGGCCTTCGAGCTCGCCGCGTGACTCGATCAGCGCAGCGCGCAGGCGATCGTTCCAGGTCCGCACCGTCTCCGTCAGCAGGCGATCGAGCTCGTCGGCGTCGACGGACGCGCGGCTGTTGCTCGGCACGCGGATGATCATGTGCACGCGCGCCAGCGCGGAATCCGACAATTGCACCTGCGACTCGATGCTGGTCGCGTGCAGCTGCTGGTTGATCACCGACTCCATCCGCTGGCGAACTTGCGTGTTGTAGCGGTCGCGCGGCACATAGATAAGAGCGGAGTAGAAGCGGCCGAACGTGTCCCGGCGCAGGAACACACGCACGCGCTGGCGCTCGTACAGGTTGACGATGCCGCGCACCGTGCGAATCAGCTCGGGAACGCTCGACTGGAACAGCTCGTCGCGCGGATAGGTCTCGATCACGTGCACGACCGCCTTGCCGTCGTGACTGGCGGGATCGAGACCGAAGTGCGCGACCACGCTGTCGATCTTGTGTCGCAGCAGCGGAATCTCGCGCGGGCTGCGGTTGTAGACCGCGGACGTGAACAGCCCGAGGAAGCGCTTCTCGCCGGTGACGCGGCCGGTGCTGTCGAACGTCTTCAGGCCGACGTAGTCGAGGTACGTCGCGCGATGCACCGTCGACATCGAGTTCGCCTTGGTGACGATCAGGAGCTCAGGGCTGCGCGCGTGCTCGCGCGTTTCGCCGGTGAGCACCGTCGGCTCGAGCGGGATGCCGCGGCGAGTGCGCAGGATGCCGAGACCGGTCTCGGGCAGCGGCTCCAGCACGTCTTCCGAGCGGCCGCGGCGCAAGCGGTACTGACGATAGCCGAGGAACGTGAAGTGGTTGTCGGCCATCCACTCGAGCAGCCCTTTGATCTCGTGTGCTTCGCCGCTGGCACCGGCGGGCGGTGGGCGGCGCGCGATTTCCTGTGCAACTTCGACTGCGCGCTCGCGCATCGTGCGCCAGTCGGCGACCGCAGCCTGCACGTCGCTGAGCGTGCGCTCGATCTTCTTCTCCAGCTCACGCAAACCCTGCTCGTCGCCGATGCGGTCGATCTGGATGTGCTGCCATGATTCGCGGCGGAAGGGTCCATTCGTGCGGTCGCCCTCGGCGAGCTCCAGCAGATGGCCGCGACGATCGCGACGCACGGTGAGCACCGGGTGCACCATCAGGTGGATCGTCAGACCAGCCTGCGTCAGCACCATGCCGAGCGAATCGACGAGGAACGGCATGTCTTCGATCGTCACTTCGACGATCGTGTGCCGCGACGTCCAGCCATCGCGCGCTGCTTCGGCGTTGTAGATGCGGACCAGGGGCTGCGCGATCTTGCGCACCGAGGCGAAGCGCAGGTGGGCCAGCGCGGCGGCTGCCAGCTCCTCGCTGCGATATTCGGCCAGATCCTCTTCCGCCACGCCGTGGTAGTACTGGCGGATGAAGTCTTCCGCCGGCAGCGGATCGGCGCGCTTGCGCAGGCGGCGCGACATCGTCGCGATACGGTCGATCAGTTTCTGGCGGGCAGCGGGAATGGCGATGGTCATGGTTGCCGGGGCGCGCTGTGCGGGGCGCGAATTATAGCGAAGTCAGGCTGTAGGTCGGGGCGTTCCTGCGCATCCTGCGCCCACGCCATTCGCGCATCCCTGCCGCAGCAGTTTTAGCCCGACAACTGCTTGGCCCTGTCGATCAAGCGCCCGACCAGGCGGTCCAGCGCCTTCCGGTCGGTTGGACTGAGGGCGTCGAGCAGTTTCCTCTCGTAGCTGAGCGCGAGCGGCGCAACGCGCGTGTATACAGATTTGCCGGCGCTCGACAGGCGCAACCGCGAACGGCGCCGGTCACCGGCATCGTAGGAGCGCACCAGGCGCCGCGCAGCGAGCAGCCCTTGCACGGCGCGGCTCACGGCGACCTTGTCCATTGCGGTGCGCTCGGCGACTTCGATCGCCGACAGGTCCGGATAGCGGGCCAGGACGGCGATGACGCGCCATTGCGGTATCGTCAGGCCGAACTCGCGCTCGTAGGCGTCGGCGATGCTCATGCTGACGATGTTGGTCAGCACCGACAGGCGATAAGGCACGAAGTGCTCGAGGTGCAGCTTGTCGGAGGATCCTGTCACTATTGGCGCCGTGCTTGACTGCCTGGGGTCGAATAGTTTCAATTGTAACCATTCGTTCACGGAATTCTCCAATGAATGCCCCAAACAACCCCGTCGGCACCGACGGCTTCGAGTTCGTCGAATACACCGCTCCCGATCCGGAGCTGCTGCGCACACTGTTCCAGCGGCTCGGTTTCCCGGTGACAGCGCGGCATCGCAGCAAGAACGTCACGCTGCACCAGCAGGGCGACATCAACTTCATCATCAACGCCGAGCCGGACAGCTTCGGCCAGCGCTTCGCGCGCGAGCACGGGCCTTCGGCCTGCGCCATGGCCTTCCGCGTGAAGGACGCGGCCGCTGCGTTCAAGCACTGTATCGATCTGGGCGCGAAGCCGGTCGAGAACCGGGTCGGGCCGATGGAGCTGCACATCCCGGCCATCGAGGGCATCGGCGGCAGCCTCATCTACCTGGTCGACCGCTACGGCGAGCGGACCATCTACGACGTCGATTTCGTGCCCGTGAAGGCCGACAGCGGCGTGCCCAATAATAATATGGGGGCCCGCCTCACCTACATCGATCACCTGACGCACAACGTCGCGCGCGGCAACATGAACAAGTGGGCCGGCTTCTACGAGAAGCTGTTCAACTTCCGCGAGATCCGCTACTTCGACATCGAAGGCAAGAAGACCGGCCTGTTCAGCCGCGCCATGACCAGCCCGTGCGGCAAGATCCGCATCCCGATCAACGAGTCGCAGGACGACAAGTCGCAGATCGAGGAATACCTGCAGGCGTACCGCGGCGAGGGCATCCAGCACATCGCGCTCGGCACGCCGGACATCGTCGAGACCGTGGACGTGCTGCGCGCGCAGGGCGTGCAGTTCCAGGACACGCCCGATACATATTATGAGGGCGTGGACGCACGCGTCAGCGGCCACCGCGAGAACCTCGAAGAGTTGCGTAAGCGGCGCATACTGCTCGACGGCAATCCGGAGAAAGGCGAGGGCCTGCTGCTGCAGATCTTCACGCAGAACGTCATCGGCCCGATCTTCTTCGAGATCATCCAGCGCAAGGGCAACGAAGGATTCGGCGAAGGCAACTTCCGGGCGCTGTTCGAGTCGATCGAGCTGGACCAGATGCGCAGAGGAGTGCTGTGACATGAAGCGGCCGATCTTCGTCCCGCAGGTCGAGGGCACCGCCTCGCGCCAGGCGCACGCCGACATGCCTGCCGGCACGTACGAGCGCGAGATCAGCAAGGAGGGTTTCTTCGGGCCTGCGGCCTTCTTTCATCACAAGCATCCGCCGACGGGATGGACCGAGTTCGAAGGTCCGCTGCGGCCGCACGCGTTCGACCTGAACAAGCTCGCGAGCGCGCAGGGCTCGCCGTGGCAGGCGGCAGACGTGCTGCGCAATGCGAACGTGCGCATGCGGTTCTGGCAGACCACGTCGTCCATGGATCACCTCGTGCGCAACGCGGACGGTGACGACCTGCTGTTCCTGCATCAGGGCGCGGGCGACCTGCACTGCGACTACGGTCGCCTGGCACTCGCCGCCGGCGACTACGTCGTCATTCCCCGCGGCACGATGTGGCGCATCGAGACGAAGCAGCCGCTCGCGGCGCTGCTCATCGAGGCGACCAACTCCAGCTACTCGCTGCCGGACAAAGGCATCCTCGGCAACCACGCGATCTTCGATCCGGCGATGCTGGACGTGCCGAAGATGGACGCGGCCTTCGTCGCGCAGCAGAGCGACGATCGTTCGTGGCAGGTGCGCGTGAAGCGCAACAATGCGGTGTCGGTCGTGACCTATCCCTTCAATCCGCTCGATGCGACCGGCTGGCACGGCGATCTGTCGGTCGTGCGCATCAACGTCAAGGACATCCGGCCGATCGCCAGCCATCGTTATCATCTGCCGCCGTCGGTGCACACGACCTTCGTCGCGAACCGCTTCGTGGTATGCACGTTCGTGCCGCGACCGTTCGAGACCGATCCGGGCGCGCTCAAGGTCCCGTTCTTCCACAACAACGACGACTACGACGAAGTGATCTTCTATCACGCCGGCAACTTCTTCTCCCGCGACAACATCGCGCCCGGCATGATGACGCTGCACCCGTGCGGCTTCACGCACGGTCCGCATCCGAAGGCGCTGAAGAACATGCTGGTGCAGTCGAAGCCGGCCACCGACGAATACGCGGTGATGGTCGATGCGCGCGATGCGCTGGAGATCACGCAGGCCGCGCAGGACGTCGAGTGGGCGGGCTACGTCGACAGCTGGAAAGAAAAATGAAGCTGGCGACTCTGCGTAACAGCTCGCGCGACGGCCAACTGGTCCTCGTGAGTCGCAACCTGACGCGGGCGCTGCCCGTGTCGCACATCGCGGGTACCTTGCAGGAGGCGCTGGAAAACTGGTCGCGTTGCGTGCCGCTGCTGCGCGACGCGGCAGAATCGCTCGAGCAGGGCGCCGTCACGTCCGCTCCGTTTCGTCCCGATCGCGCGCTGGCGCCATTGCCGCGCGCCTATCAGTGGGTCGATGGCTCGGCGTACGTGAACCACGTCGAGCTGGTGCGCAAAGCGCGCGGCGCGGAGATGCCGGCGAGCTTCTGGACCGATCCGCTCGTCTACCAGGGAGGCTCGGACGATTTTCTCGGGGCCACCGAGGACGTGCCGGTGTCGAGCGAGGAGTTCGGCATCGACCTGGAAGGTGAAGTCGCCGTGATCACCGACGACGTGCCGATGGGCACGAGCGCCGATCAGGCACGCCAGCACATCAAGCTGCTGATGCTCGCGAACGACTGGTCGCTGCGCAACCTGATTCCAGCGGAGCTCGCGAAGGGCTTCGGCTTCTACCAGTCGAAGCCGGCAACCGCTTTTTCGCCGGTCGCTGTGACGCCGGACGAGCTCGGCGATGCGTGGGACGGCGGCAAGATCAACCTGCCGCTGACGGTGGAAATCAATGGCGTGCCCTTCGGGAAACCGGAAGCGGGCGTCGACATGACGTTCGATTTTCCGCGTCTGCTCGCGCACGTGACGAAGACGCGCAACGCGCGCGCCGGGACGATCCTCGGCTCGGGCACGATTTCCAACTACGACCGCAGCCGCGGCTCGGCGTGCCTGGCGGAGCGCCGTACGCTGGAGCTGATCGAGCATGGCAAGCCGATCACGCCGTTTCTGAAGTTTGGCGACCGCGTGCGTATCGAGATGCTCGACGCTGCGGGGAAGAGCATTTTCGGCGCCATTGATCAGCGAGTCGTCAGAGCCTGAAGAGTCAGACTTTAGTCTGACAATTCTTTCAGCAGCGCGGTCCCGCCGAGCCCGCGCATCTGGCCGAGAATCCATTCCTGTCGCGAACGAACGTAATTCGACGGCGCATTGACGCGCATGCGCTTCGGGCTCGGCAAGACGGCGGCCAGCAGCGCGGCATCGTACGGATTCAGGGCTGAGGCCCGCTTGTGGAAGTACGCGTCCGCGGCGGCGCCGACGCCGAACACGCCGCGGCCGAATTCCGCGACGTTGAGATACACCTCGAGGATGCGCTGCTTGGGCCACAGCGTCTCGATCAGCACCGTGAAATAGGCTTCGAGGCCCTTGCGCAGCCAGCTTTGCTGCGGCCACAGGAACAGGTTCTTCGCGACCTGCTGCGAGATCGTGCTCGCCCCGCGCACGCGGCGGCCGCGCTCACGCTCGGCGAGCGCATCGTCGATCGCCTTCAGGTCGAAGCCGTAGTGCGCGGGAAAGTTCTGATCCTCCGCGGCGATCACTGCGACCTTCAGGTGCGGTGAGATGTTCGCGCCATCGACCCAGCGGTAATGGATTGCATACGCCTTGGCGCCGCTGCGCGGCGCCACCATGCGCTCGCGAACCATGAAGGCAGACGTCGGCGGATCGATCCAGCGGAACGCGAGTACAGCGCCGACGCTCAGGACGATCCAGAACAGGAGCGTCCAGCCGACGAACCGCAGCGCGCGCCGCAAGCGACCAGTCCGACCTACTTCTCGACCCGGCGTGCCGACTCGATGATCACGCTCTCGGTCGGCACGTCCTGGTAGCGACCCTTGTTGCCGGTCTTCACCGCGGCGATCGCATCCACGACGTCCATGCCCGAGTCGACGCGGCCGAACACGGCGTAGCCGTAGTTGCCCGGCTTGTTGTCGAGGAAGTCGTTGTCGACCAGGTTGACGAAGAACTGCGACGTGGCGCTGTTGATGTCGTTGGTGCGGGCCATCGCCAGCGTGCCGCGCTTGTTCTTCAGGCCGTTGGTCGCCTCGTTCTTGATCGGCGCATGACCTTTCTTGTCCTGCAGGTCCGCGGTCAGGCCGCCGCCCTGGATCATGAAACCGGCGATCACGCGGTGGAAGATCGTGCCGTCGAAGAATCCTTCGTCGACGTACTTCAGGAAATTCTCGGCCGACACCGGCGCCTGCTTGTCGAACAGCTGCACCGTGAAGGTTCCCTTGGACGTCTTGAATTCGATCATGGAAATGAGCCCTCCGTCACGCGTTCATGCCCCGCCAAATCGGCGTGCGAGCGTACGTGAGCGAAGCCGCTGCGCACAAGTCGGTCGCGCACCGCGCCGGCCTGCGTCCAGCCGTGCTCCAGGATGAGCCAGCCGCCGGGCCGCAGATGCGCGCCGGCCTGCGCGACGATCTGCTCGATCGCCTCCAGCCCGGTCGCGCCGGGAATCAGCGCGACCTCGGGCTCGAAACGGCCGACGCCCGCGGCAAGGTCGGCGTCGCCGCGCGCGACGTAGGGAGGATTCGCGGCGACGACGTCGAATCGCCGTCCCGCCAGCGGCGCAAACCAGCTGCCGCGCTCGAAGCGGACATTGCGGATCTGCAAGCGCGCTGCATTGCGCTTCGCGATCTCCAGTGCATCGGCGGACACATCCACGCCCGTGACCTGCAGCGACGGGCGCTCGCTCGCGATCGCCAGTGCAATGGCGCCGCTGCCAGTGCCGAGATCCGCCACATCCGTCGCCTCGGGACGCAGCTGCGCCAGCGTCCGTTCGACCACCAGCTCGGTTTCCGGCCGCGGGATCAGCACCGCCGGCGTTACTTCGAGCAGCAGCGACCAGAACTCCTGCTGCCCGCGTATGTATGCAACGGGCTCGCCCTGTAGGCGCCGACGGATGAGTTGCTGGAAGGACCAACCGGCGTGGGTGGGCAGTGCGCGCTCCGGCCCAGCGCGGAAATCCGTGCGCGACAAACCCGTTACGTGTGCGAGCAGCAGCTCGGCGTCGAGACGCGCGGACGCGGACGAGCGCTCCAGCAGCAGCGTCGCGGTATGCAGCGCGTCGGAGATGGTCTGAGTCACGTACAATCGCTCATCGTCACTTCATTGTAGGCCGGAATCGCATTCCGGCGACTCATCATGCGCGTCTATCAGAACGCTATAGAAATGATCGGCTCGACGCCGATGCTGCAGCTTCACCGCTTCGATACCGGGCCGTGCGAGCTGTTCCTGAAGCTCGAATACACGAACCCGGGCGGCTCGATCAAGGATCGCATCGGCCTGTCGATGATCGAGCAGGCGGAAAAGCGCGGCGAGCTCAAGCCGGGCGGCACGATCGTCGAGGCGACCGCCGGCAACACCGGCCTGGGCCTCGCGCTCGTCGCCGCGCAGAAAGGCTATCGCCTGATCCTGGTGCTGCCCGACAAGATGAGCCAGGAGAAGATCTTCAACCTGCGCGCGATGGGCGCGGAAGTCGTGCTGACGCGCTCCGATGTCGCCAAGGGCCACCCGGAGTACTACCAGGACCTCGGCGCCGCGATCGCCCAACGCACCGGCGCCTATTTCATCAACCAGTTCGGCAATCCCGACAACCCCAAGGCGCATGAAGAGACCACCGCGCCGGAGATCTGGCAGCAGATGTCGCAGCGGCTCGACGCGATCGTGCTCGGCGTCGGCTCGAGCGGCACGATCGCCGGGCTCGCCGCGTTCTTCAAGAAGACCGCGCCGCACGTCGAGCTGGTGCTCGCCGACCCGCAGGGCTCGATCCTCGCGGAGTACATCACCACCGGCAAGATGACGCAGAAGGGCTCGTGGCTCGTGGAAGGGATCGGCGAGGATTTCATTCCCACCATTTGCGATTTCTCGCTGACCAAGCGGGCCTACAGCATCTCCGATGCGGAATCGTTCTCCACGGCGCGCGAGCTGCTGCAGAAGGAAGCGATTCTCGCCGGTTCGTCGACCGGCACGTTGCTCGCGGGCGCGCTGCGCTACTGCCGTGAGCAGAAGACGCCGAAGCGCGTGGTCACGTTCGCATGCGACACCGGCGCGCGCTACCTGTCCAAGCTCTACAACGACTTCTGGATGGAGGATCAAGGCTTCATCGAGCGCGAGATCTACGGCGATCTGCGCGACCTGATCGGTCGGCCGCACGGCGAGCGCGCGACCATCACGGTCGGCCCGAACGACGTGCTGACCACGGCGCACAACCGACTGCGCAACGCGGGCTTCTCGCAATTGCCTGTCATGGACGGCGAGCAGCTGATCGGCGTCATCACCGAGGACGATATCCTGCGTTTCTCGTTCGGCCGCCCCGAGCGTTTCAAGGAGTCGGTGCGCAGCGCCATGACTTCGACGTTCCTGCGCGTGGACAAGACGCTGTCGATCAACAACCTGGTCGCGATGCTCGAGGTCTGCGCCTCGGCCGCCGTGATGGACGGCGACAAGTTCCTCGGCCTGATCACGCGCTCGGACGTCCTCAATTATCTTCGTCGGCAGGTTTGAATATGAGCTCCAAGCAGTCGCTTCGTTTCTCCACCCGCTGCATTCATGGCGGTCAGGCGCCCGATCCTTCGACCGGCGCCGTGATGCCGCCGATCTACGCGACCTCGACCTATGCGCAGTCGAGCCCCGGCGTGCACAAGGGTTACGACTATGCGCGCACCGCGAATCCCACTCGCGGCGCATACGAGCGCTGCATTGCCGACCTCGAGAGCGGCACGCACGGCTTCGCGTTCGCATCGGGCATGGCTGCGACCAGCACGCTGCTCGAGCTCATCGATGCCGGCAGCCACATCGTCGCGATGAACGATCTCTACGGCGGCACGTTCCGCGTGTTCGAGCGCGTGCGGCGCCGCTCGGCGAATCTCGACACCAGCTTCGTCGATCTGACGCAGCACGAGAACCTGGTGAAGGCCGTGCGTCCGCAGACGCGCATGATCTGGATCGAAACGCCGACCAATCCGACGCTGCGCCTGGTCGACATTGCGCAGGTCGCGGCATTCGCGCGCCAGCGCGGCATCCTTACGGTCGTCGACAACACGTTCGCGAGCCCGTGGATCCAGCGACCGCTGGAGCTCGGCGCCGACATCGTGATGCACTCGGCGACCAAGTATCTGAACGGTCACTCGGACATGGTCGGCGGCGTCGCGGTCACGGCGAACGCCGAGCTCGCGGAGAGGATCGCGTTCCTGCAGAACGCCGTCGGCGCGATTGCCGGTCCGTTCGATAGTTTCCTCGCGCTGCGCGGCCTGAAGACGCTGGCGCTGCGCATGCGGCAGGCGAGCGAGAGCGGTCTGCACATCGCGGGATGGCTGGAGAAGCATTCGCGCGTCGCGCACGTCTTCTATCCGGGTCTGCCGAGCCACGCGCAACACGAGCTGGCGAAGCGGCAGATGAAGAACGGCTACAGCGGCATCGTCAGCTTCGCGGTGAAGGGTGGGTTGGAAGAGGCGCGGCGCGTGCTCGAGCGCTGCCGCATCTTCACGCTCGCCGAGAGTCTCGGTGGAGTGGAGAGCCTGGTCGATCACCCAGGCCTGATGACGCACGCTTCGGTGCCGGCGGAGCAGCGCAAGGCACTCGGCATCGACGATGCGCTGATCCGGTTGTCGGTGGGGATCGAAGACGTCGAGGATCTGGTGGCAGACTTGAAAGCGGCTTTAGCCTGACTCTTTTGACTTCTTGCCTTCCGGCGCTCCATCCGATTTCATCCGCCCGCTCTTGCGCAGCGCCTCGCGCAGCACATATTCGATCTGCGCGTTCAAACTGCGCAGCTCGTCCTCCGCCCAGCGCTGCAGGGCCTCCAGGACATCGCTGCTGATGCGCAGCGGATAGGCTTTCTTCTCAGCCACTGTTCTTTCAGCGTGGGCGAACGCTCAGCCGTTGTAGAGCGTGCCAGTGTTGACCACCGGCTGTGCGCCGCGCTCGCCGCACAGTACGACGAGCAGGTTCGAGACCATTGCCGCCTTGCGTTCCTCGTCGAGTTGCACGACGCCTTTCTCCGCGAGCCGCTCCAGCGCCATGTGCACGATGGTGACGGCGCCTTCGACGATGCGCGTGCGCGCGGCGATGATCGCGGCGGCCTGCTGACGTTGCAGCATCGCCTGCGCGATTTCAGGCGCGTAGGCGAGGTGGCTGACGCGCGCTTCCAGCACCGTTACTCCGGCGCGCTCGAGCCGCTCCTGGATTTCGTGTTTCAGACGATCGTTGATCTCGCGCGAGTGCGACCGCAGGGCGATCTTGTGATCCTCGTGCAGGTCGTAGGGATAGCTGGTCGCCGTCTGCCGCAGCGCCGCCTCGCTCTGCACGTGCACGAAGTCTTCGTAACTGTCGACGTTGAAGACGGCTTCCGCGGAATCGTGCACCTGCCACACGACGACGGCCGCGATCTCGATCGGCGAGCCTTCCGAGTCGTTGACCTTGAGCTTGCTCGATTCGAAGTTGCGCACGCGCAGCGTGACCTTCTTCTTCGAGTAGAACGGATTCGCCCAGCGCAGCCCGTTGGCGCGCTCGACGCCGACGAACTTGCCGAAGAACTGCAGGATCACGGCCTGGTTCGGCTGCACGATGAAGAAGCCCTTCCACAGGAACAGTACGAGCACCAGCACGGCGATCGCCGGGAGCGGATTGAGGAAGACGATCGAGACGACCACCCACCAGAAGGCTGCTGCCGTGAAAGCGAGCAGCAGCAGGAACATCAGCATGCCCGACACGGTGGCGGCTTCGCGTTCTTGAATGGCCTTGTTCATGGCGGTCTCCCAGGTGACGCCATGAAGATATCACGAAGATATCAACGGGGAATGTGACGAGAGTGACGAAGTGACGTAAGTGACGAAGAAACAAGCGGTTTTCGTCACTCCGTCACGTCGTCACTCCGTCACTTACTCCGTTATGCGCGCCAGCTCCTCGGCCTGGAACTCCTGCTGCAACGGGCCGATCAGCTCGCCCAGGCGGCCGTTCATGACGTCGGCGAGCTTGTAGAGCGTCAGGTTGATGCGATGGTCGGTGACGCGGCCCTGCGGGAAGTTGTAGGTGCGGATGCGTTCCGAGCGATCGCCGGATCCGACCTGGAGCTTGCGCGACTGCGCTTCGGCCTTGTCGCGTCGCTCGCGCTCCGCCGCCATCAGCCGCGCTTTCAGCAACGACATCGCGCGCGAGCGGTTCTTGTGCTGCGAGCGCTCGTCCTGGCACTCGACGACGATGCCCGTCGGCAGGTGCGTGATGCGGATCGCCGAGTCGGTCTTGTTGACGTGCTGGCCGCCGGCGCCGGACGAGCGATACGTATCGATGCGCAGC
This sequence comes from Steroidobacteraceae bacterium, assembly GCA_035275585.1. GTDB lineage: Bacteria > Pseudomonadota > Gammaproteobacteria > Steroidobacterales > Steroidobacteraceae > Steroidobacter. Next base: position 8,871 of record DATEML010000202.1, on the reverse strand, counting down.
TCCGCCGGATTGAGCTCGATCGCTTCGATCTCGTCCTGTTCCGGCAGGATCGCGACCGTGACGGCGGAGGTGTGGATGCGACCTTGCGCTTCGGTCGCGGGCACGCGCTGCACGCGATGCGTGCCGGACTCGAACTTGAAGTGCGAGAACGCGCCCTTGCCGACGACGCGGCTGATGATCTCCTTGTAGCCGCCGTGCTCGCCGGCGCTTTCCGACAGCACTTCGACGCCCCAGCCCTGCTCGTCGGCGTAGCGCGAATACATGCGGAACAGATCGCCGGCGAAGATCGCCGCCTCGTCGCCGCCGGTGCCGGCGCGCACTTCGAGGTAGATGTTGCTGTCGTCGCGTGCGTCCTTCGGCAGCAGCAGCTTCGCCAGCTCTTCTTCTTCCCGCTCGAGCCTTGCGCTGAGACTCGCCAGTTCCTCGCGACCGAGCTCGCGCAGCTCGTTGTCCGCGCCGTCCGCCATCTCCTGCGCGGACGTGCGATCGTCGAGCAGCGACAGGTACGCACGATAGCGCGCGATCACCGGGTCGAGGCGCGAATACTCCATCGACAGCTCGCGGAACTTGTTGTTGTCGGCGATGACGCCCGGATCGGCGAGCAGGTGGCTCACTTCCTCGTGCCGCTCGGCGAGCTTTTCCAGTTTTCTGCGAATCGAATCTTTCATTCAGCCTTGTCCGGGACCAGCAACGCGCGCGCGGCTTCCAGCACCTCGCTCTCGCCGCGCTCCGCGGCTTCGCGCAGCCGCTGGCTGGGCCCGTGCAGCAGGCGGTTCGTGAGCGTGGCCGCCAGGAAATCGACGACCTCGCGCGGATCTCTCCCCGCTGCGAGCATGCGCCGCGCCTGCTCCACTGTGTGCGCGCGGACGATCTCGGCCTCGTCGCGCAATTGCCGGATCGTTGGGACCGCGTCGAGCGTCTTCAACTGCTGCTCGAACTGCGCGATCTCCAGCGCCAGCATTTGGTTCGCATCCTGCGCCGCCTCGCGGCGCGACGCCAGGTTCTCGCTCACGACGCCCTGCAGGTCGTCGATCGTGAACAGGTAGATGTCCTCGAGCTTGGCGACCTCGGGCTCGATGTCGCGCGGTACCGCGATGTCGACCATGAAGATCGGCTTGCGCCGCCGCGCGCGCAACGCGGCCCGCACCGCGTCGTACGTGATGACCGGCGTCGGGCTCGCGGTCGAGCTGATCACGATATCCGCTTCGGGCAGGTGCGTTGCCAGCGCCTCGATGCCGATCGCGAAACCATCGAACTCCTGCGCCAGCTCCTGGGCGCGATCGAGACTGCGATTGGCGACGATCATCCGTCGCAGGCCGTGCGCCCGCAGGTGCCGCGCGGCGAGCGCAATCGTCTCGCCCGCACCGACCAACAGCGCCGTGTGATCCGCGAAGTTCTCGAAGATCTTGCGCGCCAGCGCCACCGCGGCGGACGCGACCGACACGGCATTCGCGCCGATACGCGTCTCGGTGCGGACCCGCTTCGCGACCGAGAACGCGGTCTGCATCAACCGGTTCAGATACGGCCCGGTGACGCGCTGATCGTGCGCTGCGCGGTATGCCGTCTTGAGCTGGCCGAGGATTTGCGGCTCGCCGAGCACCAGCGAGTCCAGTCCGCACGCGACGCTGAAAACGTGCTGGACCGCCGGCGTGCCGCTCAGCCGATACACGCTGCCGGCAATGTCCAGGTTGTGGGCGGTCAGGTCGTGCCAGCCGCTCAGCCACGCGACCAGCGCCTGCTCCTCGCCGTCGCTGAAGCAGTACAGCTCGGTCCGGTTGCACGTGGACACGATGAGCGCTTCGCGCACGCCGGCAACGCCGCTCAGCTCATGCAGCGCTTCGGGCAACTCGTCGCCGTCGAATACGACTTTTTCGCGGATTTCGACCGGCGCGGTGCGGTGATTGATTCCGATGACGAGGAGTGTCATGCCGGTACAGGTGCCAAGCGGCTGCGATTCTCCGGTAAGCATGTGTATATGACAAGTTACTGGCGCAATTGCCGGTACGGCAGCCGCCGGCGCGGAGCTGCTATAGTCCTGCGACGATGATGCGACTCTATCCCCACTCCGCAGGCCTGGTGGCGCTGCTGGTAGTCACGTTGCTGACGGCGGCGTGCACAACCACGGGCAAACCCGGGACGCAGGCGACGACCCCGTCAGGGCAGACGCTGCCGAGCGATCCGAATGCGCTCGTGCTGGGCGCGGAAGTCGCCCTGCAGCGCGGCCAGTATCGCGAGGCGGCGATGGCCTACGTCCGCGCCGCGAACGCAGGCACCGACGAGGAGTTGTGCCAGCAGGCCGCGCGCGTAGCTTTCGAGCATCAGCAATGGACGCTCGTGCTCGAGGCAGCCAATCGCTGGCTGCAGCTGAATCAGACGAGCGAGGAGGCGCATCGCTACGCGGCGTTCTCAGCGCTTCATTTATATGAGATCGACAAGGCGGCCGAGCACCTCGGCATGCTGCTGGACACGGCGTTCATCAATCCGCAGGCTGGATTTCTGCAGCTGCTGCCGCAGATTTCGGATGAGGCGCCGGCTCCGGGTGCGACGGCGGTCCTGCAGAAGCTGGTCGAGAAATATCCGAGTCTCACCGAAGCGCACTACGCGCTCGCCCAGGCGGCCGTGCAGTCCGACAACTTCGCGCTCGCGCTCGAGCATGCACAGAAGGCGCGTGAGCTCGGGCAGTACTGGCCGCCGTCCGGCCTGCTGCTCGCACGCGTGCAGATGCTGATGGGCGATCACGATGCCGCGCTGGAAACCGCGCGCAAGGTCGTGGAGCAGGATCCGCAGGAGTCCAGCCGGCTCGAGTATGCGTTGATGCTGATGCAGGCCGGCAAGGAAGCGGAAGGTCGCAAGGAGCTGGACGCCCTGGCCTCCACCGAAGCGGCCGGGGCGGTCGCGGAGCGCGCACTCGCCGACATCGATTTTCAGCTCGGCAATCGTGACGCCGCCGCGCAGCGCTTCAGTCACCTGGTGCAGGACGGCCGCTTCGTCTACGAGTCGCTGTTCTATCTCGGCGCGATCGCCGAGTCGCGCGAGTCGTGGGACGACGCGTTGCAGATCTACACTCGCGTCAACGGCGGCGAATTCGCGATGGCCGCGCAGACGCGCGCCGCGCGCATCAAGGCGAAGCAGCAGGGCCTCGACGCCGGGCTGAAGCACCTCGAAGACTTCGCTGCCACGCGCTCGCAGTACCGCATCGATGCAATCATCGCGCGCGCCAACCTGCTCGCCGGCAATGGCGACGTCAACGGCGCCCTGGCGCTGCTCGACAGCGCGCTGAAGGAATATCCGGATTCGTCCGAGCTGCGCTTCGCGCGGGTGTTCCAGCTCGAAAGCGCGGACAAGGTCAACGACTCGGTCGAGGACCTGCGCAAGCTCGTCGCGGAACGCAGCGGAGATCCGGCGGCCACCAACGCGCTCGGCTACATCCTGGTCGACCGCACGCGCCAGCATCGCGAAGGCCTGAAGCTGATCGAGGACGCGCTGGCGCAGACGCCGGACAGCGGCGCGGTGCTCGATAGCATGGGCTGGGCATTGCATCGCCTCGGCCGCAACGATGAAGCGCTCAAGTATCTCGAGCATGCCAAGCAGCGCATCAACGATCCGGAGGTCGATCTGCATCTGGGCGAAGTGCTGCTGGCGCTGAATCGCAAGAACGACGCGCGCGACGTCTGGGCGAAGGCCAGCGAGCGCTATCCGGACAACAACGAGCTGAAGCAGCGCCTGCAGAAGGTCAATTGATCGGCCACTGCCATGCAGCGGCAATACCTGCTCGTCCTGGTTCTACTCGCTGCCGGCTGCACGAGCGTCGCCAAAAAACCGGAAGCACCGCCCGCAAGCGTCGATCTCGCCCAGCTCGATCACTGGCAGGCGCGCGGTCGTCTCGGCGTATCGGGCCCGGAGAACGGCGGCTCCGGTTCCTTCGACTGGCAACAAACCGGTGACCGCACGCAGCTACAGATTCGCGGTCCAGTCGGCGTCGGCAGCGTGCTGCTGCAGTTGCGCGGCGATCCGGCGAGCCCGGAGCTCAAGCTCGAAACGGCTGACGGCCGCAAGCTCGAGGCCGCGGCGGCGTGGGACGAGCTCGAAGCTCGACTCGGCGCGACCGTTCCGGCCGGCAATCTGCGGTACTGGATCCTCGGTCTTGCGGCGCCGGGCGAGCACCAATGGCACGAGCCGAACTCGGATGGCGTCGTGACGCTGGAGCAGGGTGGCTGGCGCATCGACTATCAGCGCTATTCGACCGAGCCGGGCGCGCGCGTGCCCGTGAGAATGACCGCGAGCAACGGCGAAGCTCGCGTGCGCATCGTCGTCGACCGGTGGCAGCTCGGCCAATGAACGCGCCCGCGTGGCCCGCGCCGGCGAAACTCAACCTCTGCCTGCACATCGTCGGCCGTCGCGCCGACGGCTATCACCTGTTGCAGTCGGCGATGCAGTTCATCGACCTGTGCGATGAGCTGCGCTTTCACGAGCGGCCCGCGGGAACGATCGAGCGCAGTGCCGGTCCCACAGAGATTCCCGCCGAGTCCGACATCGTCGTGAAGGCCGCGCGCGCGCTCGCGCAAGGTCGCGAGGTTCGTGGCGGCGTCGGCATCGAGCTCACGAAGCGCATTCCGATTCAGGCCGGTCTGGGCGGCGGCAGCTCGGACGCAGCGACGGTGCTCGTCGCGCTGAACGAGATCTGGCAGCTGCGTTTGTCTGTCGACGAGTTGGCGCGCATCGGGTTGACGCTCGGCGCGGACGTGCCGTTTTTCGTGCGCGGCGCCGCGGCGTGGGCCGAAGGCATCGGCGAGCAGCTGACGGCGTACGACTTTCCGGAAGGCCACTATCTGGTCGTCAAACCTCAGGCCGCGGTGAGCACGGCGGCGATCTTTCAGGCCGCTGAATTGACACGTAATTCCCCCGTCACGACAATACGCGGCTTTCTCGCGGCGGGCGGGCGTAACGACTGCACGGCGTGCGTGCGCGGCCGCTATCCTGAGATCGCTGAAGCCCTTGATTGGCTTCAGGAATTTGGCGAGGCAAAGCTGACCGGAACCGGCGCCTGCGTGTTCGTGGCCCTGCCCGACGAGCACGCTGCGCGGGCTGTCCGGGCGCGCTTGCCAGCGCGCTGGAGCGGGTACGTGGTGCGCGGGCTGAATCGCTCGCCGTTGTTGTCCCGGGTCACCGATCGATAGTGGGGCGTCGCCAAGTGGTAAGGCAGCGGGTTTTGATCCCGCCATTCGGAGGTTCGAATCCTTCCGCCCCAGCCAGGACGAGGTCCAAGACGAGGCTCTGAATGGATCGTTCTACGATGGCTGTGTTCGCGGGCAATGCCAACCCGCAGCTCGCGCAGGACATCGCGCGTCACCTGATGGTGCCGCTCGGCCGCTCGAGCGTCGGCCGGTTCAGCGACGGCGAGACGACGGTCGAGCTGCTGGAGAACGTGCGCGGTCGCGACGTGTTTCTGGTGCAGTCGACCTCGCCGCCGGCGAACGATCACCTGATGGAGCTGATGCTGATGGCGGACGCCTGCCGGCGTGCGTCGTCGGCGCGGATCACCGCGGTGATCCCGTACTTCGGCTATGCGCGCCAGGACCGCCGGCCGCGCGCGACGCGCGTGCCGATCACGGCGAAGGTGGTCGCGAACATGATTGCGGGGTGCGGCATCGATCGCCTGTTGACGGTCGATCTGCACGCGGACCAGATCCAGGGATTCTTCGATATCCCGGTGGACAACGTGTATGCCTCGCCGGTGCTGCTCGGCGACGTGTGGAAGCAGAAGTATCCCGACCTGATGGTCGTGTCGCCGGACGTCGGCGGCGTGCTGCGCGCACGGGCGCTGGCGAAGCGCCTCGACGACGCCGAGCTGGCGATCATCGACAAGCGGCGGCCGCGCGCCAACGAGTCCGAGGTGATGAACATCATCGGCGAAGTCGAAGGCAAGAGCTGCGTGCTGATCGACGACCTGGTCGATACTGCCGGCACGCTGTGTCACGCGGCGACGGCGCTGAAGGGCGCGGGCGCGAAGAAGGTGCTCGCGTACATCACGCATCCGGTGTTCTCGGGGCCGGCGATCGAGCGCATCGCGAAGTCGGACCTGGACGAGCTGGTCGTGACGGACACGATCCCGCTGCGCGAGGAAGCGAAGCGTTGCGCGAAGATCCGGCAGCTGACCGTCGCCGGTCTGCTGGCGGAGACGATGCGCCGCATCCGGGACGAGGAGAGCGTGAGCTCGCTCTACATCGATTGATAGGTGGGACGACGCGAACTGGTCGCGGTCGCGTCGGCCCGGTTTGTTGAACTGACGGAGTGAACACACATGAAGACCTCTTTTGAACTGGTCGCCGATCCGCGTGACGGCGTGCAGGGGAAGGGTGCGAGCCGCCGCCTGCGCCGATCCGGGAAAGTACCGGCGATCCTCTACGGCGGGCACAACGAGCCGCGCCAGATCGTTCTCGACCACCAGAACCTGCTGACGTTGCTGGTGAACGAGCGCTTTTTCTCGACGATCCTCTCGCTCAAGATCAAGGACGAAATGCAGCCGGCGATCGTCAAGGACGTGCAGCGCCATCCGGCGAAGAACCAGATCCTGCACATGGATCTGCAGCGCGTGCTGGAGAACGAGCAGGTGCGCCTGATGATTCCGCTGCATTTCAGGGGCGGCGCGGCCGCGCCCGGCGTCAAGACGCAGGGCGGCGTGGTGTCGCATCTGCTCAACCTCGTGCAGGTCATGTGCCTGCCGAAGGACCTGCCGGAATTCCTCGAGATCGATCTGTCGTCGATGGAGATCAACGACATCAAGCGTCTGTCGGACATTCCGCTGCCCGCGGGCGTGCAACTGGTGGATCTCGTCCACGGGCGCGACGAGCCGGTCGTGTCGGTCCATCATCCGCGCGCCGAGGAAGTGGAAGCGCCGACTGCCGAAGCAGTTGCTGCTGCGGCTGCGGGTGCAACGCCGGCCGCGGGTGCTGCTGCTCCGGCTGCTGCTGGAGCGCCTGCCGCAGCTGGCGATGCCAAGAAGGAAGAAGGCAAGCCTGGCGCAGCTGCTGCTGGCGCACCGAAGGCCGCTGCCGCTCCGAAGAAGGAAGGCGGCAAGAAGTGACATACCGCGGCATAGCCGCGGCATGTCAGTGACGAGAGTGACGTAAGTGACGAAGTGACGGGACTCCCCTCTCTTCGTCACCCTCGTCACTTCGTCACTCCGTCACTTTTCTTATGGGCACGCCTCTCAAGATCATCGTCGGTCTCGGTAATCCGGGACCCGAGCACCTGCTCACGCGTCACAACGCCGGGTTCTGGTTCGTGGACGCGCTCGCGGCGAAAGCTGGCGCGCGTTTCCGCAGCCACAACAAATTCCAGGGTGAGATCTGCCGCACGCAGCTCGCGGGCGACGAGGTGACGTTGCTAAAGCCGATGACGTACATGAATCGCAGCGGCCTGGCGATCCGCGCGCTGTTCGACTATCTCAAGGTGTCGGCGAGCGAAGTGCTGGTCGTGCACGACGAGCTCGACCTGCCGGTCGGCGAGGTGCGCTTCAAGTTCGGCGGCGGCGCCGGCGGCCACAACGGGCTGCGCGACACGATCACGCATCTCGGCGCGGATTTCTGGCGCCTGCGGCTCGGCATCGGGCACCCGGGCGACAAGGCCGAGGTCATCGACTACGTGCTGAAGCGCGCGCCCAGAGAGGACGAAGAGCGCATCCTCGCGGCGGTCGGCGAAGGACTCGAAGCGCTGTCGGTGTTCCTCGAGCACGGCTCCGAGCTCGCGATGAATGGATTGCACGGGAAGTAACCAGTGGGCATCAAGTGCGGCATCGTGGGTCTGCCGAACGTCGGCAAGTCGACGCTCTTCAACGCGCTCACGCGCGCGCAGATCGCGGCGGAGAACTATCCGTTCTGCACGATCGACCCGAACGTCGGCGTCGTGCCGGTGCCCGACACGCGTCTGGAGGTGCTCGCGGGCATCGTCCAGCCGGCGCGCATCCTGCCGGCCACCGTCGAGTTCGTGGACATCGCCGGCCTGGTCGCGGGCGCTTCCAAGGGCGAAGGTCTCGGCAACCAGTTCCTGTCGCACATCCGCGAGACCGATGCGATCGCGCACGTCGTGCGCTGCTTCGAGGACGACGACATCGTGCACGTCGCGGGCCGCATCAAGCCGCTCGACGACATCGAGGTCATCAATACGGAGCTGGCGCTTGCCGATCTCGAGACGGTCGAGCGCGGCCTGCAGCGTGCGGAGAAAGCGTCGAAGGCCGGCGACAAGGATGCGATCCGCCAGCGTGACCTGCTGAAGAAGCTGCGCGATCACCTCGACGCCGGCAAGCCTGCGCGCTCGCTGGTGCGCGATGCCGAGGAGCGGCGGCTGTTGCAGGAGCTGCACCTGATCACGCTCAAGCCGCTGATGTACGTCGCCAACGTCGCCGAGGGCGGGTTCAAGAACAATCCGCATCTCGACGTCGTGCGGCAGCGTGCGGTCGAGGAGAATTCCGAAGTCGTCGCGGTGTGCGCGGCGATCGAAGCGGAGATCGCGCAGCTCGACGAAGCCGATCGCGCGGATTTCCTGCAGGAGCTCGGTCTCGAAGAGCCCGGGCTGAACCGCGTGATCCGCGCCGGCTACACGCTGCTCGGCCTGCAGACGTACTTCACCGCGGGGCCGAAGGAAGTGCGCGCCTGGACGGTGCGGATCGGCGCAACCGCGCCGCAAGCGGCCGGCGTGATCCACACGGATTTCGAGAAAGGCTTCATCCGCGCCGAGGTCATCGCTTACGACGATTATGTCGCGAACAAGGGCGAGCAGGGCGCGAAGGAAGCCGGCAAGCTGCGCCTGGAAGGCAAGGAGTACCTCGTCCACGAAGGCGACGTCATGCACTTCCGCTTCAACGTGTGAGGG
>DATEML010000201.1:0-5299 GCA_035275585.1 Steroidobacteraceae bacterium | reverse complement strand
CAACCCGGTTCGACGCAAAACGTCCGTCGGCAAGCGGACCGGCCTCTTCCAGCTCGAACCCGCTGCCGAACGGCTTGCCGTTGGTACGCTCGTACCACTCCATCCAGGCTGCGGTGTCCGGCAGAATCGTCGGCGGTAATCTCAGCCGCTCGCGGTTGTGCGCAAGCTCTGCGTCGATTAGTGCGTGCCCGCGCGGATCGTCTGCAGTCGCAATCCGCTGCTCGCGCAACCACTGCGGTACTGAGCGCAGCGTGTAGAAGCCAAGGAGATCCGCCGCTGCCACGCCCTCGGAAGTCAAAGTGTCGCGAATCTGCGCGTCATCGGGCTCACCGCCCCAGACAACCGCGCCTTCGGCCAACGCACCGCGCACCGCGGCAACGAGCTCGCCGCCCGGCTGGTGACCTTCGTGCTCGGGCTGGCTCGCAACCCATCGCAGCAATTTGTCTTCGTTCGGACCGCGCGATCGCTCGGCGCCCTCGACGATGACTGCCTCGATATCGAATGACGCGTACGCGTCGTGGACCATCGTGAAGGTCAGGCTTGCAATATCCTCGGTGTGAGCAGCCCCGACGAACACGAGCCTGTCATCGCCGTGCTTATAGACAGCGCCAAACGCGTCTGCCGGTTGCTGCGCGCGCAGCGCAGTCGTCCAGGCTGCAAGCTTCTGCGGATCGGGACGCACATCGGAGTGGCAGCCGGCGAGCGTGAGCAGCAACCCGCCCACGAAGACACGTTGCGCGCAATGCACCTTGAGCCCGCCTCGCAGCGTTACTGCTTGCGGAAGAGATACTTGACGTGATTATCGCGCTCGATCCGCACCAGCCGCTCGGGTTTATCGGAAAGAAACTCGTCGACGGCCTTGTTGCAGCCGGGCCAGGTCGGGTCGTCATACTCGTCGAGCAGGATCACCGCACCCGGCGTCGTCCGCGGATAAAAGAACTCGAGCGCCAGCTTGTACGACTCGTAGATGTCGACGTCGAGATGCACGAAGCAGAACCGTTGGTCCGCGTACTGCCGCAGCGTCCGCTCCAGATAGCCCTGCACCAGGCGCACTTGCTGCTGCAAGCCGAAGCGGCGGACCTTCGCTGTGACGTATTCGAGCGAGGTGTCGCTGAACCCGCCGCGGCGCTTGGTGACGCTGGAGCGGCCGCCGAGCGCGATCTCCGAGTCGACGCTGGCGTCGAAACCCTGAAACGAATCGAAGCCGTACACCACCTTCCCAGAGCCGCTTTGCTTCAGATACCAACCCGTCGGCAGGAGCGTAGCTCCGCGGTAGACGCCGCACTCCGCCAGCGCTCCTTCGAGCTTGATGGCTTCGGGCAGCAGCGCCAGCAGGATGTTGATATTGGCGGCACAGCTCGTCGTAGGCGCGGGGAGCCTGGCCACGCCGCGCGGCACCTTGATGTCGTGCATCAAGCCGAGCCAGCCCGGAACCCGTGCGAGTGGACGCTGCGCCAGCCAGGAGGCCGAGGCGTCCTGCATCAGGCGCAGCGCTCGCGATTCGCGAACCTTGCGCTTCGCGCGTTTTGCGACAGATTCGACCGGCGCCAGCCGCGGTGCTTCAGGATTTGAGATAGCCATAGACTCGGCGTGCAAACAGGTAAACGTTGCGATTGGCGGACAAGACGTTGCGCACCTTGCGCGTCCCCTGCACCCGCATGCGGTCGACCCAGCCGTGGAATCCCGCTTCCTGGCGGTAGGCCGTGAAGTATTCGCGCAATTCCTCGCGACTGAACGCCCGGCCGTTGTCGCCGTACTTCGCCACGTACGGCGTGAACTCCGGATAGAGCGAGCGCAACCCGCCGTGCATGGTCGTCTTCATGAAGTTGCCGATGAGCAGGTCGTCGAAGATCTCGTTGCGCACGGCAAACATGAGTGAGCCGCGCGGCGCCTCGAAGGTGATTCCGACGCCTTTCGGCCCCGCCAGGTCGATCACGTTGTCGCGGCCGCCGACGCGGAAGTTGATGAACTGGAACTTGTCGCGCAGCGACTCGAACTTGCCGATGTAGGCGGCCACGTCGGCGCGCTCGGCGGGCTCGAGCGGATCGTCCCAGTGATCGCCGAATTCCTCGGGCGTCCGCCAGGTGCGCGGCACACTGATCATGGGCGTCTGCTCGATCCGATCCTGCTCGACGTCGTAGGAGAAGTAGCCGGGAATGAACTGTCCGCGCTTGGCAGCGAACCCGCGGACGTGCGCATCCTGCGGCGTCTCGTACTCCGAGGCCCACTGCGAGTCGGTGCGCGCATAGACGTGGTTGCAGGAGAATGGCGCGGTATGAGTCGCGTGCCAGCGTTTCAGCAACTCGCTGTACTCGTAGCCGAGCGGCTTGGGATATCCGGCGATCGGCCTGATGCGCTCACCGCTTTCGGTGAAGTAATTCATCATGTCGGCATCACCGTAGTTGATCAGCCGCAGCACGAAGCGCGTACGAAATGACAGCAGCTCGCGCAGCAGCTGCGCGCGGGTGCCGAGCGCGCCGCCGTCATTCAAGTTCAGCACTGCACAGCGCGTGCCGAAAGCGATGAGCACCGCTGCGTCCTGATTCCAGTCGGCGCAGGAAAAGATGCGCACCCGCGGCGAGAGTTGCAGCCACTGCCCGCTCGGCAGATCCTGCACCTTGAATCCGAGGCCGCGAAGATCCTTCGCGATGCGATCGCCGCGATGGGCCGGCACCAGCAGGATCTTGTCGCGGTAAGTCTCGAGCGATTCGAGATTCAGATGATCGGGATGGCCGTGCGACAGCCAGACGTAAGAGACTTTCGCCAGGTTTTCGCTCTGCTCCGGCGTGAACGCATAAGGCAACGTCCACGAGCCGAAGTACTGCGGCCCGCGGATCCACGGGTCGGTCGCCAGCACCGGAACACCGCCGTCATAAGCGAGGACTGTGGCATTGCCCAGAGTCTCGAAACCCAGATCCATGTGACCTGACCCTCTCTCTAGCGCCTACCGCTGTCGCGGCAGGCTGAAAAAAAACGTCGCGCCCTCGCCCGGCTGGGATTGCGCCCAGATCGTGCCGCCGTGGCGCGTGATCACGCGCTGGACGATTGCCAGGCCGATACCGGTGCCGGGAAATTCCCTCTCGGCATGCAAACGCTGGAACGCGCCGAATAGTTTGGACGCGTACGCGGGATCGAAGCCGGCGCCGTTATCGCGCACATAATAGGTCGGCAGCGACGTGTTCTGGCAGGGACCGACTTCGACGGCCGGCCGCTGACGGCGCGCCGTGAACTTCCATGCGTTCTCCAGCAGGTTGGCAACGACGATCCGCAACAGCCGCGGGTCCGCGTAGGCGCGCATACCGGGCGCAACGACCACGGGTACGCTGCGGTCCGGATTCGCTGCAGCAACTTCGCTCGCGACCGATTGCACCAGCTGCGAGAAATCCAGGTCGAGCGGCTGCAGCTGGCCGCGGCCGATCTGCGCGAGAGACAACAGCGCGTCGATGAGCTGCGACATCCGCGACGCTGCAGCGCGCACGCGGTTGAGGTACCCGACACCTTCGCTATCCAGCCGCTGCGAGTACCGTTCGATCAGCAACTGGCTGAAGCTATCGATGCCGCGCAATGGCGCCCGCAAGTCGTGAGCGACCGAATAGTTGAACGCTTCGAGCTCCCGGTTCGCGGCTTCGAGCGCAGCTGTCCGCTGCTGCAGCGTTTGCTCCAGCCAGCGCTCGTTCTCCCGCAGGCGCACGTCCGCTGCGTGCTTGTGAAGCGCGATCTCGATGACGCAGCGCAGATCCGGCGGCTTGAACGGCTTGACGAGGTACGCGGAAGCGTCCGACGAAGTCGCGCGATGCAACGTATCGTCATCGGCGTGCGCGGTGAGAAACACGACCGGCACGTCGTGCTCGCGGCGGATCGTCTCGGCCGCCGTGATCCCGTCGATCTCGCCGGCGAGCCGCACGTCCATCAGGATCAGCTGCGGATCGAGCCGCCCGGCCAGCTCGATCGCCTCCTCGCCGCGGGAAGCCACGCCCACGACCGTGTAGCCGAGCTCATCGAGCGTCTCGGCGAGGTCGAGCGCGAGGATGCGCTCGTCCTCCACGACCATGATGCGCGCACCCGGCTGCACACCCACGCCATTCGACGCGGTCATCCGCACGGTCCCTCGGAAGGGGTTGGCGGGGGAGTGAAACACTACGACCACCGCTGCGCAGTCGGGATCATTACGGGGGTTGCGCCGGTGAGGCGCCGCCGGTTACTTCGGCTTGGCGTCCTCGGCCGCCTCGCGCGCCTCGTCGACTGCGTCGTCCACCTTGTTCGCCGTGGACTCCTCGCCGCCGTTCTTGATCGTGTCGACCGCTTCGTCGACCTCTTCGCCGGCGCGCTCGACCGGACCCTGCTTCTCGCACGCCGCCATGCCTAGCGCCGCCGTCGCCGCCAGCGCGGCCCACAGTACCTTGATATTCATGAGCTCCTCCCGCGAACTACAGACACTTCCCGCGCAAACGTGCGCGGGAGCGCTTAAGTTCCCCTACAGGGAGGGCTATTTGAGCCGGCCGGTGAAGCGATACAGCGCGATGAGCACGCCGAAGCCGAAGTACAGCCCGAGCAGCGCGACCAGCATCAGCATCGCCAGCTGGAACGTGATCACGCCCTTGACCAGCAGCGCCATGATCAGCACGACGATGCCGGTAAACGACAGCGAGATCGCCGCCGCAATCTTCAGTTTTTTTGTGTCGGCCACGTCAATCCCGCGATCCAGTCCACCATCGCCAGCACGAGCTCCTGTCTGACGTCCGGATCGCGCCGGCCCGACGAGGCACGCACGTGGAATGAATGATCGGCGTCCTGCAGCAGTTTCAATGTAGCGCGCGCACCGAGCCGCTGCACCACCGGCTGCAGCAGCTCCAGCGTCGCGAGCTCGTCACGCGTGCCCTGCAGAAACAACATCGGAATGTTCACGTCCGACAGGTGGTCGGCTCGCTCCTGAGAGGGCCGGCCGGCCGGATGCAGTGGGAATGCGAGGAAGGCCAGTCCGGTGACACCCGGCAACGGCGCGAGCGCCTGTGCCTGCGAAGTCATGCGGCCGCCGAACGATCGACCGCCTGCGACGAGCGGCAGACCCGGCGCCAGGCGCGCAGCCGCGGCGACAGCAGCGCGCACTGTCGCGTGACAGAGCGCCGGCGGATCGGGCCGGCGAGAGCCGCTCTCCATATAGGGGAACTGATAACGCAACGTCGCAACGCCCTGTCGGGATAGATCGTCGGCGACCGAGGTCATCGATGCGTGGTGCATGCCCGCGCCTGCACCGTGAGCGAAGACGAAGCACGCACGCGCATTCGCGGGCACCTCGAAC
>DATEML010000200.1:0-37252 GCA_035275585.1 Steroidobacteraceae bacterium | reverse complement strand
GCTGCCGCTCACCGTTTCCGGCGACCGCGCGATGAACACGGCCGTGACCGCGACGATTGCGATGTAGATCAGAAACGGCAGATGCAGCGGCCACGGCGTGTATTCGGCCAGCAAACCCGAGATGAGCGGCCCCAGCGCGATGCCGGCGAAGTTGCCGACCACGGCAACGAGCGCTGCCCGAGCCTTGTCTGCGCCGCTGTCCAGCTCCGCGATCCACGCAGTGCCGGCACCGGCTGCGAGGCCGATCGAGAAGCCGCTCAACGCGCGGGCGACGAACAGCCACGGCGTGCTCGTTGCGAAGAAAAAGATACTCGTGCTCACCGCCGCCAGGATCAGCGCGCGCAATACGATGCGGCGGCGTCCGGCACGATCCGACACGCCGCCGAAAAAGAACAGCGACGCGAGGTTGCCGATGACGTACGCAGCGTAGATCAACGTCAGAACGACGGCGGAGAAGTCGAACTGCCGCGCATACAACGCGTACAGCGGGGTGACGATCGTGCTACCCATGAACATGACGCCGATCATCGAGCCGACCGCGACGGTCGCAGCCTTCATCCGGACACCTCTGCGCTCCTGGAATAGCCTTGACGCAGAGTAGGGTGCCGCGGTTCCGAGTGTACGAGCGGGATCGAACTACTGAGGTGGGCGGCGGCGATCAGGTCTGTGCGCTGAGCGACAGGCCGGGCACGCGCAGCAGCTCACGCGAGATCTGCGCGCTGAGCTCCTGCAGCAGTCCGAGCCGCTCGCGCACGAGCTTTGCTTTGGAGATCTTCTTCGAGTGGCTCGACGTGTTCAGCGCCGCGACCACGCGCTGCGCCTGATCGTAAACGGGCACGGCGACTGCGACGACGCCATACGCGAGCTCGTCTTCCACGGCCGAGTAGCCGACGCGCCGGCATTCCTCGACCAGCTTCAGCAGCTTTGCCGGATCGGTCACCGTGTGGCTGGTCAGCGCGACGAACTCCTCGGTCGCGAAGTAGTTGTGCAGACGCTCCGCGCTGAGTCCGGCGAGCAGCACGCGGCCCATCGAAGTCGGGTACGCGGGAAAGCGGCTGCCGATGTGGGCTTCGAGCCGCATCAGCGTGCGCACCGACGTGCGCGCCACGTAGACGATCTCCGTGCCGTCGAGCACGGTGAGTGCGGCCGAGTCGCCGGTCTGCCGCGCGAGATCCTCGAGGTAGGTCTTGGTCAGCGTCTCGATGTCCATCGACTCGAGATAAGCGGCGCCGAGCTCGAGCACTTTCGGGCGCAGCAGGAAATTGCGTCCTGATTGCATGACGTAGCCGAGCTCGGCGAGCGTCAGCAGGCAGCGGCGCGCCGTCGCGGCGGGCAAGCGCGCGCGCACTGCGATCTCGCTCAACGTCAGCGAGGGCGACTCGCGCCGGAAGGCGCGAATGACGTCGAGTCCCTTCGCGAGCCCGCCCATGGCTTCGCGTCGCGGGGCAGCGATCCGGCGTTTCATGCGCGCCACTGTATTTCGCTATCCGAAAAATGGGTAGGCGGGCTTCAGCCCGACGGCTTCTCTTGACAGCTCAGACCGCCTGCGCCGACCATGTTCGCATGGCGAAGTAGATTTCGCTATGCGAAAAAATATCGAACCATGAAGATCGGCTCCCAGGCCCACCGCAGCTCGGCGATCTCGTCCTCGAACGAAGACACGATCCTGGTGCGCGGCCGCGACTTGTGCGGCGAGCTCATCGGTCACGTCACGTTCACCGATCACATCTGGCTGCTGGTCACCGGCCAGCTGCCGAACGACATGCAGCGACGCATGCTCGACGCGACATTGGTCGCGATCGCGGAGCACGGCCTCGTGCCGAGCGTGCAGGCGAGCCGCATGACGCTCGCCGCTGCGCCCGAAGCGCTGCAGGGCGCGGTCGCCGCGGGAATTCTCGGCTGCGGCTCGGTGATCCTCGGCGCGTCGCAGAACGCCGGGCATCTGCTGCATGAGGTCGTGACACGCGCAGCGTCGGCGGCAGTGGACGCGGCGGCGAAGGAAGTCGTCGGCGAGTATCGCGCTGCGCAGCGTTCGATTCCCGGCTACGGTCATCCGCTGCACAAGACTGCCGATCCGCGCGTCGTGCGTTTGTTCGAAGTCGCCGCGTCTGTCGGTTGTCGCGGCCGATATGTGGAGGCGGCGCATGCAGTCGAGCGAGTGCTGCCCGGCGTGACCGGCAAAGCGCTTGCAATGAACGTTTCGGTCGCGATTCCCGCCGTGCTGCTCGACGCAGGATTCCCGCTGGATGCCCTCAGGGGCGTGCCGATCCTGGCGCGCACGGCCAGCTTGATCGCGCACTTGCTCGAAGAGCAGAGCCGGCCGATAGGCTTCGTGCTCTCGCATGCGGGCGCCGCGGCGATCGACTACGACGGGCCCGCGCCGGCCGGCTTCGTCAGGCGAGATCAATAGCTGCCATGAAATCCGTGTTGTCAGGCATCCGCGTCGTCGAGCAGGGCACCTTCATCACCGGCCCGTGCGCGGGAATGATGCTCGCCGACCTGGGCGCCGACGTCGTGAAAGTCGAAAGCCCGGCGGGCGATCCCTATCGCTCCTATCAGGGCGGGCAGTTCTCGCCGCACTTCCAGGCCTACAACCGCAACAAGCGCAGCATCGTGCTGGATCTCAACGGCTCGGCCGATCGCGGCGTCTTCGACGAGCTGATCGCGGGCGCCGACGTCTACATTCAGAACTTCCGGCCGGGCACGGCCGAGCGCCTCGGCGCCGGCCAGCTGCGGCTGCAGGATCTCAATCCCGGCCTCATCTACTGCTCGATCAGCGGCTTCGGCGCGAGCGGTCCGTACGCGGACCGGCCGAGCTACGACTCGGTCGCGCAGGCATTGAGCGGCTTTCTCAGCGTCGTCGTCGATCCGGAGCGGCCGCGCTTTCTCGGCCCGGCGCTTGCGGATGCGATCACCGGCATCTATGCAGCGTACGGCGTGCTCGGTGCATTGTTCGAGCGCAGCCGCACCGGCCGCGGCCGGCTCGTCGAGGTGTCGATGCTCGAAGCGATGGCGCACTTCGCCGTCGAGCCGTTCGCGGCGTTCTTCGCACTCGATCGAGCGCCGACGTCGAGCGATCGGCCGCGCCTGGCGCAGGCGTACATCCTGCGCACTGCCGACGGCGGCTTGATCGCGATCCATCTTTCGTCGCTGGAGAAGTTCTGGGAAGGTCTGGTCGGCGCGCTGGCGGCGCCGCACATCGGCAGCGACGAGCGCTACCGCACGCGCCAGGGACGCATCGATAACTATGAGGCCCTCGGGGCTGCGCTCGATGCGCAGTTCTCGCGTCATCCATTGCAGCATTGGGTCGAGCGGCTCGGCGCCAACGACGTGCCGTTCGCGCCGATCCATCGCATCGACGAGGTCGTGCACGATCCGCAGGTGCGACATCTCGGCCTCGTAGTGCCGGTCGAGCGCGCGCATGGCGGCAAGCAGGCAGTCCGACCGGCTGTGCAATTCGACGGCGCGCGAGCCACTTGCGTAACGACCGCCCCGTTGCTCGACGAGCACGGCGCCGACATCCGCCGCGCGCTTGCCGCCGGCACGAGCTGGTCATAACTGAGCGCACATTTCATGCTGTTCCCCACCACACTCGTCGGCAGTTATCCGCAACCTGACTGGTTGATCGATCGCGAGAAGCTCGCGGGCCGTTTCCCGCCGCGCGTGCGTGCGCGCGAGCTGTGGCGCATTCCGGAGCAATGGCTCGCGCAAGCCCAGGACGATGCGACGGTGCTCGCGATCAAAGCGCAGGAGCAAGCCGGCCTCGACATCGTCACCGACGGCGAGATCCGTCGCGAAAGCTACTCGAACCGTTTCGCGACCGCGCTCGAAGGCGTCGACATCGATAACCCGGGCACGGCGCTCGATCGCAGCGGACATCCGAATCCCGTGCCGCGCGTCGTCGGCCGAATCCGTCGCAAGCACGCGGTGCAGGTCGAGGATCTGCTGTTTCTCAAGCGGCACACGCAGCGACAAGTGAAGGTTACCGTGCCCGGTCCGTTCACGATGGCGCAGCAGGCGCAGATCGACTACTACGACGGCAGCCGGGAAAAAGCAGCGCTCGACTACGCGGCCGCCGTGAACGAAGAGATTCGCGATCTGTTCGCGCATGGCGCCGACATCGTGCAGCTCGACGAGCCGTACATGCAGGCCCGGCCGGACGATGCGCGCGCTTATGGCGTCAAGGTGCTGAACCGCGCGCTCGAAGGTGTGACCGGCACGGTCGCCGTGCACATCTGCTTCGGCTACGCGGCGATCATTCACCAGCGGCCCTCGGGATATTCGTTTCTGCCCGAGCTGGCCGACTGCAGCTGCGCGCAGATCTCGATCGAGACCGCGCAGTCGAATCTCGATTGTTCCGTGCTCGGCAAGCTGGGCAGCAAGAAGATCCTGCTCGGCGTGCTCGATCTGTCCGACATGAATGCCGAAACGCCGCAGCAGGTCGCAGCGCGCATCCGTCGCGCACTGCCGCACGTCGATCCGCGCAACGTGATCGTCGCACCGGACTGCGGCATGAAGTACCTGCCGCGGGACATAGCGGATGCGAAGTTGCGCGCCATGGTCGAAGGGGCGCGCATCGTGCGTGAAGAACTGGCGTAAGGGGGGAATTCTATGAATACGAAAGCATGCTCACTCATGCTCGGGTGCGTGGTGGCGCTCTGCGTGACGGCGCCGGAGCTGCGCGCACAGACGCAATCTGCGACAGTCAGCCTGGAGGAAGTCATCGTCACGGCCCGTAAGCGCGACGAGACTTCGCTCAACGTGCCGGTCGCCGTGAACGTGTTCACGGCCGCCGAAATCGAGGCCGCGGGTATCGAGAAGCCGCAGGACTTCATCGACCTCACGCCCAACATGACGATGGTGCAGACTCAGAACCAGGGCACCTCGTTCATTACCGTGCGCGGCATCTCGCAGGCACGCAACAGCGAGCCTTCGGTCGCGGTGGTCATCGACGGCGTCGCGATGGCGAATCCCTCGCAGTTCAACCAGGAGCTCGTCGACATCGAGAGCATCCAGGTGCTGAAAGGTCCGCAGGGCGCGCTCTACGGCCGCAACGCCATCGGCGGCGCCATCCTGATCACGAGCAAGCAACCGACCGACCAGTTCGAGGGCAAGGTCTCCGCGGGCTACGACTCCGGGCCGGGCTATCGCGTCGGCGCGACCCTCAGCGGACCGGTATCGGACACGCTGAAGTTCCGGCTGTCGGCGTCGTATATGGACACCGACGGCTACATCGACAATCCGTTCCTGCACGAAGAAGCGGATCCGTACGAAGACCTGTCGGCGCGCGGCTTGCTCGTGTGGGAGCCGAGTGACGGGTTCCGCGCCGATCTGCGCGCGTACGTCTCGGACGTTTCGACCCAGGCCCTCTACTTCAACATCACCGAGAGCGTGAACGACACGCATCTGCCGGTGCGCGTCAACAATCCGGGCGTCAACGATCGCGACATGTACGGCGCGTCCCTGAAGCTCGACTGGACCTCGTCCTTCGGCACGATCACGTCGGTGACCGCGTACGACAAGCTCGAGGAGATCCTCACCGGCGATCAGTTCAACTTCCTGCCGATCCCGGAATCGGTGCTGTTCCAGTTCTTCCAGGCCGACCAGGCGCAGCATCAGTTCCTGGACGTCGACGCGGTGAGCCAGGAGCTGCGCTTCACTTCGCCCGCCGACCGGCGCGCACGCTGGATCTTCGGCGCCTACGCGATCTCCACCGATCGGTTCATCTCGACCGGCAACGTGATCGATATCGGCGACGGCATCGTCCCGGAAGTGCGGCACACGCCGCTGACGAAGTTCGACCTGGCCACCAACTGCTTCCCGCCGGCGTGCCGGCAGTTCACGTTCCTCGCGGATTCACAGGACAACTTCGCATGGGCCGTGTTCGGCGACTTCAGCTATGACCTCACCGACAAGCTCGAAGGCTCGGTCGCGCTGCGCTACGACAACGACGAGCGCGAGAACACGACCGAGACGCCCGCCGAATTCCTGCCGACGCCGACGGCGTTTCCCGGACAAGTGCGCAAGCACACGTGGGATGAGCTGCAGCCGAAGGTCACGCTGCGTTACAAGCCGGCCGACGATCGTACCTGGTACGTCGGCTACAGCCGCGGCTTCCGCAGCGGCGGTTTCAATCAGACCGGCGTCGGCGCAGCGAACATTGCCGGCATCGACGACCTGTTCGACAAGGAGACCGCGGATACCTACGAAGCGGGCTTCAAGGGCGAATTCATGGACCGGCGGGTCGCCACGAACCTGAGCGTGTACTACACGAAGGCGAACGGCTCGTACTTCTTCGTGTTCGACCCGAACACCAGCACGCAGAACCTCGGCAACCTCGGCGACGTCGACTATATGGGGCTGGAGGCCGAGATCAAGGCGGCGCTGACCGACAGCTTCGACGCCTACCTGGGCCTTGGCTATACGGACAGCGACATCAAGCAGTCCGATCGCGATCCCAACGACGTTGGCAACCAGGCGCCGCTGGTCTCCGAGTACAGCGTCAACCTGGGCCTCGCGTATCGCCACGACCTCGCGGCGTTCGGCGGCGCCACCGCGTTCGTGCGCACGGATCTCGACGTGACCGGGCCGACCTGGTTCTATCCCGACAACTTCACCGAGCGCGACACGATCAACGTGCTGAACCTGCGCGTCGGGCTCGACAGCAAGTCGTGGTCGGTCACTGCCTGGGCGAAGAACCTGACCGACGAGGACTACAATGCCGAGTGGTCCCCGGGTCCGCAGTTCTTCCCGAACCCGGGCTACACCAACAACTTCGTTTTCAAGGCGCTGCCGCGACGCTGGGGCGTCGACCTCGCCTATCGATTCTGATGAGGATTAGGAGCAAGAGTCATGGCTACCGCCCGTAAACTGCCGTCGCGCCTGCATCACACCGCGTACGTGTCGAAGAATCTGGAGCAGACCCGCAAGTTCTACGAGGACATCATCGGCCTGCCGCTGATGGCCACCTGGTGCGAGTCCGACATGCTGTTCGGCGCGGAGCGTACCTATTGCCACCTGTTCTTCGGGCTCGGCGACGGCGGCGCGCTCGCGTTCTTCCAGTTCGCCAACAAGTCGGACCAGGACCTGTTCGGGCCGAAGATGCCGGAGACGCCGTTCCATCACATCGCGCTGAAAGTCGATGCGGATGTGCAGAAGGCCATCGAGCAGCGGCTGCACGCGGCCGGCTACACGGAGCCGAAGACGTTCGTGCTCGATCACGGCTACTGTCGCTCGCTGTACGCGGTCGATCCCGACGGGATGATCGTCGAGTTCACGGTCGACCACGCGGACGTCGAGAAGATCAACGCGACCCGCCGCGCCGACGCTCACGCGGAGCTCAAGCGCTGGCTCGCCGGCGACCACACCTCGAACAACATGTACCGCTGACGGGAACGAGACCTTGAAAGCCAGTAGCGATCGCATTCTCGTCACGCACGTCGGCAGCCTGCCGCGGTCGCAGGCAGTGACGGATGTTCTGTTCGCGCGCGATCGCGGCGAGACGGCGGCTGCGGCCGCCGGCAGCGCCACGATCAGCGAAGCCGTGCGTGAGGTCGTCCGCCGGCAGGTGGAAGCGGGCGTCGACGTGGTGAGCGACGGCGAGATGAGCAAGATCACCTACGCCACGTACATCAAGGATCGCATCACCGGCTTTGCGGGCGACACGCCGCGCGAGCCGGGCCAGGACCTGGTCGAGTTTCCGCGCATCCTGAAACGGCTGGCGGAAACCGGCGCGACCGCGAAATACCAGCGGCCGCGCTGCGTCGGCGAGATTCGCGTGCACAGCCTGCAGCCGGCGCAGACGGACGTGCAGAACATGAAGGCAGCGACGGCCGCGAGCACGCCGACGGAAGCGTTCCTCAATGCGGCGTCCCCGGGCGTCATCGCACTGTTCCAGCCGAACGACTTCTACAAATCGCAGGACGAATACCTGGAAGCCGTTGCGGAGGCGATGCGCGCCGAGTACGAGCTCATCGTCGGCTCGGGGCTGCTGGTGCAGATCGACGCGCCGGACCTGGCGATGGGCCGCCACACGATGTACCGCGACCGTAGCGTCGAGGAGTTCCTGAATCGCGCCGCCAAGCACATCGAAGTGCTGAATCACGCGCTGCGCAACGTACCCGCCGACAGCGTGCGCATGCACGTGTGCTGGGGCAACTACGAAGGGCCGCATCATCACGACGTTCCGCTGGAGCGGCTGCTGCCGGTCGTCGTGCGCGCCAAGGTCGGGGCACTGCTGATCGAAGGTGCGAACCCGCGCCACGCGCACGAGTGGGCCGTGTTTCGCGATTTCCGCATGCCCGAGCACATGATCGTGATTCCGGGGGTGATCAGCTCGACGACCAACTACATCGAGCATCCGCTGCTCGTCGCAGAGCGCATCGGGCGCTACGCGGATCTGCTCGGCCGCGAGCGCGTGATCGCCGGCAGCGACTGCGGCTTCGGCACGTTCGCCGGCTTCGGGCCGGTCGATCCGGACGTCACGTATCTCAAGCTGCGATCGCTGGCCGAGGGCGCCGCGATCGCGTCGCGTCGGCTGTGGGGCAGGCGTTGAATGAATTCATCGAGATCCGCGGCGCGCGTCTGCGCGTGCGCACGGCCGGAGCAGGTCCGGCGGTGCTGCTGGTTCACGGCTGGGCGCTCGATCTCGACATGTGGACGCCGCAGTTCGCTGCGCTCGCCGGTCGCTACCGGTTGATCGCGTTCGATCGGCGCGGCTTCGGCCTGTCGTCGGGCACGCCCGGCATCGAAGAGGATCTGTCGGACATCCATGAGCTGCTTGCGACGCTCGCCGTCGAGCACGTCGCGATCGTTGGCATGTCGCAGGGCGCGCGAGTCGCGCTGCGCTGGGCGATCGAGTCGCCGGCAACGACGACGAGCCTCGTCCTCGACGGGCCGCCGCGCGACCTGCTGGCGACGGGCCGACAGCAGGGTGAGATCACCCTTGCCACCTATCGCGAGCTGGTGCGCAACGCAGGCATCGACGCGTTCCGCAAGGAATGGCTGGAGCATCCCCTGATGCATTTGCATACCCACGATACGCGTACACGTACGCTCGTGCGCGAGATGGTCGAGCGCTATCCGGGGCACGACCTGCTCGCGAGCGACGCGCCGCGGGTCGCACGAGTCGGCGACCTCGATCGGCTCGAAGTGCCCATCCTCATCGTCAACGGCGAATACGATTCGGATACGCGCATCGGCGCCGGCGCAGAGCTGGCGCGCGCGCTGCCGCAGGCGCGACTCGCTGTCATTCCCGGCGCCGGGCACTTGTCGAACCTCGACAACCCGCACGCCTACAACAAGGTGCTCGGCGAATTCCTCGCCGGCCATGCGCGAGCCGCCGCATCATCGGAGTACGTGTCATGCAGAGCAGAGTAGGTGTCATCGTCGGCAGTCTGCGCAAAGGGGCGTACACGCGCATGCTGGCCCGCGCCTTGCCCGAGCTGACGCCGCCGGCATTGGATCTCGTCGACATCGGTATCGGCGACCTGCCGCTCTACAACTACGACCTCGAAACGAAGACGCCGCCGCCGGCCTGGACCGCCTTCAGGACCGCGGTGAAGGCCACCGACGCGATCCTGTTCGTCACGCCGGAATTCAATCGCAGCATGCCGGGCGCGTTGAAGAACGCCATGGACGTCGGCTCGCGTCCGTGGGGCGACAGCGCCTGGTCCGGCAAGCCGGCCGGCATCATCAGCCTGACGCCAGGCGCGCTCGGTGCAATGGCAGCGAATCATCACCTGCGCCAGGTGCTGCTCGCCGTGAACCTCGCGGCCATGCCGTACCCCGAGGCCTATATTCCCGACGCCGAAACGCTGTTCGACGAAAGCGGCAAACTGACGAGCGCCCCGACGCGTCAGTTTCTGCAGGAGTTCATGGCAGCGTTCGCGACATGGGTCGGCCGGTTCCGGCCGCCGGGCTGAGGTGAGAAACGCCGTTAGAGCTCGCGGATCGCCAGCGCGTCCTGCAACGTCTGCGCGGCGATGAGCCGCTCGCCGATGGCATCGAGCTCTTCAATAGATGCCTGCACGATCCGTGCGCTGGTTTCTTCCCCGAGCGGGCCAAAGCGTAGTGCGAGCTGTTTGAGGATCAATGCCGCGCGCCCCTCGGCCCTTCCCTGCGCAACATAACGCTTGGCAAAGTCGCTCTGATATTCGTACTTCGCTGGGTCCATGGTCTGCAGCTCCCGTCGCGCGGCCTCGCTCAATGAGGCCAGAACAAGATCAAAGTATAGCCTCGAGCGGTCTTCGTCGAGCCCCAGGCTGGCCAACTGCGCCGCAAGGGCAATCTGCGCCGCCTTATGAATATCGGCATCCTGGCCGTGGACCATCGCGGACAGCACGGCCAGCTCCGGATCCGAGTGAGCAACAGTGTCGTCTGTGACCTCCGGGACTCCGGAGGGGCGTAGTACCAGCGGCACGAAACTGTTGCCAGCGCCCATATCGATGGGCTTGGCAGCCCAACGCGCCACCAGCTCATCGGCCGTGACGACGAGCAGGCACACCGGGCATTCCAGTCGCGCGCGCAAGTTCGCGACATAGACCGGCCACACGAGTCGCTTGCGCTCATTCGGCGAGAGCTGTGCTTCCACCACAATGCCGAGCACCGGAACGTTCTCCAGCAAGAGCACGACCAGATCTGCGCGATACTCGGCAGGCTGAATATCGGTCAAGTCGGCCGAATCGATCCGCACCTCGCTGTACTGAGGTACGTTCATCTGCAAGGCATCCCGCAACAAGTCCGGCGCCAACTGCGGTCGATTCCGAAAGAGCAGCAGCAGAGCTTCGTGCAATTGCGAGGGCACGCACGCAAGGCTAGCGAAGCCCAGGCGGGCGCCCGAAGGCATAACTGCTTCGTTTGGGCAGAAAAGCACAGGCCGCGCGCGGACCGCTCGTCAGCCCTGATCGACCGCTCGACACCTAGTTTGCGCTGCGGCCGTCGCCGGCCGTAGATTTTCCCGACGGGTTTCCACCGGGGGGTTCCATGCGGCTCATTGCGGCGACAACAGCGCTCCTACTTGCAGTCTTGACTGGCAACGCCTGCGCGGCGGATGCAGCTCGTGCAGAGCTCACTCGCGCCGACGTCGAGGCGTGGCTCGATGGCTTCGTGCCGTATGCGATGGGGACAGCCGACATCGCGGGCGGCGTCATCGTCGTCGTCAAGGGCGGCGAAGTGATCGCGCAGAAGGGCTACGGTTACGCCGATGTTGCGAGCAAGCGCCCGGTCGACCCGGAGCGTACGTTGTTCCGCGCCGGTTCGGTCGCGAAGCTCGTGACGCACACCGCGGCGATGCAGCTCGTCGAGCAAGGCAAGCTCGACCTCGACGGCGACATCACGCAGTACCTCGATCTTCCCGTTCCGCAAGCGTTCGGCAAGCCGGTCACGCTGCACAACCTCATGACCCACACCGGCGGCTTCGAAGAGCTGGTGCGCGGTCTGATGGCGAGCGATCCGCAGCGGCACATGCCGCTCGAAACCTACGTCAAGGCGACGAAGCCGGCGCGCATCTTTCCGCCGGGCGAAGTGCCTTCGTACTGCAACTACTGCGTGGCGCTCGAGGGTTACATCGTGCAGCGGGTGTCGGGCGAGGACTTCGACGACTACCTGGACCAGCACATCTTCGCGCCGCTCGGCATGACCAGCTCGACGTTCCGCCAGCCGCTGCCTGCGCAGTTCAAGGAGCACATGTCGAGCGGCTATTCCGTCGCGTCGCAGTCGCAGCCGCCTGCCTACTTCGAGCTGGTCGGACCGGCACCCGCCGGCAGCCTGAGCACGACGGGCGCGGACATGGCGCGCTTCATGATCGCGCATCTGCACGCGTTCGCCGGCTCCGAATCGAACCTGCTGCGGCCGGAAACCGCGCAGCGCATGCAGACGACGATGTTCCGGCCCGTGCCGCCCAGCGTCGGCATGGCGGTCGGCTTCTTCGAGCGCGATCGCAACGGCCACCGCATCCGCGAGCACGGCGGCGACACGCAGTACTTCCACAGCAAGCTCGCGATGTTCATGGACGACGACGCCGGCATCTTCATGTCGTTCAACAGCACCGGCAAACAAGGCGCCGCCGGCACGATTCGCGAGGCGATCGTCGCGCAGTTCGCCGATCGTTACTTCCCCGCACCGCTGCCTGAGCTGACGAAGTCGCCGCAGGCTCTGGAGCGCGCCCAGCTCGTCGCCGGGCGCTATGCCGTATCGCGCCGTGCCGAGACGACGTTCTTCAGCCTGTTCACGTTGTTGGGCCAGATGAACATCGGGCCGAACGAGGAGGGCGCGCTCAGCATGCCGGGACTCAACGACCTCAACGGCCAGCCGAAGAAATGGTACGAAGCGGCGCCGTTCGCCTGGCGCGAGGGTCACGGCCCGGAGCACTTCGCCGCGAAGATGGACGGGCAGCGCGTGCAGATGCTGAGCGCGGACGAAGTGGGCGGCATCCTGGTGCTGCTGCCCGTGCCGTGGACGCAATCCGGCACGTGGATTCTGCCGACGATGCTCGTTGCGATCGTGATCCTGGTGCTCACCGCGCTGGCGTGGCCGATTTCCGCCTGGCGCAGACGGCGACGCGGTACTCCGCTCGCGCTGTCACCGCGCGAGCTCTCGGTCTATCGCATCGCTCGCGTCGTCGCGCTCGTCGATGTGGCGTTTCTGTTGGGCTGGATGATGTTGATCTCGGCCGGTAATGCCGATCTCGCGGCGTACGACGGACATCTGGATTGGGCGTTCTACGCGTTGCATCTGCTCGGGCTGAGCGGCGCAGTCGGTGCCTTCGTCGCGCTCTGGAATGGCTGGCTGGCGATTGCCGGCAAGCGCGGCTGGAAGGCTACGACCTGGAACGTCGGGCTGGCAGCGTCGTGCGTGGCGGTTTCGTGGTTCGCGTTCGCCTTCCACCTCATCCGCTTCACGCTGAGATACTGAGCAAATCGGTTATGCTCCCGGTTCTCTCTCACCGGGTAAGAAGAATGAAGCAACTGATTCGTTCGATGGCTGTCATGGCAGCCGCGTTCGCGGGCGCGGCTGTCGCACAGACTGCTGAGCACGAGGTCAAGGCTCGCGAGATCTACGCCAAGGTCATCTCCTTTCGGACCGCCGCCGGTCAGGAGCAAATGCCGGCGCTGGTCGCGTATCTCGTCGACACATTGCGGGCCGGCGGCGTGCCGGAATCGGACATCGCGAAGCTGGACGACGCGGGCGATCATGCGCTGCTCGTGCGGATAGCCGGACGCAAGCCAGGCCGGCCGCTCCTGTTCTCGGCGCACATGGATGTCGTCGATGCGCGTCCCGAAGAGTGGGAGCGCGATCCTTTCAAGCTCATCGAGGAGCAGGGCAACTTCTACGGACGCGGTACTTCGGACAACAAAGCGGGCGTCGTGGCGCTCGTGTCGACGATCCTGCGCTTCAAAGCGGAGCAGCTGCAGCCGGCGCGAGAGCTCGTCTTCGCCTTCGTCGGCGACGAAGAGACGAACATGAACACGACGCGGCGCATCGCGGCGCACGCGTGGGTCAAGAACGCCGAGCTCGCCATCAACACGGATGCCGGCGGCGGGATCCTGGATGAAACGACGGGCAAGCCGCTCATCTATCTCGTGCAGGGGGCGGAGAAGACGTACGCGACGTTCGATCTCGTCGTCACGAACGCCGGTGGGCACAGTTCGCGTCCGCGCGCGGACAACGCGATCTACCAGCTCGCTCATGCGCTCGACAAGGTCGAGGCCTATCGGTTTCCCGTAATGGCCACCGATCTCACCCGTTCGTATCTCGGCGCCGTAGGCAAGGCGCAGTCGGGACCGGTGGGCGAGGCACTGCGGAAATTTTCCGCCGACCCGACCGATGCGGGCGCAGCCGACGTGCTGGCGAAGTCATCGGAGTTCGTCGGCACGACGCGCACCACATGCGTTGCCACGATGCTGGAGGCGGGTCACGCAGAAAACGCGTTGCCGCAGACGGCCAAGGCCGCAGTCAACTGCCGCATCTTCCCGGGCGTCGCTGTCGATTCCGTGCGCGACTCGCTCGTTGCGGCGATCGCCGATCCGGGTGTCAAGGTCGTGGTACGCGGTAACCCCGAAGCCAGCCCGGTCTCGGAAATGCGAGCGGATGTGATGGCCGCGATCACGCGCGCCGTCCGTGCAGACCATCCTGGTGTGACGGTCGCTCCGTATCTGGAATCCGGCGCGACGGACGGCAAGGTCTATCGCACCGCAGGCATTCCGACGTTCGCAACGTCCGGCTTGTTTACCAAGCCCAGCGAGATGTTCGCGCACGGGCTCAACGAACGGATACCGGTCACCGCGTTCTATCAGAGCCTCGATCACATCTATCGACTGGCCGTCGACCTGGGCGGGGCGCGACGCTGAACGTGTCCATGGAAACCGATCGCCCGGAGCCGATTGTCATTCCACACCGCGACCTGTCCGCGGAAGCGCTGCGCGGAGTGTTGGAGTCCTTCGTGCTCAGGGAGGGGACCGACTACGGCGCGCGCGAGGTTTCTCTGGACGAGAAGGTCGCTCAGGTCCTGCAGCAACTGGAGCGCGGCGAGGCTCAGATCATCTTCGATGCAGCGCTGGAGAGCATCGACATCGTCGTGTCCAGGCCAAGCCCGCGATAGTGCGCCTCAGCGCGTCGCGGGCAGAACCTTCGGGTTGCGCAACAGCAGCGCCGAGACGAGCGAGACGAGCAGTCCCACGGGAAAGATCTCCAGGAACGTCATCGGGATCCGGAACAGTGGATTCGCGTAGCTCACTCGCATCGAATCCAGCTTCGCCATCTCCTCGGCGAGCGCTGCAGCGGATACGCCTGCCGCCTGGCGGGCGCGCATGATCCCCGCAATGTACTGGTCCATGAACTTGTAGTCGGTCATGGCCAGGTAGACCTCCCACACCGCCACATATGCGACGCCGGCGGCTGCGGCGATCGCCAGTCCCATCGCGAACGCGGGTCCGAACTTGATCACGCCGCCGCGCTCGACGTCGCGATAACGCTTGACGCCGACGAAGATGAACGTCAGCGCGACCAGCATCACCAGATAGCCGAACCATTCCGAGCTGAAGAAGCTCTGCGAGTCGCTGAGTGCGATGCCCGCGATCATGGTTACGATGATCACGAAGCCGGACAGCAGTCCGTACGTCAACGCATATTTCATCTCGATCTCCGGGGCAGCTTGCGGTGGGCGCCAGATTCCGCCGCTGAACCCGCCGGCGCCATCGCCCGGATGGGTTATTTCAGTGTTTTGACCGATCGGGCTACGGAATCAGCGCCAGTTCGCGCGCCTTGTGGATCGCCTGGGTGCGCCGTTGCACTGCGAGTTTCTCGTAGATCCGGGCGAGATGCGTCTTGGCGGTATTCGGTGAGATCCCGAGCTGGCGGGCCATCTCCTTGGTCGACCGGCCGGCCGCGAGCAGTTCGAGGACTTCGCATTCACGAGGCGTCAGGCCGAGCGAGCGGACGGCGGCATCGTTGCGCTCGAATCCCGGCGCCGGCTCGCGGCGTCGGGTCAGACGCTGCCCCGCCCACAGGCCGAGGCCGGCAAAGCCGGTCGCGAGCAGGACGATGTAGATCTCCGTCGAGAAGACACGCGTCACATAGCGGTATTCGAGCCACTCGAGGCCGGCGACCGCCAGGGCGAGCGCAATCGCGTAGAGCACGACTCTCTTTGCCATGGCGGAACGCTGCCAGAAATCCCGCGGTCCGGCCAGCACGGAACCCGTGCGCACGCCGGGAGATTGATCTTGCGAGCCCTCGTCCACAGCGGTTCGGGAGAGCGCCATGATCGTCACCGTCTGCGAATTGCCGGATGACCGCAAGGCCTTCGAGCATGGCTGGGCGCAACTGGCCGGGCACATCAGGCAGGCGCGCAGCGGTCTGGTGCTCCTGCCCGATATGGCGTTCAGCTCATGGTTCGCCGACTCGGCAGCGATCGACTGCGCGCGCTGGCAGCGAGCCCTGGCTGAGCACGATGCCTGGGAGCACAGGCTCGGCGAGCTCGGCGCCGCGCTCGTGCTCGGCTCGCGGCCGATCGATTTCGGCAACGAGCGTTACGACGAAGGCTTCGTGTGGACTGCCGATACGGGCGTCCGCTCGGTCCACGCACGGGCAACCCACGACTTCGTACCGCTCGAAGTGGACGGCGTCGATATCGGGTTCATGATCGGCTCCGAGGTGACGGCGCGCGGCGAACGGCCTTACGGTCGTGGCGCAGTCGATGTCGTCGCGATGCCGCGTTGCACGCGCGGCGAGACATTCGCGCAGCAACTCGCGCAGGCATGCAGCGTAGCGACCGAGTCCGGTGCGTTCGCGTTGTCCTCGAATCGCTCGACGCCGTTCGAGGGACAAGGATGGATCGTCGCGCCGGATGGCTGCGTGCTCGGCACGACGAGTCGCGCGCAGCCGTTCGTTTCGCTGGAAATCGCCCTGCCGAGCGAGCGAGCATCTGCGGACCCATCCCGTGCCCGCCCCGCTCCCGATTGGATGGACCCGCTGGACACGGGAGCTCCAAGCTACGATTGAAGTTTCCCGTGGGTCAGGCTTCAGCCTGACGGGTGTCCGCCATGGCCGCGTTCCTGCAAGTCAAAGTCACGCCCCGGGCGCGCGCCTCATCGCTCACCCAGGCGCCGGACGGTACGTGGGTCGCGAAGCTGAAGTCGCCGCCGGTCGACGGCAAGGCGAACGCCGAGCTGATCGCTCTGGTCGCCGAGCATTTCAGGTGCAGCAAGGCAGCGGTGACGATCAAGTCCGGAGCGGGCGGACGCATCAAGCTCGTGAGAATCGCTCCTGAGTGATTGCCGTGCTGTGTCGCCATCCAACCGGACGCGGTTGTCGTTCTAGTATCAAAGGCGACGCCGACGCGCCTGGGGAGGCGGGCGATGATCGATGAGGGCACACTACGACAGCTGGCCCGCCAGGCAATCCAGGCAGGGAAACTGCCGAGCCGGCGGCCGGCGCACGTATGGGGCGGGAATGGCTTCGGCACGAAATGCGCCGTCTGCGGCAACCTCGTGAATTCAGACGAAGTTGGCTATGAGCTGCGCTTCGCGGCGGGCGAGGACTTGCCGCCGGCCGCCGAGTATCACGTCCATGTCCGCTGCTTTGCCGCCTGGAATCTGGAGCGCCATTCTCCGCTCGGCCCGGCGGGCGATGCCGATCCCTTGCCAGCGGACCCGCAGGGCGTCACGATCTCTCCTCGTGAGCGCCCCTCCAAACCAGAATCGGCATGACGGCGCGATTCGCACACTCGGGGACCTCCTTTACGCGGACCGGCAGAGGACGCGCGTCTCCGAAGAGGAGTGGATCGCACTGGTGCGATCTATCGCCGCGGGCGATCAGGCTGCGCTGCGCGCGCTATATGAGCGCGCCCATCGCATCGTGTTCACGCTGATCATGCGCATCAGTGGCAATCGACAGACGGCGGAGGAGCTCACGCTGGACGTGTTTCACGATGTCTGGCGGCGCGCGTCCACCTACGATCCGCGCAACGGTCCGGTGCTCGGATGGCTGATGAATCAGGCGCGCTCCAGAGCCATCGATCGACTGCGCTACGAGCAACGCAAGAAGCGCGCTGCCCCAGCGCCGGACCAACTGGTCAGTGACAGTGGCGCCGAGTCAGCGCCTGAATCGGGTGATGAACATCGAATGCTGGAGGTCGGTCTCGCGACGCTCACACCGGATGAGCGGCAGGCGATCGAGGTCGCCTTCTTTGGGGAATTGTCCTACGCGGAAACAGCAACGAGGCTGAAGCAGCCGCTCGGAACCATCAAGAGTCGGATCCGTTCCGGATTGGAGAAGCTGCGTCGTGCGTTTGAAGTTGCAACGAGGATGTCATGAGATCGACACCGGATCGGAACCGCTGCGATCGCGCCGACGAGGTCTCTCTGTATGTGCTCGGTACGCTGGCCGCTGACGAGGCTCGCAACCTCGAGTCACACATCGCCTCGTGCGAAACCTGTCGCGGGGAGTTGATCGCGCTGCGACCCGTCGTCGATTCGTTCGTCGCATGGCCGACGGCAGTCCTGCGGCCGCAGGCAACACTCTGGGACCAACTCGTCACTCGCATCGCCGAGACTGACGGCGAGCTTCGAGCCGCGCCGCCATCGCAGTGGCGCGAGCCTGACTGGGAAGAAGTGGCGCCTGGCATCTCGTGCAAGATGCTTTCCAGTGATTTGCAGAGAGATCGCGTGAGCATGCTCGTGCGACTGGCGCCCGGCGCGGAGTATCCGCCGCACAGCCATGCTGCGACTGAAGAGCTGCATCTGCTCGAGGGTGAGCTCTGGATCAACGACCGGAAACTCTTCCCTGGCGACTACAATAGTGCCGAGGCCGGCACGTCCGATACGCGCGTGTGGAGCGAGACAGGCTGTACCTGCCTGCTCATTACGTCACCTTCCGACTCGATCTCGTAATCAACCGGCATGGGGACCGTGTGATGAAGCGACGTTCCACCGTTGCAGACCCGAGCGATACTCGCGCGGCTGCAGCGGCCAAGATTCGAATGTGGGAGAGCCGCGCTGCGAAGGCGCGCCAGGAGGGCCGCACGGCCGATGCCCAGCGCTGCGCCGACAAGGTCCGCGACTGGGCATCGAAAGCTCGCCAGCTCGATCGAACGGAGAAGCCGCAGGAATAGCTGCTCGCCGCGACTCTATCGTGACGCGGTCGTCGCCATCCGCGGCTCGAACACGATGACGGGTGTATTGACGGTGACACCCGGAGCAGCAGCCGGCGGGGCGCGCTCGCCCTTGGGTCCCAACTCGCGGACGAACCGATACATCGCGCGCAGATCGTTGTCACTCATGTCGCGAAGGTTGAACCACGGCATCGGCGGACGGCGCGGCACGCGCGCGAAGGTCACCCACTGATCTTCGGTCAGGCCGTTGAGCGTGAGGCGCAGGTTCGCCGCATACGATGTTCCCCACGCACCCTGGAAGCCGACCGGCGCGCCGGTCAACCAGTCGCTCATCGGCACGTTGCCGGCCTTTTCGGCATAGCCGGGCGTGTGGCAATCGTTGCAGCCGCCAATCTGCACGAGGTAGCGGCCGCGTTCGACGGAAGCCTTGTCGGCCTTCGCCTCCGCCGCAGAGCCGGGCGCCGAGAACAGCAGGCCGACGCCGGCCACCACCAGGGTCGCCATGATCGAGGCCGCCGCCCCGAAGGTCACGCGCTGGCCGAGAGTCGGCGCGCACGCGCCCAGGTCTTCGAATTTACAGGTCATTGCAGTCTCCCCAGAGGTTGAAAGGTGAAGCGAAAGCTCATGGTTTGAGAACGCGGAATCGGCCGGCGGAACGGCTCATTTTTTATACGCCGGCCGGCGACCAGGGTGACGCCCGCCTGCGGCGCTGCAGCGTTGCGCGGGGGGCCTGCAAACGAGGACTATTGCCGGGCAGCGCCGCATGCCGGCAGAGGCTCGGTCCATGCCGTTCGAGATTCGGGACGAAGGCGGGTTCTATTTCGCACGCCTGTTCGGCGTCCTGGACCACCAGGATCTCAATGCCGTGACGGCCGAGGTCGAGCGCCTCGAAGACGTCGTGACGAAAGACCGGCTCACCGATCTCACTGCGCTCGAGCGGATCGACGTCGGGTTCGAAGAAGTGTTCGCGCTCGCGCTGCATCGCGCGCAGCGGCCGATTCCGGTGCCGATCAAGTCCGCGCTGGTCGCGCTGAAGCCGGTTCACTTCGGCTTCGCGCGCATGTTCCAGATGCTCAACGACAATCCGCGGATCCAGATCCGGATCTTCGGCAATCTCGAAGAAGCGCAGCAGTGGCTGCGTTCATCTCGGCGATGACGTGCTGCGCGTGCCGGCCTTCGAGCGCGTCCTGGGTCAGCGGTTCCAGGGTTTGCAGCGCTCGCCGCGACCACTCGCTTGCTTCGCGCACGTAGTTGGCTCGCAGGTTCTTCGGCGTCGCATCCTGCTGCGCGATGACGGCGGTCGCGCGGGCGAGGTTCGCATAGGTCACTCCGGGGAGCATGCGAATCTCGGCGATGTCCGTCGGTTGCGGCGGCGGGCCGTTGCGCAGGATTCTTTCGGCCTCGCTGAAATCGTGCAACGCCGCGGCGTGGTCGCCGAGCAGCAGGTGACTGCTGCCACGGCCGTTCAGCAGGAACGCCGTCGCCTGCGGCGCCAGCTGGTCATCCGGGTCGGCCGCGCGCAGCGGCTCGATGATTGCCAGCGCACGTTGATAGTTTGCAAGCCCTTCGCTCGGCCGCTGCAGACTGTTCTGCAAGTCCGCGATCGAAGACATCGTGAACGCCTTCGCGCGCTGCAGCTCCGCATCGTCAGGGTTCGCAGCTGCGATCGGTTCCACGAGCTCGAGCGCACGCTCGTAGTAGGGCAGCGCCTGCGCCGGTTGGTCGACGCCTTCGCTGTAGACATCGCCCATGCGGCCGTTGACGATCACGAGGCTGCGCTGCGCATCGACGTCGGTGGGATTCTCCGCTGCCAGCTGCTCGTGCAGCTTGCGTGACTTCTCCAGCCATTTCATGCCGGGCTCGATGTCGCCGGCGAGACCCTGGGCCCAGCCGTAGTTCATGTAGGCAGCAGCAGCGTAGCGTCGATCGCGCGGGCTCGCATTTTTCTCCTGCAGCAGACTGTCCGCGAGCTCCGCACCTTCGCGCGCGTAACTCAGCGCTTCGGGCACGGTGCTCTGACCCATGAGCAGCTCGCTCAGTTTCACGCAGCTTCGCAGCAGCTCACGGCGTGCCTCGATTGTCGGATCGTGCTGGACGAGTGCACGCCGCAGCCGCAAAGCGTGCCGGAGGCTTTCCAGCGCGCCCTGCGTGTCGCCCAGATTCGCGCCGATGTAGTCGCCTTGCACGTCTGCGAGCCGGTCATATGCAACCGCGATGTCGTGTTGCAGCTGCGGCGAGTCCTGCGCGTCGCGCTCGAGACCGGCCAGATACTTGATCGAGTTCTCGACGAGGAGCTTGCGTGCCTTCGTACCGCCGGGAAGATCGGCGATTGCGTCGTAGACCTCGGCGAGATAGACACTGGTGAGCTCGCGCACTTCGTTCAAATGGCGCTCGGCGCGCTGCCGCTGAACGTCTGCTTGCCGTGCCTGCCACGTCGTGGTGACGATGCCCGCAAGCAACGCGACCACGAACAAGCCCGCGGCGACAGCGGCGGACCTGTGTCGCTGCGCGAACTTACGCACGCGATAGCGAGTCGTGTCGGGGCGCGCGATTACAGGAAACCCGCGCAGATAGCGCCGGATGTCCTCGGCGAGCTCGTCGGCGGACGGATAGCGCTCTTCCGGCGCCTTCTTCAGCGCCTTGAGCACGATGTTGTCCAGGTCACCGCGCAGCGTCTTCGCGAAGCGG
Source organism: Steroidobacteraceae bacterium (assembly GCA_035275585.1). Taxonomy (GTDB): domain Bacteria; phylum Pseudomonadota; class Gammaproteobacteria; order Steroidobacterales; family Steroidobacteraceae; genus Steroidobacter. The sequence goes on along the minus strand of DATEML010000200.1, from coordinate 15,957 downwards.
CCATAGCCGGTCGTCGCTTCGTCGGCGGTGACGCTGGGCGGTTGCGGATCGTGCTCGCAGATCTGCTTCGCGAGCGCCCACGTCGTCGATCCCGTCGCCTCGTACGGCAGCGCGCCCGAGAGCAAACGGTACAGCAGCACGCCGAGCGAATAGATGTCGCTCGCCGTCGTGATCGGCTCGCCGCGAACCTGCTCGGGGCTGGCGTACTCGGGCGTCAGCGCGAGGAATGACGTCGCTTCGCGAGCCGCGCCCGGGGTCGGGTTCAACAGTTTGGCGATGCCGAAGTCGAGCAGCTTGACGACGCCCTGCTCGGTGACGAAGACGTTCCCGCCTTTGAGGTCACCGTGCACCATCAGATGTTGATGCACGTAGTGGACGGCGGAGCACAAGTCGCGGAACAGATCGAGGCGCTCGTTCACGCCGAGTTGCCGCACGTCGCAATACACGTCGATCGGATTGCCTTCGATGTACTCCATTACGAGGTACGGCGCGCCGTCCTCGGTCGCGCCGCCGTCGAGCAGATGCGCGATGTGGGGATGGCTCAACTGCGCGAGAATCTGCCGTTCCGCCTTGAACCGGCGCAGCAGCGAATCGGTGTCGAGACCGGGCTTCAGCAGCTTGATCGCGACCTGCTTCTCGTACTGCTGGTCGTCGCGGACCGCCTTGAATACCTGGCTCATGCCGCCGCGGCCCGCTTCGGCGACGATGCGATACGGACCGAGGCGGCGCCCGATCCAGTCCTTCTTCGGCGCGGTGATCGCCAGGCCTATGCGCTGCGCGGCTTCTTCTTCGATGAAGCCGCCGGCCGTGTCGTGCGCTGCGAGCAGCGAGACGACCTCGGTGCGCAGCTCGTCATCGCCATCGCAGGCCTGTTCGACGTAGCTGGCGCGGCGCGCTGCTTCCTGCTCGAGGGCCGCAGAGAAAACTTCCTTGACGCGGCTCCACTGCTCGGGAGTCATCAGAAACTCTTGCCCAATTCGCGCCGCAGCCACGCGCGCGCGAGCGTCCACTCGCGTTTCACGGTCGCTGCGGAGATGTCGATGGCTTCCGCCGTCTGCTCGACGGTGAGTCCGCCGAAGTAGCGCATTTCGACGATCTGCGCCTGGCGCGCGTCGATCTGCTCGAGTCGCAGCAGCGCCTGGTCGATCGCGGAGACTTCTTCCTGCGTGTGGGCGTCGAGATGCTGCAGGGCCGTGGGCGTCGTGCTCGGCGCTTCATCCGGCTCGGACGGCTCGGCCATCTCGTCCAGGCTCAGTACGCCCGCGCCGCCCCCGCGCTTGTTCGCGAGCCGGGCGCGCGCATAGTCGACGAGCACACGCCGCATCAGCTTCGAGGCGAGGCCGATGAAGTGCGCGCGGCTCTGCCAGTCGACGGACTGCTGCCCGACGAGCCGCATGAAGGCCTCGTTCACGAGCGCCGTCTTCTGCATGGTGTGGTTGGAGCGCTCGCGCTGCAAATGCCGTTGCGCGAGCTGACGCAGCTCCTCGTACATGATCGAGGACAATTGCGCGAATGCGCGCTCGTCGCCGTCCCGCCATTGGGCGAGCAGTTGGGTCACGGGTTGCTGCATCGGGTGATCCCCGCTCTTTTGCACGAATCTTAGCGGGTTTCGGCGCGCCGGCATCGATTTTTTCGCGAGCTTGCGCTAGCGTCCTGCGTCAGATGAGCCCGGCCCTCCACACCTGGCACGAGCTGGTCCGCACGCGCGATGGGCAGGGCCTGGACGCGCTGCTGGCGGATGAAGTCGTCTTTCATTCCCCCGTCGTGCATACCCCGCAGGCGGGTAAGGCGATCACGGCGCGCTACCTCATGGCGGCCTTTCAAGTGTTCTTCAACGAGTCGTTTCGCTACGTCCGCGAGATCGTCGGCCCGCACGACGCGGCGCTCGAGTTCCAGGTCGAGATCGACGGCATCGCCGTCAACGGCATCGACCTGATCAAATGGAATGACGCGGGCCGGATCGTCGAATTCAAGGTGCTGATCCGCCCGCTCAAGGCGATCAACCTGATTCACCAGAAGATGGCGGCGCTGCTGCAGAAATCGTGAACGAGGCGCACGGCCGGGAACGCGGCCAGACTCTCTCGCATTAGCCGAGCATGGCATCGGCAGTTCTTCGCGAGGAGTCAGTCCATGCAGGCTCGATTGCACCGACGCGGATCGTGGTTTACGCGGTTCGCAAAGTACACCGCGCGCGCCGCGGGGCAGCCGGCGACGTTCTGTGTCGCAGTCGGGGTCGTCGTGGTCTGGGCCGTTACCGGTCCGGTCTTCGGCTTCAGCGACACCTGGCAACTGGTCATCAACACCGGCACGACGATCATCACGTTCCTGATGGTGTTCCTGATCCAGAACACGCAGAACCGCGACTCGGAGGCGATCCAGGTCAAGCTCGACGAGCTGATCCGCTCGATCGACGGCGCGCACCTGGCGCTGCTCGACCTGGAGGAGCTGGAGGACAAGGATCTGGACCGTATCTGCAAGGGCTACCGCGAGCTGGCGAAGCAGGCGCGGCGGGATCTGCGCGCCGGCAAGTCCGACACCGACGTTCGCGAAGTCGGTCGCTCGCACCGGGAGCAGCAGGGAGAGAAGCAGGCATGAAATTGCTGCCCACTACGAACTGACAGGGCGTCGGCATACGCGGACAAAACTCGTGGCCGCGGAACCCATGCGCGCAAGCGACGTTCATACGCGATGGCAAAGTGGTCGGCGAAATGCGCTCGTGTAGCGTCTGCAACTCTCGCGCTCTTGTTCGTAGCAGCCTGCGGCTCCGGCGGCGGCTCGAGCGAAGCGAATCCCCCGTCAGCAAGTGGCTCCGGACCGCCAACCACTCCGGCTCCGCCCCCGCCTGGCGCTCCCGCATCGCCTGCTGTCATCACCGGCGTGACGTTCAACGCGGCTTCGCATCTGCGGGCGGCGCCAGGCAGCGACAACTGGCCCGCGACCTGGTCGAACGATGATCAGCAATACGCGATCTGGGGCGATGGCGGCGGTTTTGGCGGCACCGAAACCGAGGGCCGAGCGAGCCTCGGTGTCGCGCGCATCGAGGGCGACGGTCGCAACTATCAGGGCGTGAACCGCATGGGCGGCGAGGGGGGCGAATGCCAGTCGAGCATCGACGGCAAGGCGCATGGCGCTCCGCTGAGTATCGGCGGCGTGCTGTACGCGTGGATCACGCCGGGCTCGGGTGCAGGCGGCTTCGATGCATTTACTCTCTACCGCAGCGGCAACAAAGGATGCTCGTGGACGCGCCTCGATGTGAGCTTCACGCAAGCACGCGATCACATCGGCTATGGCAGCTTCGCGCAGTTCGGCAAGGACAACCGCGCCGCGCTGGACGCGTACGTCTATACCGTTGCGACAGAAATCACGAACACGAGCTCGCTGGACATCGTGCAGCTGCCAGGTCGCGTCATGCTGGTGCGGGTGCCCGCGCAGTCGATCGGAGACCGGGGCGCATACGAGTTCTTCGCGGGACTCGACAGCACGGGACAACCGTCATGGTCGGCGGATCCGGCGGACAGGATCGCGATCTACGAGGACCTCGACGGTGTCGGTCCGTTTCCTCAGATGAGTTTCGTGCCTGGGCTGCAGCGCATGGTGTACACGAACCAGCACGGCGCCGGCTCCGGCCAGGCTGCCTCGCGATCGCTGCTGACGATGGCTGAAGCGCCGCAACCGTGGGGACCGTGGACCGTCTTCTATCACGCGCAGTTCGTGCCGCAGATCGAGAGCAGTGTGTTCCAGTGGAACTTCGCGCCGAAGTGGTTCCGCAACGGCGGACGTGAGTTTACGCTCATCTTCTCCGGCGACGGCGCCAACGATTCCTGGAACACGATCGATGGAGCCTTCACGACCCAGTGAGCGGCGCGTAGACTGCGCCGCCTATGCGCGCAGTCTTGCTCACGGTCCTGATGTGTCTGCCTCTGACAGGGTCCGCCGCGGAGCCGCAGCGTCCGGAGCCGAAGCGCGCGGCGGAGGTCAATCTCACGCCGGGCGCCAAGGCGCGTCCGGGGCTGTACGAGGAAATCCTCGAGGCCGACGCCGAGTTCTTCAAGGCGTTCTTCGATACCTGCGACATCGAGACCGTGCGCCGCTACGTCACCGACGACTTCGAGATGTTTCACGACAAGGGCGGCCGCGTCACCACGTCCGGCGCGGACTTCGTCAAAGCCGCGCAGGACAAATGCAAGCGGCAGGAGGAGGGCGTCGACTTCCTGTCGACGCGCAAGCTCGTGCCCGAGACGATGAAGGTCTATCCGCTCAACAACTACGGCGCGATCCAGACCGGCACGCACCGCTTCTACGCGATTCAGAAAGGCAAGCCGGATCGCCTGACCGAGACGGCGCAGTTCACGCAGGTGTGGAAGGAAGAGAACGGGCAGTGGCGCCTGGCGCGGGTGCTGAGCTACGACCATCAACTCGCGCAATGAGCGGAGAGCGACAGGTGACAGGCAAGATCGATTTTCGCGAGCTGACGCGGGCGCTGTATCGCGTGGTTTCGGCGGCGCCGGAGCAACGCGACTGGGACGCTATCCGTCACTACTATCATCCGGAAGCACGCCTCGTGCGCACCGGCGTCAGTCCCGACGGCGCGCCGTTCGTCAGCGTGTTCTCCCTCGATGCGTACATCGAGAACGTCCGGCACATGCTCGACGGTGTGCGCTTCTCCGAAGTGGAGGTTGCGCAGGAGTCGGTCGTGTTCGGTAACGTTGCGCGGCTCACCAGCGTTTACGAGTACACGCGGCAGTCGGCGACGGAGACGGTGCGCGGTCGCGGCGTCAATTTCTTTACGCTGGTGCACGACGCGGGTCAGTGGCGCGTCATGAGTATCGTCTGGGACAACGAACGCCCAGGCCTGTCATTGCCGCCGGAAGTCTATTCGCCGCGGGCCGCGTCGTAGATATCGCCAGGTTCCAGCACAGCTTGCCGAGCGCCGCGCCGAGCGACGGCGAGCATGGCGCGGCCGACGGACTCGGTTGTCAGAATCCGGCGCGGAAACAGCGCGCGCAGCAGCGGCAGCAACCAGCCGGCAAGCATGTACGTCACGGCATAGACGCGCGTCTTCGAGCGCGCGCCATGCATTGGCTGGATCACGCTGGGTCGGAACAGGTAGACCGCCTTGAACGGCAGGCGCCGCAGCGCGTTCTCGGTGCGGCCCTTCACGCGCGCCCACATGATCGGGCCGCGCTCGGTGCTGTCGGTGCCGACACCCGACACATACACGAACGTCATCTGCGGATTCAATCGCGCGAGCACGTCGGCCGCGGCCATCGTGATGGCGTAGGTGATGCGCGTGTACTGCCCTTCGTTCATGCCTGCCGAAGAGACGCCGAGACAGAAGAAGCAGGCGTCGAAGCCACTGAGGTCTGCCTCGACCGCGCGGTAGTCCATCAGATCCGGCACGAGCAGGTCGCGCAGCTTGGGATGCTCGATGCCGGTCGCGGTACGGCCGACTGCCGTCACGCGTTCGACATCGGCCGCCAGCAGGCTTTCGCGCAGTACGCCCTGGCCGACCATGCCGGTGGCGCCAAAAATCATTATGTTCAGAGGTCTCACGGCGCGCACACTATATATGAGTGGGGATGCACCCGTGCCTGACGCCATCGCCTTCCACGCCTTTCCGCTTGCCGGCATCGAGCCGATGTCGGCGTCGACCGCGCGCGCATTTCCGCGGCATACGCACGACCAGTACGGGATCGGAGTGATCGATGCCGGCGGCCATGCCTCGTGGAGCGGCCGCGGCCAGGTCGAAGCGGCGCCGGGCAACTTCATCAGCGTGAATGCCGGGGAAGTGCACGACGGGCGCGCGATCGGCGGTCGGCCGCGCGCGTGGCGCATTCTCTATTTCGATCCGATCGCGCTGGCAGACTTGTGCGCCGATGTTCTCGACGGAACGCAGCGCTCATTCACGTTCGGCGCGCCAGTGTTCGCGGATCCCGACTTGCATCGGCACTTCGACGCGGCGTTCTGGCACAAGGCGGGGCAGGGCGAGACCATGCCGTGCGAGACCGCGGTGCTGCGACTGGTTGCTCGGCTCGGAGCTCACTCGACCGCGCGTCCGGACAGAGGCGAGGGCCCGACAGCTTGCATCCGCCGCGTGCGCGACAGGATCGACGCGGATCCGGCAACACCGGTGACGCTGATCGAACTGGCGAAGGAGGCAGGATTGAGCCGCTACCAGCTGATCCGCGCGTTCGCGCGCGAGCTCGGCCTCACACCGCACGCTTACATCCTGCAGCGGCGCATCGCATTGGCACAGCGACTGATCCGGGCAGGTTGCGATCTCGCCGAAGTGGCATCGGAGGCTGGCTTCTGCGATCAGAGCCATCTCACCCGCCGGTTCGTGCGGCAGTTCGGTGTCACTCCGCGCCGCTACGCGGTCGTTGTGCGCTGAAGCTGCCTACTCACGCTGTCTGAGTCGAAACGCCGCGACTTTGGCGCGATTGCCGCAGGCCGCGGCGCTGCAGAACATGCGCCGGTGCGCCTTGGTCCGATCCAGAAACCATAGCGTGCAGTCCGCGCCGGCACATGCCTTGATGAGGGCCGGATCTTCCTGCGTGACCACTCGCGCGATCTCCACGGCGATGGGCGCAAGCAATGCATTCGCGTCCGCGAACCGCGAGCGATCGAGCAGCGCGAGCCGCCGCTTCACGGCGATCAGCTGGCGGCCGCGAGTCTCGCGCGCGAGCAGCCTGTTCAGCACCGCGATCTCATCGCTGTAGTCGCGCGCGGGGTTCGCGCGCCAGGCTGTCAGCCAGGCTCGCGCCCACTCGCGCACGTCGCGTGCTTCCTGCGCGACCGCATCGAGCGCCTTGCGGGTGAAGCGCCGCTGGAGTGCGGCGGATTCGTCTTCATCCAGCAGTTTCGCGCGCACCATCCATTCGAGCAGGGCCCGTCCGTCGACAAGAGTTTCCACCCGCTGCCCGGCCGGCGCGTAGGCGCTGTTGAGAAAGTCGATCGCGGGATGGCCGGCGAGGAACAGGGGTTGTGGAGCCGTGGCGTTCATGCGTGGCGGATATCGTAACCAATTAAAATTGAATTTACAGGTGACGCGCGCGTAACCTATAAAAGAACTGTTGAAAGGTTACCAGAAGGAGTCACGTCATGAAAACCCTCTTCGCCGCCGCGCTCGCTCTCGCCTCGACCTGGACGCTGCCGGCCGGCGCCGCAGCGACCGTCCACTATCACACGTCGAACATCGACGGCGTCAACGTCTTCTACCGCGAAGCCGGGCCGGCCGATGCGCCGGCCATCGTGCTGCTGCACGGCTTCCCCACCTCTTCCAACATGTTCCGCAACCTGATCCCGGCGCTTGCCGATCGTTACCACGTCATTGCGCCGGACTATCCCGGCTTCGGACAGAGCGAGATGCCGGAGCGCACGAAGTTCCAGTACAGCTTTGCCCACTTCGCCGACATCACCGACACGCTGCTGACGCGTCTCGCCGTACCGCGCTACGCGCTGTATGTCATGGACTATGGTGCGCCGGTGGGCTATCGCCTCGCACTCAAGCATCCCGAGCGCGTCACGGCGCTCGTGATTCAGAACGGCAACGCCTACGAGGAGGGACTCGGCGACTTCTGGAAGCCGATCAAAGCCTACTGGGCGAGCGGTCAGCCGGCGCAGCGCGACGCGTTGCGCGAGGGCACGACGCTGGCGGCCACGCGCTCGCAATATCTCGGCGGCGTCGCGGATCCCTCACGCGTCGACCCGAGCGCGTGGGTTCTCGATCAGGCGCTGCTCGATCGTCCCGGCAACGTCGAAATCCAGCTCGACCTGTTCTACGACTATCGCACCAACCTCGGGCTGTATCCGCAGTTCCAGAAGTTCTTCCGCGAGCGACAGCCGCCGGCGCTGATCGTGTGGGGCAAGAACGACGTGATTTTTCCCGCTCCGGGCGCCCGTGCCTACCTGAAGGACCTGCCGCATGCCGAGCTGCACCTGCTCGACACCGGGCACTTCGCGCTCGAGGACCAGGGTGACGAGATTGCACGGCTGATGCGCGCATTTCTCGATCGAACGCTGCCGCACAGCTGATGCACTTTTGTCCAAGACCAGCATCGTCGCGGGAGACACACTCATCGCATGCGCAATGTCCGCCGCTGCGATGAAGGGGATCTCGCGACGATGCTCGCGATCGTCAATGCCGCCGCCGAGGCCTATCGCGGCATGATTCCCGCCGATCGCTGGCACGAGCCGTACATGCCCGAGGCGGAGCTGCGGCAGGAGATCGTCGCGGGCGTCGAGTTCTGGGGACTGGAGAGCGATGACGCACTGATCGGCATCATGGGCGTGCAGCCCGTTCGGGACGTCGACCTCATTCGCCACGCGTACGTCAGGCCGGATCGTCAGCGATATGGCGCAGGCGCGCAGCTGATCGAGCACCTGCGCCGGCGGAGTATGCGGCGCATGCTGGTCGGGACGTGGGCGGCAGCGACCTGGGCGATCACTTTCTACGAGCGGCACGGCTTCGCGCTCGTCGCGCGGGAGCGCGCCGCCGCGTTGTTCCGGACCTACTGGACGATCCCCGAGCGCCAGATCGAGACGTCAGTCGTGCTCGCGAACCCGCCGCTTTGACCGGTGGGTCCTTGCCGTACAGGTCCCGCAGTTCCTGCTTCGCTCTCATCAGCTTCCGCTTGCGCGAGGCGGGCAGGTGCTTGCCGGCGCGATTGATGTAGAAGGTCAGCATCGACATCGCGGACGCGTAGGCGCCCGACTTGCGGCGGCGGCTGTGTTCCGCGGAGCGTTTGAGCGACCGGGCGATGCTGCGAGGGTCGTCGCGGGAGAAGACACCGCGATCCAGCGTCAGCGCATCGCTCGTTCGCGTCACGCGCTGCGACCAGCGTTTGCGTGTGCGGGCTGCCATTGCCATGCAACGGCTTCGGCGTCCGGATCGTTCCCAGCGTCAGAAAACGTCAAGGGCCGGCAGGTAACGCGGCAATTAACACGTAACTCTCTCGGCTCCCTGCTACGGACCCTGTACGATGCACGCCGCATGCGAACAACCGATTCGAGGTCTGTATGAGCGTCAGCGGCGGATTGAGAACGATCGCATCGTGCGGGCTGCTCGGGCTCCTGATCGCCGGTTGTGCGCCGAAGGAGTCGGCGGTCACGGCACAGTCCGCGCAAGCCGCGCCGCCCGCCGCCTCGCCGCTCAAGCCGATCGCCGGAGTGCAGGACGTGATGGCGAGCATGATCGATCCCGCCGCCGACTTCCTGTGGGAGTCCGTCAGCACGACCGTCACTCGCAATACCACCGTCGAGAAGCAACCGCGGACGGATGCGGAGTGGGCCGAGGTTCGCCGCCAGGCGATCATCCTGACCGAGGGCGCGAACCTGATCATGATGGACGGTCGCCACGTCGTGAAGGAAGGCGCGAGGCTCGAGGATCACGGCACGCCCGGCAACCTGACCGCCGAGGAATCCGAGAAGGCGATCGCAGCGAACCGCGCTTCGTTCATCGCATTCGCCCAGGCGCTGCGTGACGTCGGCGTCTCGATGCTTGCCGCTGCCGACGCCCGCAATCCGCAGGGCATCACCGATGCCGGTGACACGCTTGACCAGGTCTGCGAAGGCTGCCACCTGGAGTTCTGGTATCCGGGCCAGAAGATCCCGCTGTTCCCCGACCAGGCCGCGGAAGTCGACGCGCCGGCGAAGTAACGCCCGCGTCAGGCGGCCGCGCCGGTCAGCGTCAGCAGCAGGCCGCCGCGAAAGCAAACACCGCAAGCGGGCGGCGTGAGCCGAGACGCGCGATCAGCCAGGCCACTGCGATCACCCCGGCGATACCCGCGAGGTTGAACACCAACGCACGCCGAACGTGAGGAAACGTCGCACAGAGTGCGATGTCACGGGTTCATCTCGATGGCGTATTCGTGAGCATGGGTATTGTGACTACAGCTCTTCCGGCCGCTCGTGATAGCGATGTCCGCCATGTGCTCGCATCATTGGGAACGATGAATGCGACCGGCGATCGGCTGAGCTCATTGATGGAACGTTATGCTCGCGGCGAGGACCGGGTCTTCGAGCAGCTGTACGGTCTGCTCGCGCCGCGGCTCTATCGTTTCTGCATGCGCCTCACGTCGAGTGCTGCGGAAGCCGACGACTGCTTCCAGGAAACGTTTCTGAAACTGCATCGGGCGCGCGCGACCTACGTCGCCGGCGCCAATCCGCTGTATTGGGCGTTCGCGATCGCGCGCTCCGTGTACCTGAGCCGGCTGCGTTACTGGCGTCGCCGGCCGGAGCAGCTGGGAGCGACGCGCGACGTCGCGGAAGCAGGCGAATTGCAGGTTCAGGGCACGACGCCGGAAGCAGAAGTCACTGCGCAGCACTTGCACGATACGCTCGCTTGCGAGTTGAGCCGGATGTCGGAGAAGAATCGCGTCGCGTACATCCTGCTCAGGGAGGAGCACCTGACCGCGCGTGAAGCCGCGGCTGTTCTCGGCACCTCGGTGGAGGCGGTCAAGCAACGCGCACATCGCGCCTACCAGAGTCTCAAAGCTGCCCTGAACACGGCCGGCTGGAGCGAGTATGGCAACGACCCCGTCTGAACGCCTCTATCCGCGCATCCGCGCCGCGGTCGAAGCTACACCGGCGGCGACGACGCGTACGCGCACCAGAATCTTCGCGGCACTTGCGATCGTGCCGCTGCTCACTGCAGCGGTCGTGCTGATCGTTTCCGAAATGGTCTACGGCCAGCCGACCGCCGGACTGCGCCTAGATGTGTCGTCGGTCGTCGCGATGCTGACGATCCTCGGACTCATTGCCGCTCTGGCGCTGGCCTCGACGCTGTTCGCGTTGTGGCAGGGACGTGACGGCCTCGGCATCGGATCGATCTCGCTCGTGTCGATCGTCGCGCTCGTCGTTCCGGTGTACGCGGCGCTGACAGTTCTGCGACCGTTGCATTCGGGCGCAGCGGACGACGTTGCTCTGACTGGAGTGGCGATCTCGCCGTGGGGATTGCGCTGCCTGTTCGTTGCGACGCTCGTCGGCGTGCCCGCGCTGGTAATTTTCGCCGCAGCGCTGCGCCGGGCGGCAGCGGTTTCCAGCAGCCTGCGCGGCGCGGCACTGGGTGCTGCTGCCGGCGCCTGGGCCGGCTTCGCAGTGTTCGTCTTCTGTCCGTCCGGAAATCTGCAGCACTTGCTCGTTGGCCATGTGCTGCCGATCGCAATCTTTACGCTGATCGGCGCCGTCGCAGTGACGCGCGCGCTGCGGCCATGAGCGCTATCACGTAATACGGCCGTGCGTATAATGCCGCCCCCTGTAATAACAAGATCCGGGAGCGATCAGCATGCGCGCATCGACGACGTTGCAACTATGGATGGTGGTCGCGTTGGTTGCGGCAGCGCCGGCGCACGCGGAATTGACGGGGAAAGGCGAGGCCGGACTGGTCATCGCCAGCGGCAACACCGACACCACGACGGCGAACGTCAAGCTGCAGCTCGCGAACGAGATCGACAAGTGGAAGCACGAGTTCGGCGTCGACGCGCTGTATGCCACCGCGGACCCGGATGGCACCACGGCGCAGCGCTGGGAATTCTCCGAGCAGACTGACTACAACTACAGCCCGCGCGACTTCTGGTTCGGCGCGGGGCGCTATGAGGACGACAGGTTCAGCGGCTTCGAGTACCAGGCGACGGTATCGGCCGGTTACGGTCGCAAGTTCATCGACACCGACGTCACCAAGTTCACGGGTACGGCGGGCTTCGGCTACAAGGTCTTCGAGACGCGCGACGTCTTCGACGAGGTCACGGGCGTGCTGCTCGAGCCCGGCGGCACCGACAGCGAAGTCGTGTTCCGCGGCACACTCGACTACGACCACAAGTTCACGGCGACGACCTCGCTGCTCGACAAGTTCATCGTGGAAGCGGGCGCCGACAACACGTTCGCGCAGAACGACATCGCGCTGCAGGTGAAGATGACCGACGTGCTGGCGCTCGCTGTCGGCTACTCGGTGCGCCACAACACCGACCCGCCGGTTGGTTTCGAGAAGACCGACACGCTGACGACCATAAACCTCGTCTACGAACTGAAGTAGGTCGGGCCTTGGCCCGACTCTTACCTCAATCCCTTCACGATCGCATCGAGCAGCGCTCCGCCCGAGTCCTGGCTCAGCTCCCAGAACATGATGCCGCCGAGGTGGTGCTTGCGCACGTACGCTGCCTTGATGGCGATCGACTGCGGATCGTCATACGTGATGAACGCCCGCGTCTGCGCATTCCACAGGTACGGCGCTTGCGCTTTCGCATCCCACTTGCGCACGAACCCGCCGCGATCGATGAACTTCTCAACGAGCTCTGCATAGGGGTGAGCCGCCTCGAAGCGCTCGTACAGCTGATTCACTCCGTCGTGGAGCGGTGCGACGCCCGCGAAGCCGCGTCCATAGAACGCGACTCCCAGCACGAGCTTTTGCGGCGGAATGCCTGCTGCGAGATGCTGTTTCACCGCAGCATCCGCGGTGCGATCGGTGGGCGCGGCAAAGGCCGAAGCGTACAGCCCGGCATGGTGTCCCGTGGTCGGCGTGAGGCTGTTGAAGAAGTCGTAGCTCATCACGTTGATCCAGTCGAGATAGATGTGCAGCCGGTCCATCTCAGTGGACTGGAAGTACTCGCGGTCTGCAGAAGCAATCGTCAGCAGGTAGCGCTCGCCGAGTTGCGCGCGCATCTCGCGCAACAACGCGGTGAAGTTCTGTTTGTCCTCGGGCCGCGACTTGATGCCCGCAACGCTCTGGCCTGGGTATTCCCAGTCGAGATCGACGCCGTCGAGCGAATGCTCGCGCAGCAGCGCGACGACGCTGCGGGCGAATGTCTCGCGCGACGCCGCTGACGAGGCGGCGTCCGAGAATCCTTCGGCCTCCCAGCCGCCGATGGACAGCAGGATCTTGAGCTGCGGATTCTTCGCCTTCAGCGCGCGCAGGTACTCGAGATGGTACGGAACGCCGGGATGCGGGAGCACCGCTTTGCCGTCGGCATCGATCCGCGCGAACGCATAGTTGATGTGCGTGAGCTTCGTCGCCGGAATGTCCGGCGGTTTATCCCAGCCGGTGACGTAGGCGACGACGCGCTCCGCGGCGTCCGACGGACTCGATACGAGCATGCAGAGCACCGCAATCACTACGGTGCGACAGATGTAAGAAAGCGTCATGGCGAAGGAATGCTATCGTATCCACGGATGCAGGAGACACCGATGGCGATCCGACCCACTCAACCGCAGCGTGCCGACGGCGTGCTCGACACGGCCGTCCGGTTGAGCAAGGCGTCCGTCGTCAAGGTGCTGCCGCTGTCGCTGCTGATGATGCTCGCGAGCACTCCTGGATCGTTCTACGTCTTTATTGCGGGCGGCGGCGTCGACATGAGCGATCCGTTCGGGATGGTGCGGCTGATGCTGAGCCCGGGCTACCTGCTCGTGAGCGCCGCGAGTTGCATCGTCATGATGCTCATCGCCGCTGCGGTGTCCCTCAGGATGGCGGCAATTGCGGACGATGGCGACATGAGCACGGCGACCGCGTTGTTGCAGGCGCTGCGGCACGTGCCGTCCCTGCTGGTGTCGCTCGTTCTCTATGTCATCGTGGTCGGCATCGGCCCGCTCCTGTTGGTCGCGCCGATCGTCCTGTCTCGCGGCGGCTCGATCGCGGTGACGCTCGGCGCCCTGCTGACGATCGCGTCCGTCATTCCCGGCGTCAGCCTGCTGCTGTTCGTCGGTACGAATCTGTTCGAGAACAAGGGGCCGATCGCGGCGCTGATCGCCAGCCACCGCCTGGTGTGGGGCAAGTGGTGGCATACCAATGCGGTCCTCGTGGTGGGGACCCTCGTGCTCATCGTGATCTACGCAATCGCGGCGCTGCTCGTCGGCATGGTCGCCGCCGTGCAGGTGCTCGTCGGAGGCGGCGCAAATCTCGCGCTGACGAGCCTGATCGGCGACCTGCTGATCGGTCTCGTGTCGAGCCCGTTCGTGACGCCGTTCTCCGTCGCGATGTTCCTGGCGATCTACTGGGATCTGCACCTGCGCAGACCGGGTGGTGACGATCGCGAGCGAGCGAGCGGGTAAGAAGCGCACACGAAACTTTCGGGCTCGCGCGCGCCTGGGGCTACGGGCCCAGCGGCTTGCTCGGCGTCGTGCTCGTCGTGTTGATCATCCTGCTGTTGCTGGGGCGGATCTAGCGACAGCGGGTGTAGGATGTGCGGGTGACCGCACCGACCTTCAGACTCGCAGTTCCGGCCGAGCGCAGCGCTCTCGAAGAGTTGCAGCGGCGCGCTTCCCTGATGTGGGAAGAAGATCGTGCGGCGCTGCTCGCGAATCCCGATGCAATCGAGTTGCCGATCGAGCAGATCACCGGCGGTCGTACGGTCGTCGCGGAGAGCGTCGGACAGGTGCTCGGCTTTGCCGTGGTGCTGCAGCGTGAGGATGGCGACGCCGAGCTCGACGGCCTGTTCGTCGAGCCGACGTACTGGCGGCACGGCGTTGGCCGCGCGCTGGTCGAGCAGGCCGAACGGATAGCCGCTGCGGATGGCGCAGCGAACCTGTGGGTGACGGCGAACACCCGGGCGCTCGGATTCTACGACTCCTGCGGCTTCGTCACGGTGGGTGAAGTCGCGACGCGCTTCCGGCCGGCGCCCAAGATGCGGAAGAGCATCGATGTCGGACGCTAGTGCAGACGTTCGCGTTGCGCTCATCGGCTACGGCTTGGGCGGCTCGGCGTTCCACGCTCCGTTGATTGCCTGCACCCCGCGCATGCGGCTCGCGACGATCGTGACGCGCGACCCGGAGCGCCGCAGCCAGGCGGCGCGCGAACATCCGCAAGCGACCATTGTCGATTCGGTGCAAGCCGTGTGGGACGGGGCACAGGATCACGACGTGGTCGTGGTCACGACGAGCAACAACTCGCACGTCTCGCTGGCGCTGGAAGCGCTGGCCGCTGGGCTGCCGGTCGTCGTCGACAAGCCGTTCGCAGTGCATGCGGCCGAAGCGCGTCAGGTGATCGATGAGGCGCGGCGGCAGAACCTGATGCTCACCGTCTATCACAACCGCCGCTGGGACAGCGAGCTGTTGACCGTCAAGCGTCTAATCGCGGAGCAGGCATTCGGCGACGTGCTGCGGTTCGAGTCGCGATTGGAGCGCTGGCGTCCGGAACCGAAGGGCGGATGGCGCGAGCGCGGTGCGCCCGAGTTCGCGGGTGGATTGCTGTACGATCTCGGTACGCACCTCATCGACCAGGCATTGCACCTGTTCGGTCCGGTCACCCATGTCTACGCCGAGCTCGATCGTCGCCGGCCCGGCATGGAGGTCGATGACGACATGTTCCTCGCACTCACGCATGCGTCCGGCGTGCGCTCGCACCTCACAGCGACGTCGCTGAGCGCACAGCCGCTAGCGCGCATGCGGGTGCTCGGCTCACGCGCGGCATACCTGAAGGTCCATGGCGACGTGCAGGAAGCCGCGTTGCGCTCCGGCAAGCGTCCGGATCAGCCCGATTGGGGCGAGGAGCCACCCGAGCACTGGGGCTTGCTCGGCATCGGCGACGCGGCGGTGCCGGTGCGCAGTGAGCCCGGTGCGTATCAGCAGTTCTATGCCGGAGTCGTCGCTGCGCTCAGGGACGGCGCGCCGGTGCCGGTTGATCCCGAGGATGCCGTCGCCGGATTGGAAGTCATCGAGGCCGCGCGGCAGGCGGCCGCATAAGAAAGAGCCGTGACCTACAGCGCCGCCTCGCAACGTTACGACAACGCGCCGTTCCGGACCGTGGGCCGCAGCGGACTGAAGCTGCCGCCGATCTCGCTCGGCCTGTGGCACAACTTCGGCGCCGACACGCCGCTCGATCGGCAGCGAGAGATCCTGCGCACGGCGTTCGACATGGGCGTCACGCACTTCGATCTCGCGAACAACTACGGCACGCCGTACGGCAGCGCCGAGAGCAACTTCGGCCGCCTGTTCCGCGAGGACTTCCGTCCATATCGCGACGAGCTGATC
>DATEML010000199.1:0-3233 GCA_035275585.1 Steroidobacteraceae bacterium | reverse complement strand
GCCGTACACTGCGGCGGGCCATATATATAAGTAGACCGCTCGCACCCGCATGATCGTTCCCGACCGCGTCCGGGCGGCGCAGATCCGCTCGATCTACCGCAACACGCCGCCCGGCCTGCTGGCGACCTCGATCGCGCTCGCCGGCTTCACCAGCGTGCTGGCCTACATCGACGCGGTGTCGATGGACGGGGCCGCCATCCTCCTCGCGATCATCGCCGCGCAAACGGTGGCGCGCCTGCTGCTGGCTCGGGCACACAGCCGGAGTGCGGAAGTCGACCTGCATTGGCGGGAGTGGGCGTGGCGCTTCACCGCCGGCGCGATCGTCGGCGGGCTCACGATCGGCGGCGGCGTCGCCTGGATCATGTCGACCGGCCGCGTCGATCTGCAGGCGATCTCGCTGCTGATGGTCTGCGCGTTCACCAGCGGCGCAGTGGTTGCGTTCGGGGCGTACCTGCGCGCATTCATCTGCTTCTTCGTCGCTGCCTCGATCGCGCCGATGGTCTGGCTCGTCGTGCACGGCGGCGTTCTCTACGGCTCGCTCGCGGTGATGTACGTCATCTGGTTCGTCGCCGTCATCGAGCTGGCACGGCGCACCGCGGCTTCGTTCACCGAGTCCGTAATGTTGCGTTTCGAGAACCTCGACCTGGTCGAGAACCTGCAGCGCGAGAAAATCGCCGCCGAGCAGGCAAACGCCGCGAAGTCGCGCTTCCTCGCCGCCGCCAGCCACGACCTGCGGCAACCGGTGCACGCGCTCAGTCTGTTCGTCGCCGCGATGCGCCCGCGCACGATGGACGACGATGCGCGCGAGCTGCTCGATCACATCGACGATTCCGTGCGCGCGATGGGCGGTCTGTTCGGCGGCCTGCTCGATATCTCACGACTGGACGCGGGCGTCGTCGAAGTGAACCGCGGACCGGTTGCCGTGCAGCCGCTGCTCGAGCGCGTGTGTCGCGACTTCGAAGTGCTGGCGAACGCCAAGGGCCTGGAGCTCGTGCTGCACGAATGCTCATTGTCCGTGATGAGCGATGCGTTGCTGCTGGAGCGCATCGTGCGCAATGTCATCGCGAACGCTGTGACGTACACGGATCGCGGCCGCGTCGTGGTCGGATGCCGCCGCGGGCGCGGCTACCTCAGCATCCAGGTATGGGACACCGGCCGCGGTATCCCGCGCCACGAGCAGGAGCACGTGTTCCAGGAGTTCTACCAGCTCGGCAACCCCGAGCGCGATCGAACGAAAGGTGTCGGACTCGGGCTCGCGATCGTGCGTCGTCTGACGCAGCTGCTCGGCCACACGCTGACCGTGCGCTCGAAGCTCGGCCACGGCAGCGTGTTCCAGATCGGTGCACCCTATGCCGACCCCGCAGCAGCGGCGCTGGCGCAGACTGGCGAGTTCTCATCGCCATTCCTCGCGCGCGGCGTCGGTCTGATCCTCGTGATCGACGACGAGGTCGCGATCCAGATCGCGATGAAGAGCCTGCTGGAAAGCTGCAGCTACGAGGCGATCACCGCGGGCTCGTGCGACGAAATGCTGGAGCGCATCGCCACGCACGGCACTGCACCGCAACTCATCATCAGCGACTATCGCCTGCGCGACAACGCCAGCGGCATCGACGCGATCGAGCGCTTGCGCACCGAGTACAACGACGAGATTCCCGGCATGCTGATCACCGGCGACACCGCCGCGGACCGCTTGCGCGAGGCTCAGGAAAGCGGTTTCCTGCTGCTGCACGAGCCGGTGCCGAACCATCGGTTGCGTGCATCGATCGCTCACTTGATCGAGTCGGGCGACAAAGCAGTCGCCTGACGGCGACAACGGGCGCGCCGCCGTGCATCTTTTGCCGATGTCGCCGCGCCACCGGCGCAGCTACGATGCGCGCACTGGGGTAGGTTTCAATCAGTTCTCTCACGATGACAAAGGTAAGAGCCGTCTCTTGCGCTATCGTCATCGGCGCGGTGCTCGCGTGCGCCCTCGCCTGGGCGACGGCGTCGAACACCGCGACCGTGTCGGGCGCGCTCGCCAGCTACGTTGCTCGGCCCGACAAGAGCCTGGCGTGGCACGAGGTCGATTCCGGCACGGTCGGCAACGTCCAGTACGCCGAATACCTGTTGACATCGCAAACCTGGCGCGGCATCGAGTGGAAACATCAGCTGTTCGTGCTGCGGCCGCAAAACATGGTGCGCGACGAGCGGCACGCGCTGCTGTTCGTACACGGTGGCCGCTGGAAGCCTGAGTACGAAGGCGAGCGCGGCCGGACCCAGCTGCCGAGCGAAGCGATGCTGTTCGCGCGACTTGCGGAGTCGATCGGTGCGCCGGTCGGTGTGCTACGCCAGGTGCCGTTCGCGCCGATGTTCGATCGCACTGAGGATGCGCTGATCGCGTACACCTTCGATCAGTATCTGCAGACGGGCGAAAGCGACTGGCCGCTGCTGCTGCCGATGGTGAAGAGCACTGTGCGCGCGATGGATGCGATGCAAAGCATCGTGAAGGAGCGCTGGGGCGCATCGATCGAGCAGTTCACTGTTTCCGGCGCGTCCAAGCGCGGCTGGACGGCATGGCTCACGGCCGCGGTGGACAAGCGCGTCATGGCGGTTGCGCCGATGGTGATCGACGTGCTGAACATGCGTGCGCAGATGGACCATCAGCGCGAAACGTGGGGCGCGGTCTCGGAAGAGATCCGCGACTACGCTGCGCTGAATCTGCCGGAAAGACTGAAGACGGAGCGCGGCCGGGAATTGCTCGCGATGGTCGATCCGTTCAACTACCGGCAGCAACTCACGCGACCGAAGATGATTCTCCTCAGCACGAACGATCGGTATTGGCCGCTGGATGCGCTGAACCTCTATTGGTCCGAGCTGCCGGCGCCGAAGCACGTGTTGTATGTGCCGAACCAGGGGCATGGGCTGCGCGATGCAGAGCGCGTGATCGGCAGCGTGAGCGCTGTGCATCGGTATGCGGCGGCGGGCAAGCCGATGCCGGATACGAGCTGGACATTCGCGTCCTCGCCCGAGCAGTTGAAGATCCAGGTCAAGGCTGATCGCGAAGCGCGCAAGGTGCTGGTGTGGAGCGCGCAGAGTCCGACGCAGGATTTCCGGGAAGCGAGGTGGACGGGGCGGCAGTGCACGAAAGAGGCTGACGGCGGTTATGGCTGCTCGGCGACGCGTGGGGCGGAGGGATATACGGCAGTGTTTGCGGAGACGTCGTTCGAGGATGAGGGGAAGCTGCCGTTCTCGAC
>DATEML010000198.1:0-5087 GCA_035275585.1 Steroidobacteraceae bacterium | reverse complement strand
GTATCGCAGCGACTTCGCCGCGCGCCGACCGGCGCGCGTTGCAGACCACGGAACCATGACTGCGTGTTACCGCCTGCCCGGCGCTCGTCGCAATCAGTACTGCGGGCGAGGGCATCCAGGCGTTCGGGTTCCAGGAATCCTTGCGTTTAATCGATAGAGATGCGGCGGGTTCGTGCCCACTATTCAGTCACTTCCAGATGACCGGGGGCGTGGGGGCCGTGGGAAGATGCGCCTGAGCTTTCTCGTCATTGCCGGGATTCTCCTGAGTCCGCTGGCGGACTCGCAGGCAGATGCGGCCGCAGTCACTGCGCGGCCGCGTGTTGGGCTCGTCCTGGCCGGCGGAGGCGCGAAGGGCGGGGCCCACGTTGGCGTACTGAAGGCGCTGGAGGAACTGCACGTTCCGATCGATTGCATCGCCGGCACCAGCATGGGCGCTTTGGTCGGTGGCGGCTACGCATCCGGCATCCCGGCGAAAGACCTGGAGGTGTTCGTCACGGGAATCGACTGGAAGAAGGTCGTCGGCAGTCAGGGCCGGCGAGAGCTGCAGCCGATCGAACAGAAGCGCGACGGCGTCACGTACAGCAATGACTTCGAGCTCGGGATCACTCGAGAGGGGGTCACGACTCCGGGCGGCCTCATCAGCACCAGCAACGTCGACGACCTGCTGCGAAGCTACGTCGCCAGCGCGCGGCTGGAAACGGATTTCGACGAGCTGCCGATTCCCTATCGAGCGGTCGCGACCGACATGGTGACCGGCGCCATGGTCGTACTCCATGAGGGAGATCTGGCCACTGCGATGCGGGCGAGCATGGCGATCCCCGGCGCGTTCGCGCCGGTCGTCACGGGCGACAAGATCCTCTCGGACGGCGGGCTGGTCCGCAACATTCCAATCGACGTCGCGCGCGAGCTGTGCGCCGACGTGGTCATCGTCGTGAATCTCGTCGAGCCTGCGGCGGATCCCAACAGGCTGCGTAGCGCAACCCAGCTCCTCAGCCGCACGATGGACGTCATGATCGAAGCCAACGAGACTCTGCAACTGCAGACTCTCCGATCCACGGACGTGCTCATCAATGTCGAGATGGGCTCGATCACCACTGCGGACTTCGAGCGCACGCCAGAGACGATACCGCTCGGCGAGGCTGCGACGCTCGCGATGTCGAGCGCGCTTGCGCGTTTCGCCGTTCCCGAAGCGCAATACCTTGCCTGGCGCGAATCGGTAACGACGTCGCAGCGGATCGAGGCGCGACTCGCGGGCGTACGCTTCGAAGGCCTGAAGCGCGTCAATCCGGAGTACCTGGCACGGAGCGATCGCGTGAAGGCCGGAGACGTCGTCGATACTGCAGCGATCAGCGAGGAGGCGCAGCGGATGTCGGCTCTGCAGGATTTCGACTCGGTGGGCTATCGCCTCGACGGCGATCGTGAGTCACCGACGCTTACGTGGCTGCCGCGCGAGAAGAACTGGGGGCCGGATTACCTGACCGTGGATCTCGGTGTGTACGCCTCCCAGGATGGCGACCTGAGGTTTGCACTGTATGGCAGGCATGTTCGGACGTGGATCAACTCGCTTGGAGCCCAGTGGCGCAACGAGGTGCAGGTCGGCGGCCAGACGTTGATCACAACCAGTTTCTTCCAGCCGCTCGATACGGCGCATCGCTTCTTCGTCGAGCCGCGCGCCGACTTCTCGCGTTCGATCGAGGACGTGTTCTTCGGCGATGAGCGCATCGCGCGCTATCAATTCGAGGATCTCGCCGCGCAGCTCGATGTCGGCGTCAATGTAGGTCGATACGCGCAGGCGCGAATCGGCTATCGCTACGATTCGCGGCAGGTAGAGGTCGACATCGGATCCCCACTGATGCCGGAAACCAGCCCGGTGGATGCCGGCATGGGAGTCAGCGTGGAGTTCGACAGCCGCGATACGGCGTTCAGTCCGACGCGCGGCCTCGCAGCTGCGCTCGAGTATATGCACAGCGATCCCGCGCTCGGCGCCGATCGGCATTGGGAGCGCGCCGAGCTGGGTGTGGGTGTTGCTGTGCCGTTTCGACGTGACGTGCTGTGGGTCACCCTCGCCGGGGGCTCGGACCTGAGCGGCGATCTGCCGGCTGATCGCACGTTCGCACTCGGCGGGCCGGGGAGTTTCCCCGGCCTGGAAGTCGGTGAGTTGCGCGTGGGCGGTTACTGGACTCTGGGCACGAGCTATCTATGGAAGGTCAGAGACGTCCTACCGGTTCGCAACCTGGCGCTGTATCTCGGCGCACGGCTCGCCGGCGGCGCCATCTACGATCGCATCGATGAAGGCAAAACGGGTGAGATTTACGGCGGCTCCGTTTTCCTCACCGGACGCACGCTCGTAGGTCCGCTGACTGTCGGCGTTGGTGCAACGTCGACCGACTCGTGGAGTCTATGGTTCAGCGTGGGTCGGCCGGTCGGCCACGGCACAATCCTCGAGAGAGGCATCTTTCGCTGAGTGTCAGAGCTGCGCGTCCAGGTGCAATACGCGAGTCAGCCACGCTTGAAAGCGGCGCGCAGCGGGTGCGTGTGGATCGGAGTCGAAATGCTCGCGCCCATCGGTCCAATGCAGCGAGCCCTTCTCGAGCGTGACCTGCCACGCGTGTTCGCCTTCTGTCTGCCGCGCGAAGATCTGTTCCAACTGGCCGGCCAGCAGCGCGTTCTCCACCAGCACACCCTGTTCGCAGTTCAGCCACGTCGAGCGCGGATCGAGGTTGTAGCTGCCGACGAACAACGTCTTGCCGTCCACGGCGAACGCTTTGGTGTGCAGGCTCGCGCCCGCCGATCCGAACAGGCTCGACTCCACTTTGCTTGCGGCCGGCTTGAGCTCCCACAGTTGCACGCCGCCCTCGAGCAGGGGTTTGCGATAGCGTGAGTAGCCTCCGTGCACGGCTGCGACATCGTTGGCAGCCAGCGAATTCGTCAGCACGCGCACCTGCGTGCCTGCGCCCGCCGCTGTGGTGAACAGGGTCGTGACGCCATCGCCAGGGACAAAGTACGGAGAGATGACGCTGAGCTGCGTTTGCGCCGCCTGCACCATGGGCGCCAGTGTCGAACCCACCTGCGTCCGCTGGGCATCGCGTTTCGTCATCGTGATTTTGAGCGGATCGTCGGATACGAACTGATAGCTCGCCGACCACTGCAGCGGCCAGTCACCTGTCACCATTTTCTTGATGGCGTCGTCCTCGCGCAGTGCACTCGCATAACGACTGCCGTGCGCCTGCTGGGTGTGCGCCGCCAACGTACTGCGCAGCTTCTGCAGCGCAGTGAGGTTCCCGGCATCCTCATCGAGCAGCTCCATCGGGTACGCCGCAGGCGAGTTCCAGTACTTGTCGAACGAGGCAGAGGCCTCGCGCACGATCGGTCCGATCATCGCGAAGTCGAGATCGACGAAGTTCACCTCGTCGCTTGCGCCAAAGTATTCATCGCCCACGTTGCGGCCGCCGACGATCGCCAAGCGGTTGTCGGCAATCCAGGTCTTGTTGTGCATGCGGCGATTGATGCGCCCGAAACTCGTGATTCCTTCACCGATGAAGGCCAGGGTTCCGCTGCGTGAGGCAAACGGATTGAACATGCGTATGTCGATATTGGGGTGAGCCGCGAGCGCTGCAACGCCGTCGTTCTTGGCGCGCGCGTCCATGTCATCGAGCAACAGCCTGACTCTGACGCCGCGATCGGCGGCCGCGAGCAACTGCTCCGCGAAGTACACGCCGGTCAAGTCGGCGTGCCAGATGTAGGTTTGAATATCGAGGCTGCGCATCGCGACCCGCGCGCTGTGCACGCGCGTGACGAAAGCCTCCGAGCCCTCGGTCAGGAGACGAAATGCGGATTGGCCCGGATGCTGCGCTTCCAAGGCCCCGGTGGCACGGTCGAGCGTTGCATCTGCGCCCGTTGCAAGGGCGGTCTGATGCGGCAGCTCCGGGCGCGGCTGCAATCGCGCACACGCCCCGAGCAGTGCCAGCGTCATGCCGAACAGCCCGCGCCGAATTGAGCTTGCCCCATGCACGTACAACGATAGGCCGGCGACGCGCGGGATGTCGATAGCCGCATGCGCCGGGAAAGTCTGCGAAATGTCGATAGCGAAAATCCCGCCTCGAATGGACGCTGCACGGGTATCAGTGGATGAGCCTTTGCATGAACCGCCTTGCGTTGATCGGTCTGTTGGCGATGTCGGTGCTGAGCGGCTGCGTTTTTCGCGGGTGGCACGAACAGCAGGAGCGGCGGCTGCGCAGCCACGATGAACAGATTGCAACCACTTTCTCCACGGTGTCGGCTGCCGGAAAAGTCACGACGTTGTCCGATCCGAGATTCGATGCCGGGAACGTCAGGGCCGGCCTGCGGGCACCGTATGACTTCATCCGCAACATGGGACCGGGCATTTACTTTCTGGAGAAGTACGATCCAGCGCGCATCCCGATCTTGTTCGTGCATGGCATCGACGGTGGGCCCGACAATTTCAAGTACCTGATCGAGCGTCTGGACCGACAGCGTTTTCAGGCGTGGGTCTACTACTATCCGTCCGGCGCACGTCTCGCGCTGATCGCGGATCATCTTGCGCAGACCGTGTTGCAGGTGGAACGGCACTATCGTGTGAGCGAACTGATCGTCGTCGCGCACAGCATGGGCGGCCTGGTGGCTCGTGGGTTTCTGTTGCGGCACGAACCGGATCGTCTGAATGTCCCATTGTTCATTTCGTTGTCGACGCCGTGGGGCGGGCAGAATGCCGCGCAGATCGGGCTCGAACTTTCGCCGACGGTGGTGCGTTCCTGGCACGACATGGCGCCGGCGAGCGAGTATTTGCGGTCACTCTTCTACACGCAGACCGCCGGGCGCATATCGTTGCCGCCATTGACGCGGCATGAGCTGCTCTTCTCGTACAAGAAGGGCAGCAGCTCGTTCGGCGAATCCAGCGATCAGGTCGTGACCGTTGCCAGCGAGCTTCGCGCCGAGGCGCAGGACGAAGCAGCCGGAGTCTACGGGTTCGACGATACGCACATGGGAATACTCGAGGATCCGCAGGTAGCCTTGCGCGTCAACAAGCTGCTGGACGAAGTGACGCCTGATTGGCGCGAGCTGGACGC
>DATEML010000197.1:0-5792 GCA_035275585.1 Steroidobacteraceae bacterium | reverse complement strand
TCGCCGACCGTCGCGTAGCGCCGCTTCGAGCCGCCGAGCACCTTGATGCACATCAGGCTCCGCGCGCCGCTGTTGTCGGCGGCATTCAGCATCGTGCGCATCTGGATCATGGCGTTGCCTCCGCGGCATGGTCCGCCACTTGATCAGATTGGGGGCCGCGCTCCAGCACCTTCACCAGGCGCCAGCTCTTGTGCCGCGACAGCGGCCGGCATGCCTCGATCGAGACCAGATCGCCCGTGCGGCTCTCGTTGTTCTCGTCGTGCGCCAGCAGCTGCGTGGTGCGGCGCTGGTACTTGCCGTACGCCGGGTGCGGCACGTAGCGCTGGATCAAGACCGAGATCGTCTTCTGCATCTTGGTGCTGACGACCCGGCCGGTGAGAGTCTTGGCGGACTTCGCCGCCGGCGCGGCCGCGCCTTTAGCCTGCGTGCTCATGCTTTCTTACCTTTCGTCTGCTCGGCCACCACCGTCTTCAGGCGCGCGATGTTCCGGCGCACCTTGGCGAACTGATCCGGCTTCACCGGGTCGCCCGTGACCCGCGCCATGCGCAGGTTGAACTGCTCGCGGCGCAGCTCCAGCAGCTCTTTCTGCAGGTCCGCGGCCGACTTCGCTCGCAACTCTTTTGCAGTGCTCATCTCTTATCTCACCTGGCGAGTGACGAACTGCGTGTCGACCGACAGCTTCGAGGCCGCGAGCCGGAAGGCCTCGCGCGCGATCGCTTCGGTCACGCCTTCCATCTCGAACAGCACCTTGCCGGGCTTCACTTTCGCGACGTAGTACTCGACGTTGCCCTTGCCGCTGCCCATGCGCACTTCCAGCGGCTTCTTCGTGATCGGCACGTCCGGGAACACGCGCACCCAGATCTGACCGCCGCGCTTCACGTAGCGGGTCATGGCGCGACGCGCCGCCTCGAGCTCGCGCGCGGTCATGCGCGCGCGCGTGGTCGCCTTGAGGCCGTAGTCGCCGAAGGCAACGTAGTTGCCGCTCTGCGCGAGACCGGCATTCTTGCCCTTGAACTGCTTGCGATACTTGCTTCGCTTCGGTTGCATCATGTCGGGATCCTCAGGCCGTCGCCTCGGCGGGTGGCGTCGCCGCGGGCGCAGCCTGGCCTTCAGCACCTTCCGCCGGCGCTGCCTGCTCCGGCTGCTGGAACACTTCGCCCTTGAAGATCCACACCTTCACGCCGATCACGCCGTAGGTGGTCATGGCTTGGCTCAGGCCATAGTCGATGTCCGCGCGGAAGGTGTGCAGCGGCACACGGCCTTCGCGATAAACCTCGGTGCGGGCAATTTCCGCGCCGTTCAGGCGGCCCGACACGCGCACCTTGATACCGAGTGCGCCGATGCGCATCGTGTTCGTGACCGCGCGCTTCATCGCACGCCGAAACATGACACGCCGTTCGAGCTGCTGCGCAATTCCATCCGCGACCAACTGGGCATCGAGCTCGGGCTTGCGGATCTCGGCGATGTTGATGCGCACGTCAGCTGCCGGCATCTTCATCATCTTCGAGACCTGGGCGCGCAGCTTCTCGATGTCCTCGCCCTTCTTGCCGATCACGATGCCCGGCCGCGCCGTGTGAATCGTGATGTTCACCTTGCGCGCCGCGCGCTCGATCTGAATCCTGCTGATAGACGCTTCCGCGAGCCGTTTCTTCAGGAACTCGCGCACCACATGATCGGTATAGAGGAACGCCGGGAAGTTCTTCGTCGACGCATACCACTTCGAAGTCCAGTCGCGGGTGATACCGAGACGAATTCCGACCGGATTGACTTTCTGGCCCATGTGCTTACTCGCTCTTGCCGTCGCCCACGGTCACGATGATGTGGCTGTTGCGCTTGACGATGCGGTTGCCGCGCCCCTTGGCGCGCGCATGGAAGCGCTTCAGCAACGGCGCTGCATCGACCGTGATCGACTGCACCTTCAGCTCGTCGACGTCCGCGCTCAGGTTGTTCTCGGCGTTGGCGACCGCCGACTCGAGCACCTTGTGCACCAGCTTCGCGCCCTTCTTCGGCGTGAAGCGCAACGTGTTGAGCGCGAGCCCGACCGGCTTGCCGCGCACCAGGTCGGCGACCAGGCGGCACTTCTGCGGCGAGATGCGCGCGTACTTCAGTTTGGCTGAGACCTGCATGATCAGGCTCCCGTCGTCTCGGTGGTCGTCGTCTTCTTGTCGCCCGAGTGCGCCTTGAACGTGCGCGTCGGCGCGAACTCGCCGAGCTTGTGCCCGACCATGTTCTCGGAGACGAGCACCGGCACGTGCTGGCGGCCGTTGTGCACGGCAATCGTCAGGCCGACCATGTCGGGCAGGATCATCGAGCGGCGCGACCACGTCTTGATCGGGCGCCGGTCGTTTTTGTCGGCGGCGACACGCACCTTCTTCGCGAGATGCAGGTCGACGAACGGACCTTTCTTGACTGAACGAGGCACTGTCGGCTCCTAAATCAGTTCCGGCGGCGGATGATCATTCCCGCCGTGCGCTTGTTGCGCCGTGTCTTCTTGCCCTTCGTGTTCCAGCCCCACGGGCTGACCGGATGCGGATTACCCTGCCCGGACTTGCCTTCGCCGCCGCCGTGCGGGTGATCGACCGGGTTCATCACCACGCCGCGCACCGTCGGACGGATGCCGCGCCAGCGCTTCGCGCCGGCCTTGCCGTAGCTGCGCAGGTTGTGCTCGTCGTTGCCGACCTCGCCGATCGTGGCGCGGCAGTCGACGTGCACCTTGCGCGTCTCCGTCGAACGCAAACGCACCGTCGCGTACAGGCCTTCGCGCGCCGCGAGCTGCGCGGAGCCGCCGGCGCTGCGTGCGAGCTGGCCGCCCTTGCCGGGCTTGAGCTCGACGTTGTGAATCGTGGTGCCGATCGGGATGTGGCGCAGCTGCATGCTGTTGCCGGCCTTGATCGGCGCTTCCGGCCCGGAGATCACCGCGTCGCCGGCGGTCAGGCCCTTCGGCGCGATGATGTAGCGGCGCTCGCCGTCCTTGTAGAGCACCAGCGCGAGATGCGCAGTGCGGTTCGGATCGTATTCGATGCGCTCGACCTTGCCGGGGATGCCGTCCTTGTCGCGCAGGAAGTCGACCATGCGGTACTTCTGCTTGTGACCGTTGCCCTGGTGGCGCACGGTCTGGCGGCCGAAGTGATTGCGCGCGCCGGTCGAGTTCTTGTGGACGAGCAGCGACTTCTCCGGCTCGCCCTTGTGCAGGTGGTCGCGGGAAATCTTGACCTGGAAGCGACGCCCAGGCGAGGTCGGTTTTGCCTTGATCAATGCCATGACTGCTCCATCACGCCTCGGTGCCGCTCAGCGCTTCGATCTTCTGGCCGGGCGCGAGACGCACGTAAGCCTTCTTGAAATCCTGGCGACGGCCGGGACGCTGACCGAACCGCTTCTTCTTGCCGGCGACGTTCACCACGTTCACGTCCGCCACCTTCACTTCGAACATCAGCTCGACGGCGGCCTTGATGTCCGGCTTCGTGGCATCGCGGCGCACGCGGAACACGAAGGCGTTGTCGCGCTCGGAAATGCGCGACTGCTTTTCCGACAGGTGCGGCCCGATCAGCACGCTCATCAGACGTTCGCGACTCATGCCAGTCTCTCCTCCAGCAGGCGGACCGCGCCGGCCGTGGCCAGCACCCGGTCGTGACGCGCCAGGCTGAGCGGATCCAGAGCGCTCACCGGCAGCACGTCGATGTACGGCAGGTTGCGCGCCGCGAGCTCGAGCTTCTCGTCGTGCGCTTCGATGACGATCAGCACGTTGCTGCCGAGCTTGAGCTCGGTGAGCTTCTGCACCAGCAGCTTGGTCTTCGGCGCTTCCAGCTCGATGCCGCTGACGACCGCGAGGCGCTCCTGGCGCGCCAGCTCCGACAACATCGCCTGCATCGCGCCCCGATACATCTTGCGATTCACTTTCTGCGAGAAGTCGCGCGGCTTCGCAGCGAACGCGCGGCCGCCGCCCACCCAGATCGGGCTGCGGATCGAGCCGGCGCGCGCCTGGCCGGTGCCCTTCTGGCGCCACGGCTTGATGCCGCCGCCGCGCACTTCGGCCTTGGTCTTCTGCGCCTTCGTGCCGGCGCGACCGGCCGCCATGTACGCGACCACGACCTGGTGCACGAGCGACTCGTTGTACTCGCGCGCAAACGTCGCGTCCGACACCTGGATGTCTTCCGCCTGCGCGCCGCTGCTGACCAACTTGAGTTTCATGGTCGGTTCGCCTTACTTCTTGACCGGCGCAATCTTCTTGCGCGCCGCCTGCGCCGCGGCCTTCACCGACGGACGCACGATCACCTGGCCGCCCGGTGCACCCGGCACCGCGCCGCTGACCAGCAGCAGGTTGCGCTCCGCATCGACACGCACGATCTGCAAGTTCTCGATCGTGCGACGGCGTACACCCATGTGGCCGGACATGCGCTTGCCAGGAAACACACGGCCCGGCGTCTGGCGCTGGCCGATCGAGCCCGGTACGCGGTGCGACACCGAGGCGCCGTGCGAAGCCATGCCGCCCGCGAAGTTGTGGCGCTTCATGGTGCCGGCGAAGCCTTTGCCCGTGGTCGTGCCGGTGACATCGACCACCTGGCCGGCCGTGAACAAGTCCACCTTGAGCTCGCCGCCGGCCTGCAGCTCCTTGCCTTCCTCGCCGAACAGGCGGAACTCGACCAGCGCATCGCCCGGAGCGACCTTGACCTTGGCGTAGTGGCCGGTCTGCGGCTTGTTCAAGCGGGAAGGCTTGCGGTCGCCGAACGCGACCTGCAGCGCACGATAGCCGTCGCTCTCCACCGTACGCACCTGGGTGATGCGGTTCGGCAGTGCTTCGATGACGGTCACCGGGACGGTCTCGCCGGCGTCGTTGAAGACGCGCGTCATTCCCGCCTTGCGACCGACCAGACCCAAGGTCTTGGCAGCGCTCATCGTATGTCCTCTTGTTCCTCTACAGGCCCCTGGCTGCGATTGGCCGAGGGCACGAAAAAACAGGCGCCCGCGCCGGGCAAAGTCGTCGTCTGCTGGGGGTCTGGGAAATCCGAAGGAGAGGCCAACCGGGCCGAAGGCCGGTTACGCCGCTCGAGCGGTACCCCGTCAGGGCCAGACCTCGGCGCAAAAGAGGCGCGAATTATAGAGATACAGGCTTGTATTGCAAGCCTGTATCTCGTGTACGTCGGGCTTTAGCCCGACATCGTCAATTCAGCTTGATCTGCACGTCCACGCCGGCCGGCAGCTCCAGCTTCATCAGCGCGTCGACCGTCTTGTCGGTCGGGTTCAGGATGTCCATCAGCCGCTTGTGGGTGCGGATCTCGTACTGATCGCGCGCGTCCTTGTCGGCGTGCGGCGAGATCAGCACCGTGAAGCGCTCCATCTTGGTCGGTAGCGGCACCGGCCCGCGCACGGTCGCACCCGTCCGCTTGGCCGTCTCGACGATCTCCCGCGCGGAGTTGTCGATCAGGCGGTGATCGAATGCTTTCAGGCGGATGCGGATGTTCTGGTTCGTGGCCATGGATGTCTCTTACTTCAGAACTTTCGCTACGACGCCCGAGCCGACGGTCTTGCCGCCCTCGCGGATCGCGAAGCGCAGCCCCTGCTCCATCGCGATCGGTGCGATCAGCTCGACCACCATCTTGATGTTGTCCCCGGGCATGACCATCTCGACGCCCGCCGGCAGCTCCACCGCTCCCGTCACGTCCGTCGTACGGAAGTAGAACTGCGGCCGGTAGCCCTTGAAGAACGGCGTGTGACGCCCGCCCTCTTCCTTCGTCAGGACGTACACCTCGGCCTCGAACTGCGTATGCGGCTTGATGCTGCCCGGCTTGCACAGC
>DATEML010000196.1:0-5225 GCA_035275585.1 Steroidobacteraceae bacterium | reverse complement strand
CAGGTCGGCGCCTCGACCTCGCAGGACACGCAGCTGCCGACGGGCCTGAGCCTCGGCACGGGCGTGCGCGTCGTCGCGACGGAGAAGACGTACACGCAGGGCAACATGACCCAGACCGGCAATTCGCTGGACGTCGCGGTCAACGGCCGCGGCTTCTTCCAGGTGCTGCTGCCGGATGGCACGCTCGGCTACACGCGTGACGGCAGCTTCAAGCTCAGCGCGCAGGGCGAGCTCGTGACAGCGAGCGGCTACGCGGTGCAGCCGGGCATCACGATTCCGGACGGCGCGCAGTCGGTCACGATCGGCGCGGACGGCGTGGTCAGCGTGCAGCAGGCGGGGCAGAGCGCGCCGACGCAGGTCGGCACGCTGCAGATCTTCGACTTCATCAACCCCGCCGGCTTGCAGCCGCGCGGCGAGAACCTGCTCGTCGAATCCGCCGCCAGCGGTCCCGCGCAGGGCGGCACGCCGGGCTTGAACGGCCTCGGCCTGGTCGAGCAGGGCTCGCTGGAAAGCTCGAACGTGAACGTCGTCGAAGAGCTCGTGAACATGATCGAAACGCAGCGCGCCTACGAGATGAACTCCAAGGCGATCGCGACGACGGACCAGATGCTCGAGTACGTGACGAATCAGCTGTGATCAAGATGAGCAAGCGCAACACCGTGAGCCGAATCGTCGCCGTCAGCGCACTGGCGGCGCTGGCCGGCTGCGTTTCCAAACCCCGCGAGCCCGACTACTCCGCGACGTGGCCCGAGCCGCCGCCGACCGCGGCGCAGGCCAACGGCGCGATCTACCAGGAGGGGCACGACGTTGCGCTGTTCGAGAACTCCGTCGCGCGCCGCGTCGGCGACACGCTCACGATCCGCCTCAACGAGCGCACCAACGCGTCGAAGAGCTCGACGACCTCGACGAGCAAGGCGACCAACATCGACATGCCGGGCCCGATCATCGCCGGCCGGCCGGTGACGGTGAACGGCACGGAGATTCTCAGCGCGTCGGTCGACAACAAGAGCCAGTTCGATGGCGAGGGCGCGAGCACGCAGAGCAACCGCCTCGAAGGCGACCTCTCGGTCACCGTCGCGCAGCGCCTGCCGAACGGCAACCTGCTGGTGCGCGGCCAGAAGTGGATCTCGATCAACCAGGGCCAGGAGTACGTGCGCATCCAGGGGATCGTGCGGCCGATCGACATCGACCCGGACAACTCGATCTCCTCGCTCAAGGTCGCGGACGCGATGATCGCGTACGGCGGCAAGGGCGCGCTCGCGAACGCGAACTCGCCGGGCCTGCTGGCGCGGTTCTTCAACCTGCCGTTCCTGCCTTTCTGAGCACGCAATGAAGACACTTCACACCCTCGTGGTACTGGCGCTCACGCTCCTGGCCGCCACGGCTCACGCCGAGCGCGTCAAGGATCTCGCCTCGGTTGCCGGCGTGCGCGGCAACCAGCTGGTCGGCTACGGCCTCGTCGTCGGCCTCGACGGCACGGGCGACCAGACCAGCCAGGCGCCGTTCACGATCCAGAGCATTCGCAACATGCTCGCCAAGTTCGGCGTCACGATTCCCGCCAACGTCAACCCGCAGCTGAAGAACGTCGCGGCGGTCACGGTGCGCGCGGATCTGCCCGCTTTCTCGAAGCCGGGTCAGACGATCGACATCACCGTCGACTCCATCGGCAACGCGAGCAGCCTGCGCGGCGGCAGCTTGCTGATGACTCCGTTGCGCGGTATCGACGGCGAGGTCTACGCGATCGGGCAGGGCAGCCTCGTGGTGAGCGGCTTCGGCGTCTCCGGCAAGGACGGCTCGCGGATCGCTCTGAACGTTCCGAGCTCCGGCCGCGTGCCGAACGGCGCGTCGGTCGAGCGCGCCGTCGCGACGAACTTCGCGAGCGAGCCGTACGTCGTGCTGAATCTGAACACGCCGGACTTCACTACAGCAGCGCGTCTCACGGACGGCATCAACAAGCTCCTCGGCGCTGATACGGCGCGCGCGATGGATGCGGTGTCGGTGCGTGTGCAGGCGCCGACCGATTCCAGTCAGCGCATTGCGTACCTGTCGACGCTCGAAGCGATCGAGATCGAACCCGGCGACGCGCCCGCGCGCGTGATCGTGAACTCGCGGACCGGCACTGTCGTGATCGGCTCCGCTGTGCGCGTGACGCCGGCGGCCGTCGCACACGGCTCGCTGTCGGTCACGATCACCGAACGTACCGACGTCAGCCAGCCGAATCCGTTGTCGCAGGGCGAAACGGTCGTTGCGCCGCGCTCGGAGATCAAAGTCGAGCAGCCCGAGGCGCGCATGTTCGTGTTTCACGCCGGCGTCAATCTCGATGAGATCGTGCGCGCGGTGAACCAGGTGGGCGCCGCACCCGGCGACCTGGTGGCGATCCTCGAAGCGCTCAAGGAAGCGGGCGCGCTGCGCGCCGAGCTCATCGTGATCTAGATCCAGCTCGTCATGACCGCGCCGACCAACATCAATTTCTTCGCGGACTTCCAGGGCCTCGCATCCCTGAAGAACGACGCGAAGGCACAGGCACCGACGGCGCTGAAGGAAGCGGCGCGTCAGTTCGAGAGCCTGTTCACGCAGATGTTGCTCAAGAGCATGCGGGAGGCGAACAAGAGCTTCGGCGAAGATTCGTTGTTCGGCAGCGACCAGGCCGACATGTACCAGGACATGTTCGACGACCAGATCGCGATGCAGATGTCGAAAGGCAAGGGACTCGGCCTCGCGGACATGCTGGTCCGCCAGCTCCAGGGCGGAGTCGGCGCGACCAGTCAGGGCCAGGAAGCCTCTGCGACTCCTCAGGCTCAAGCGCCGACACCCGTTGCGTCGTCCAAAGACGACTTCCTCCGCACGATGCGTCCGCACGCCGAGCAGGCCGCGCGCGAGATCGGCGTCGATCCCGACGCATTGCTCGCGCAGGCGGCGCTGGAAACCGGCTGGGGCCGCTCCGTGCCGTGCAATGCACAGGGCGACTGCAGCTTCAACCTGTTCGGCATCAAAGCCGGCAGCCAGTGGTCGGGCGCGACGGTCAACGTGCCGACGCTGGAATTCGAGGAAGGCATTCCCGTGCGCAAGGTCGAGCGCTTCCGCGCCTACGACTCGGCAGCGGACAGTTTCCGCGACTACGCAGCCTTGATTCGCGACAGCTCGCGTTATGCCAGTGCCCGCGGCGCCGGCGACAACGTCGAGGCGTTTGCGGCGGCCTTGCAGCAGGGCGGCTACGCGACCGACCCGAACTACGCGCAGAAGATCGCGGCCGTGGCCGACGAGGTCCGCGCGCGTTCGGATGTCCTCAAGTTCGCTGCCGCGATGCCGTCAACGATGACGACTAGAGAGACCTTCTAATGGCTGACTTTCTTCGGACTGGCGTATCCGGCCTGCTGGCTTTTCAGCGCGCGCTCGACACGACCAGCCACAACATCGCGAACGTCAGCACCGACGGCTACAGCCGTCAGCGCACGCTCATCGGCACGCGTCCGGCGCAGGGCTACGGCAGCGGGTGGATCGGGCAGGGCGCCCAAGTCCAGACGACGCAGCGCGTGTACGACAGTTTCGTCGCCACGCAGGTCCGCTCGACGTCCAGCAGCCTGCAGCACCTCGATATCTACGCTTCTAACGCCGAGCAGCTGAACAACATGTTCGGCGACTCGGCGAACGGGCTGAGCGCGACCCTGCAGAACTTCGTCAATGCGTTCCAGAGCGTCGCGAACTCGCCGGCCTCCGTGCCGGCGCGCCAGGTGCTGCTGAGCGAGGCGAACACGCTGCAGCAGCGCCTGAAGTTCTTCGATTCGCGGCTCGACGAGATCGGCAACGATATCAACGCGCGGATGAAAGGCGAGGTGGCCGAGGTCAACTCGCTCGCGCAGGGCATTGCGGAGCTGAACAACCAGATCACCACGGCCACGGCCCGCACTGGCGGCCAGCCGCCGAATGACCTGCTCGATCAGCGCGACCGCCTGCTCGACCAGCTGTCGGAGAAGGTTTCCGTGAACACCGTCGTGCAGGACGGCGGCACGGTCAACGTGTTCGTGGGCAACGGGCAGCCGCTCGTCCTCGGCGGGAACGTCAACAAGCTGACGACGATCCAGGACCCGTACGACTCCTCGCGGCTCACGATCGCGCTGCAGACGCCGGGCAGCTCCGTCGACATCAGCCGCAACATTTCCGGCGGCGTCCTCGGCGGCCTCATGGATTTCCGCACCGAGCAGCTCGATCCGGCGCGCAATGCGCTCGGCCGGATCGCTGTCGGCCTGACCGACGTCGTCAACTCACAGCATCGTGAAGGCATCGACCTGTCAGGTCAGCTCGGCGGCGACTTCTTCGCGGTAGGCGATGCGGAAACGCTGGCAAGCAGTCTGAACAGCGGGACCGGCACCGTCAGCGCTACTCGCGCCGACGTCAGCGCGCTCACCGGTCGCGACTACGTGCTGGAAATGACCAGCGGCGGCTGGGCGTTGCAGGATTCCCTGACCGGCGCATCGGTGCCGATGACCGGCACGGGCACCGCGGCCGATCCGTTCGTCGTCGATGGCCTCGAGATCGAGGTCGGCGGCGCGGCGGACGTCGGCGACACTTTCCTGATCCGTCCGACGCGCGGTGCGATCACGGACATGAGTGTGCTGATCACCGATCCTTCCGAGGTCGCGGCGGCGGCACCGATTCGCACTGCAGCCGACACGGGCAACGCAGGCACGGGCTCGATTTCCGCCGGCGAAGTGCTCGACAGCGCGAACGCGCAATTGCGCTCACCGGTGACGATCGAGTTCCTGAGCGCGAACACGTATTCGATCAATGGCGCCGGCAGCTTCACCTACACCGACGGCGGCAACATCGACGTCAACGGTTGGCGCGTGCAGATCTCTGGCACGCCGGCAGCGGGTGACACGTTCACCGTCAGCGACAACACGTCCGGCACGGGTGACAACCGCAATGCACTGGCGCTCGCGGCCGCGCTGAAATCCCCGGTTCTCAACAACGGCACGACCTCGCTCGGTTCGGCGGTCGGCGAGTTCGTCGGCGGCATCGGCGTCGCTACGCGCCAGGCGCAGGTCAATCGCGATGCGCAGAGCGTCGTTCACGAGGAAAGCGTGGCGCAAAAGGAAGCCGTCTCGGGCGTCAACCTCGACGAGGAAGCGGCCAATCTCCTGAAGTATCAGCAGGCATACCAGGCCGCGGCGCAGCTGATTCGGGTTGCCGACACCATGTTCCAGACCTTGCTGGCGGCCACGGAG
>DATEML010000195.1:0-5530 GCA_035275585.1 Steroidobacteraceae bacterium | reverse complement strand
CGACGCGCGCGCGTCGGCGCTGCAGTTCCGCTACCTGTTCGTGACCGATGCCGACGGCGTGAAGACGATCGACGTCACCGATCCGAAGGCGCCGCGGGTCGTGCAGAACAACACGATCCGCCTGGGCGACGCTCGTCGGATCTTCGTCGCGCGCACCTACGCCTATGTCGCAGCCGGCAAGGACGGTCTCGTGATCGTCGATGCCGAGCGACCGGAAGCGCTGCGCGAGTACCAGCGCTTCAACGCCAGCGGCGCGCTCAACGATGCACGCGACGTGATCGTCGCGACGACCAACGCGTCACTGTTCGCCTATGTCGCGGATGGAAAGAACGGGCTCAAAGTGTTGCAGCTGACCTCGCCGGAGTCGCAGCCGAAGTTCTACGGCTTCAGCCCGGAGCCGAAGCCGCAACTGATCGCGACGTACGTGACTGGCAAGCCGGCGCTCAGCCTGTCGCGAGGCATGGAGCGCGACCGCGGCGTTGACGAAACCGGCAACCAGATCGCAGTCTTCGGCCGGCGCGGCTCGCGGCCGCTGAATCTGCAGGAGATGCGCCAGCTGTATCTGGATGCGAGCGGCAAGCCCTGGTCGGTGAGCGACAAATGAAATCGATCGTCGTCACAGTGCTGTTCGTGGCCTCTGCGACCGCGTTTGCAGCGGAGCCCGGCGTTGCCGACTACAAGCACCTCGGCGTCGCCAGCTGCGCGACTTCCGTCTGTCACGGCAAGTTGGCTCCAGCCCCAGGCAAGCACGTCGCACTGAACGAATACCAGACCTGGACGCGAGAGGACCGTCATGCCCAGGCGTATCGCACGCTGGAGCTGGCGGAATCGAAGCGCATCGCGGCGAATCTCGGCCTGCCGAGTGCGAGCACCGCGAAGATCTGTCTCGACTGTCACGCCGACAACATTCCGAGCGACAAGCGCGGGCCGAAATTCCAGCTGAGTGACGGCATCGGCTGCGAGGCCTGCCACGGCGGCTCGGAGAAGTGGATCGAGAGTCATGCGGCCGAGTCGGCCACGCACAAGGACAACGTCGCGCGCGGCATGTACCCGTCGGAGCAGCCGTTGAAGCGCGCACAGCTCTGCCTGTCATGCCATCTCGGCACGAAGGATCGCTTCGCGACGCACGCGATCATGGGCGCCGGGCATCCGCGCCTGAGCTTCGAGCTGGAGGCGTACACGGCGAATCAGCCCGCGCACTATGTCGTCGATGCCGACTACGACCAGCGCAAGGGCCGTATCCAGGGCATGAACCTGTGGCTGACCGGTCAGATCGAGACCACGCGCCGGATGCTGACGCTGCTGCAGACCGACATGTACCACAGCGGCGGCATGTTCCCGGAGTTCGCGTTCTACGACTGTCACAGCTGCCATCATCCGATGGACAAGATCCGCTGGAATGCACAGCGCGCCGGTGCCGGCATCAAGCCCGGTACGCTGCGGCTGCAAACCCAGAATCTGATCGTCCTGCAGGCGGTGACCGAGACGCTCGAACCGGCGGCCCTGAACGAGCTGGTGGGGCTGACAAATGCCCTGATTCGTGCCGGTCAGCGCGATCGCGCCAGCGTGACGGCTGCGGCCAAGGCGTTGCTGGACTGGGTCGAGAAGCGCGACGCGCTGACGCGCCGCCAGTTCTCCGCTGCAGACGTGACCGCTATGCGCAAGACGCTGGTCAAGTACGGTGCGACCGACAAGGCGGGCGACTATGCCGCCGCGGAGCAGATCGTTCTCGGCCTCGAGAGCTTGAGCTATTCTCTCGGGGACCGGGACAAGAAGAAGGCTGCGCTGGATGCGCTGTACAACGCCGTGAAAAACGACACAGCATTCAGTCCCCAGCAGTTCGCCAGCGCCGCTGCCAACGCGCAGCGCGCGTTCTGATCCATCGCCATGCGTTTCGCCGCACGCACACATCCGGGCCGACGGGGAGGGCAGAACGAAGACTCGATCGGCTGGAACGAGGCGAGCGGCCTGTATTTCGTCGCGGACGGGATGGGCGGTCACGCCAGCGGCGACGTTGCCAGCCGCCTGGTCAAGGAAAC
Organism: Steroidobacteraceae bacterium; assembly: GCA_035275585.1. Lineage (GTDB taxonomy): Bacteria > Pseudomonadota > Gammaproteobacteria > Steroidobacterales > Steroidobacteraceae > Steroidobacter. The sequence goes on along the minus strand of DATEML010000195.1, from coordinate 3,491 downwards.
GCTGCTCGGCCCGGCATTGAAGCTGCCGCTTCGCGCTGCGGTAAGGCGAGCGCACGACGAGGTCGCCCAGGCAGCCGCCGACAACACGGCGCACTCGAACATGGGCTCGACCGTGGTCGCGGCGCAGATCGCGGATCGTCATGCGGAAGTTGTCTGGGTCGGCGACAGCCGTGCCTACCTGTGGCGGGGTCAGGCGCTGCGCCAGCTGACTCGCGATCATTCCTATCTGGAAGTTCTCCGCGAGCAGGAGAATCTCTCGGACACGCAGCTGCGCGGCCACCCAAACAAGAACCTCGTGACGCAGACGCTCGGAATCGGCACGCCCGAGCCGTCCACCATCACCGAGCCGCTGCGCAAAGGCGACTGGCTGCTCCTGTGCAGTGACGGGCTCAACGACGAACTGGAAGACGCCGAGATCGCGCAGATCCTGCGTACTCATGGCGCGCCGGACGGCGCCGCCGACGCACTGATTGCCGCGGCACTCGCGCGCGGCGGGCGCGATAACGTCAGCGCAGTGGTGGTGGAGTACGACGGGCCGAATGGCGTAAGCTTCGATCAGAGAACGATATTGTGGCTCGCGATCATCGGCGGTGCGTGCGCGGCGCTGCTGCTGGCGGTTCTCTGGTGGTGGCTCTACGGACGCTGAATTCTTACTCGCGACATATGGCCGACAATCAACCCAAGCTCATCAAGGTCTCGAACCAGCGGGAGATCCCGATCAAGCCGGACATGGTGCTCGGCCGCCAGGCGGAGTGCGACCTGCAGCTGACGGAAGGCCACGCCTCGCGCCGCCACGCCAAGCTGCTCTTCGCCGAGGACGCCGTGTGGCTCGAAGACCTGAACTCGGCGAACGGCACGTTCGTCAACGGCGCGAAGATCACCGGTAAGGTGAAGCTGGCTTCGGGCGACCGCCTGCGCTTCGACACGGAGGAGTTCGACTTTCGCGTGCCGAGCGCTGCGCCTGCTGTCGTCGATGACGGCAAGACGCAATATCGCGAGCCAGAGTCGGCTGCCGTGGTCGCGGAGAGCAGCGGCATCTACAAGCGACCCGGTGCGTGGGCCGATCCGGACGCGATGGGCGACGGCGCGAACAAGACGAAGTTCATCGATCCGGCGCAGCTCAAGCAGATGATGAACAACGCGCCGGCGGCGGTGGCCGTCAACACGGCGTCGATCGACGGGCCGCACCTGCATGTCGTGTCGGGCAGTCGCACCGGATTGAACATCAAGCTCACGGTCGGTGAATCGGGCCTCAAGGAATGGACGATCGGCAGCCAGGCTGACCGCGAAGTGCAGTTCCAGGACAGCGGCGTGTCGGCGCTGCACGCGAAGATCGTGAACGAAGGCGAGCGTTGGAAAGTACTCGATCAGATGTCGGCGAACGGCACGTTCGTGAACGGCAAGCGCAGCAATGTCAGCTATCTCACCGCGGGCGATCGTGTGCGCTTTGGCCCCGTCGAATGCATCTTCCAGACCTCGCGCGCCGGCGCAGCGCCGAAGCGCTCTGGTACGTCGGGCGGGGTGCCGCGCGCAGAATCCAAGAACAAGACGCTGATGATCGCCGGCATCGCATTCGTTGCGACGATCGTCGTACTGTTTCTCGTCTACAAGTTTGTCTTATAGTCCCCGGATGCGATCTTCCGGTCCCGATATCGTTCCGTTCTACGCGGGTGAGATCAATCGGCTCGCGGCGAGCCTTGCCCGCGCCGGCCACTCGATCATCCCGATGCATCTCGGCCAGCCGACGCGCGGTCCGTCGGAGGCGACTGTCGCTGCCGCTACCGCCGCGCTCGTGGTCGGGCCCAACGGTTACTGGGAGTCTCACGAACTCAAGGAGCGGCTCGTCGAGCACTATCGCGAGTGGTACGACGTCGAGGTCACGCCCGAGCGCATCGTACTGACGAACGGCGCGAGTGCGGCGCTGGTAGCCGTTTTCGCAGCGATGTTCGCCACCGGTGAGCGCATTGCGCTCGCCCGGCCCGGCTATCCTGCTTATCGCAACACGCTCATCGGGCTCGGCCGGGTTCCGGTCGAGCTCGACTGCGGCGCGACGTCGCGCTATCGCATTACTGCGTCGGTGCTCGCCGCGCTCGATCCGGCGCCGCACGGCGTAGTCGTCGCGAGCCCCGCGAATCCGACGGGCACGATGCTCGACGCGACGGAGTTTCAGGCGCTCGCGGACGAGTGCAAGCGGCGCGACATCGTGTTCATTTCGGACGAGATCTATCACGGCGTCACGTATCGCGGGCGCTCGGTCTCGGCGCTCGAGATCACGCCGGACGTCATCGTCATCAACAGCTTCTCGAAATTCTGCCGCATGCCCGGCTGGCGCCTCGGCTGGCTGGTCGTGCCGCCGGCGCTGGTCCAGAAGCTGCAGACCTACGTCAACAACTTCTTCCTGACGGCGCCGAACATTGCGCAGGCGGCTGCGGTCGCGGCGCTCGGCGACGGCAATGAGCTGCGCAGCGCGATCATCGAATACGCCCGCAATCGCGAGGTGCTGCTGCGCGAGCTGCCGAAGCTCGGCATCATGCCGGTCGTCGAGCCGGAGGGCGCGTTCTATATCTACGCCGACGTTTCCCGCTACACGAGCTCGAGCCTGCAGTGGTGCCACGAGGTGCTGGAGCAGACGGGCATCGCGCTCGCGCCCGGCGTCGACTTCGATCCGATCGGCGGCGGCCCGTTCGTGCGCTTCTTCACCGGCGTCTCGATGCACGAGATCGAGATGGCGCTGGAGCGGCTAAAGAAGTGGCTGCCGAGATAGCGTCGGAAATCCTGCAACCTTAGTGGCACGTGTCGGCGTCCAATCGACCATGCTGCGTCCTGCTGCACTTCTCCTCGGCTGCCTGTCTCTCACCACGCACGCCGCAGGGCTGCCGACCGACGCCGAAATTCACAAGATCCTCGAAGAGCGCGTCCAGGCGATCGCCGGTCCCGAAGGCGGGATGGGCATCGTCGTCGGCGTGCTCGATGAAAAGGGCCCGCGCATCGTTGCGTATGGTGATGCCGGTGATCCCGACCGGCGCTCGCTGAACGGCGACACCGTCTTCGAGATCGCTTCGGTGACGAAAGTGTTCACCGCGCTGCTGCTCGCCGACATGACCCGCACGCGGCAACTGCGGCTCACAGACCCGGTTACGAAGTACTTGCCCGCGGGCACCCAACTGCCCGAGCGCAACGGCCGCAAGATCACGCTGATCGACCTCGCGACGCACACGGCCGGACTGCCGTTCATGCCCAGCAACCTGCCAGACATCCTGGATCCGGCGGGATCGAGTTACTCGCAGGCCGACCTCTATCGCTTTCTCGCTGCGCAGACGCTGTCGCGCGACATCGGTTCCGAGTGGGACTACTCCAATCTCGACTATTGGCTGCTGCAGGAGGCAATCGCCGCGCGCGGCCGTGCGACCTTCGAGCAGCTGCTGCAGAAGCGAGTCATCGTACCGCTTGCCCTGCACAGTACTGCGATCACCTGGTCGCCTGAGCTGCAA
>DATEML010000194.1:0-21847 GCA_035275585.1 Steroidobacteraceae bacterium | reverse complement strand
TCGATCTCCGGCTATCACATCGCCGAAGCCGGCGCGAACCCGATCTCGCAGCTGGCGTTCACGCTGGCGAACGGCTTCACGATCGTCGAGTACTACCTGGCGCGCGGCATGAAGATCGACGACTTCGCGCCGAACCTGTCGTTCTTCTTCTCGAACGGCATGGACCCGGAGTACGCGGTGATCGGCCGCGTCGCGCGCCGCATCTGGGCGCGCGCCATGCGCGAGCTGTACAAGGCAGCGCCGCGCTCGCAGATGCTGAAGTATCACATCCAGACGTCCGGCCGCTCGCTGCACGCGCGCGAGATCTCGTTCAACGACATCCGCACGACGCTGCAGGCGATGTACGCGCTGTTCGACAACTGCAACTCGCTGCACACGAACGCGTACGACGAGGCACTGACGACGCCGACGGAGGAGAGCGTGCGCCGCGCGGTGGCGATCCAGATGATCATCAACCGCGAGCTCGGGCTGAACAAGAACCAGAACCCCTGGGCCGGCTCGTACATCATCGATACGCTGACCGACCTCGTCGAGGAAGCGATCTACAAGGAATTCGAGGCGATCTCCGAGCGCGGCGGCGTGCTCGGCGCGATGGAGACGATGTACCAGCGCAGCAAGATCCAGGAAGAGTCGCTGTACTACGAAACCAAGAAGCACGACGGCTCGCTGCCGATCATCGGCGTCAACACGTTCCTGTCGGACAACGATTCCGCCGACGAGATCAAGGGCGCGCAGCTGATCCGCTCGACCGAGGAAGAGAAGCAGGATCAGGTGTCGGGCGTGCGCGCGTTCCAGGCGCGCAACGCGGACCGCACCGCCGAGGCGCTCAAGCGCCTGCAGGCAGTCGCCGCGTCGGGCGGCAACGTGTTCGAGCAGCTGATGGAAGCGGTGAAATGCTGCTCGCTCGGTCAGATCTCGCGGGCTCTGTACCAGGTCGGCGGGCAGTATCGCCGCAACATGTGATGCTGAGCCGTTATCCGGAAAATTTCTCGCCAAGATCGCCAAGAACGCCAAGGCGGAGTCCGAATAGTTCGCATCGGCAGATTTCTTTCTGACCTTGGCGATCTTGGCGGTCTTGGCGAGAGATTTTCCTTTCTCTTAATTCTTCTTCCTATGAAAGCAGTCGGCCTTTTCCGCAATCTCCCGATCGACGACCCGGAGTCGCTGGTCGATCTCGACGTGCCGAAGCCGGTGCCGGCCGGACGTGAGCTGCTGGTCGAAGTCAAAGCGATCTCGGTCAATCCCGTCGACTACAAGGTGCGCGCGCGGCCCGATCCGAGCCTGCAGGGACCGCGGATTCTCGGGTGGGACGTCGCGGGTATCGTCCGCGAAGTCGGCCCGTCGGCACAGCTGTTCAAGCCGGGGGACGAGGTCTACTACGCGGGCAGCATCAACAAGCCCGGTGCAAATAGCGAATACCACGTCGTCGACGAGCGCATCGTCGGTCGCAAGCCGCGCAAGCTGGGTTTCGCGGCCGCGGCTGCGTTGCCGCTTACGACGCTCACCGCCTGGGAAGGACTGTTCGACCAACTCGGCATCTCGCGCTCCGGCGGCGATCGTGGCAAGACGCTGCTGCTGATCGGCGCCGCCGGCGGCGTCGGCTCGATCGCGATCCAGCTCGCAAAACAGCTTGCAGGCTTGCGCGTGGTCGGCACCGCCTCGCGTCCGGAATCATCGCGATGGGTGCAGGAGCTCGGCGCCGATGCAGTCGTCGATCACACCGGCGACCTTGCGGCGCAGATGCGAGCGGCCGGCATTCCTGAAGCGGACTACGTTTTCTGCCTCACCGATGCCACGCCCTATTTTCCGCGCTTCGCGCCGGTCATGCGGCCGCAGGGCAAGCTGTGCCTGATCGTCAGCATGGGCGGCGCCGTCGAGCTGACTTCGCTGATGCAGAAGAGCATATCGATCCATTGGGAGTTCATGTTCACGCGCGCGCTGTTCCAGACGCCGGACATGCAACGCCAGCACGAGATCCTCGAAGAAGCTGCTGCGTTGGTCGACAGCGGCAAGCTGCGCACGACGTTGGCCGATAGCATCGGCGCGATCAACGCAGCGAACCTGCGTCGCGCGCACCAGATGCTCGAGCGCGGCCATACCATCGGCAAGCTGGTGCTGGAAGGATTTGCGTGATGAGTCTGTTCCAGCGCCTGGGTCACGGCATCACCGTGATCGACACCGGCTTCGTGCGCCCGCGCTTCGACGCCTGTTTCCTGGTCGTCGAGAATGGCCGCGCGGCGTTCATCGAAACCGGCGTCAACAGCGGTGTGCCGCGCCTGCTCGCAGCGCTCGAAGCACATGGGCTCGGTCGTGACGCCGTCGACTACATCATTCCGACGCACGTGCATCTCGATCATGCCGGTGGCGCGGGCCTGCTGATGCAGGAGCTGCCAAGCGCCAAGCTCGTGGTGCATCCACGCGGCGCTCGCCACCTGATCGATCCCTCGGTGCTGGTGGAGGGTGCCCGCGCTGTGTATGGCGCAGAGGTCGTCGCGCGCGACTACGGCGATCTCGTCCCGGTCCCGGCCGAACGGGTGCTGACGACGACCGACGGAATGGTGCTGGAGCTGGGCGGTCGTCCGCTTCGGTTCGCGGACACGCCCGGCCATGCTCGCCACCACAACTGCATCTGGGACGAGGTGAGTCGCGGCTGGTTTACGGGTGACACGTTCGGCATCGTCTATCCCGACCTGCACACGCCGCGCGGTCCGTATATCGTGCCCGCGACCGCGCCGGTGCACTTCGACCCGACAGCGCTCCACGAGACGGTGGCGCGCCTGCTCGCGCAGCGTCCCGAGGTCATGTATCTCACGCACTACGGTGCCGTCCACGACGCCGAGACACTGGCTGTGCAGTTCCTCGCACAAGTGGACGCGATGGCCGATGCAGCGCGCGCGCTCGCCGACGCGCCGGACCGTCACGACGCGCTCAAGCGCGCGTTCGGCGACATCTACATCGCGGAACTGCTCCGCTCCGGCTCGACGCAGTCGGAAAATTGGCTACGGGAACTGCTCGCAATTGATATTGAGCTGAATGCCCAGGGACTCGGCACTTGGCTCGATAGACACTAGCATGTAAGAATTGCGAAGCACTTCATCGACCGCGAGGACTGCGTGCGCGCATTCTGCGACGCGTCCCGCAGATTTTTTAAGTCATCGCCCATGCCCGCAGAATACATCTCGGCTATCGCATTCCTTGCCGGCGCGCTCGTCGCCATGATCGCCTCCGTCCGCTCCGTCGCGCTCGGCGCGCAGCTGCAGCAGGAAATCCTGAAGCGCGGCGCGATCGCCCAGGGCCGCGTCCTGCGCATCTGGCGGCCACCGGTGCTGGGCGCGTTCACGCGCGTGTATTTCGAGTTCCAGCCGCACGAGCTGCCGGAATCGGTGCAGACGTGCCACGTCGACCGCCGCACGGGCGAATGGACAGCGTCTCTTCCGGCGGTCGGCAGCTGGGTACGCGTGAAGTACCTGCCGGAGCGTCCCAGTCGCGCCGTGATCCCCAAGCTGGTGTCGCGCTTCGTCGATTGACGGCGGACTCCCTACGCGCGCCGAGCCTGTGCGGAACTAAGCTCGTCCAGCTCCCATTCTGTGGTCGTGACTCTATTTTGCGACCCAAAGGAGGGAGTATGGGCATTCTGGTCTGGTTGATCGTGGGCGGCGTCGTCGGCTGGCTCGCAAGCATCATCATGCGTACCGACGGGCAGCAAGGCATCCTGCTCAATGTCGTTGTCGGTATTGTCGGCGCGTTGCTCGCCGGATTCGTCGTGTCTCCGCTGCTGGGCATTGGCACGATCAATGAGGGTATCTCGATCGCGACGTTCCTGGTCTCGCTGGTCGGCGCAGTGATCCTGCTGGCGATCGTCAATCTGTTCCGTCGCGGCCGTGTCCGCTAACGCAACAGCAACGAAATAATCAGGGCGCAAAGAGCAGGGCCGGACGGCGCAAGCCGCCCGGCCCTGTTTTTTTGCGTTCGGTACACTGGGTGAATATGTCACCGGGTTTGCAAGTGGGTCTGTTCCAACCGGTCTTGCCGCCGGGCTTGATCTATCGCAGCGAATTTCTCGATCGCGACGAGGAGCGGGCGGTGCTCGAACACATCAGCGCGCTGCCGTTGCGCGAGGCGCAGTACCGGCAATACACGGCGCGTCGCCGCACCGTGAATTACGGATTCTCGTACGACTTCCAACACCTCGAAGCCAAGCCGGCGCCGCCGATTCCGGAATTCCTCGCGCCGCTGCGTACGCGGGCCGCGGACTGGGCCGGCGTGGCGTCGCAGGATTTCGTGCAGGCGCTGATCGCCGAGTACACGCCCGGCACTCCGCTCGGCTGGCACCGCGACGTGCCTGACTTCGAGCTGATCGTCGGCATTTCGCTCGCCGGCGCGGCGCGCATCCGCTTCCGGCCGTATCCGTGGAAACCGGAACGACGCAAGGAGGTTTTCGCGCTCGTGCTCGAGCCGCGCTCGGCGTACATTCTGCGCGACGAAGCGCGCTGGGGCTGGCAACACAGCGTGCCGCCGACCAAGGAATTGCGCTACTCCGTTACGTTTCGCACGGCCCGTACGCGTGGAACCGTGCGGAGCGGAGTGCGTTCAACCAGCGTCTGACGCGTCCAACGGGAGCTGCCATGCAACGCGAATTCAAAGAACTCTATGCCGAGCGCGGACGCCAGCTGAGCTTCATGGGATTCCCGATCGACGACATGGAGGTCGACGAGCTGCACGCTGTGATCGGTTTCCTGCTCGTGCACGCGAGCGACGGCACCGAGGCGCTCCTAGCACAGGAGGCGCCGCTCGGCGCGCCGCTCGCGGATCCGCCGAAGAACGACGGATTGGTCGAGGGGTAGCCCGACCTACAGCGTTGGCGTCGGGTTCGCTGCCTTGCTGCGATAGCGGTCGAACCACGCGAGAATCGCGCTCGCCTTCGCCGCCGACTGCGACGGCCGCGCCGTCAGGCCGCCGTGCGAGGCGCCCGGCACCTTGAGCAATCCCGTCGGCACGCCCGCGAGCTGCAGCGCCTGGTAGTACTGTTCGGAGTCGCTCACCGGCGTGCGGAAATCCCGATCGCCCACCACCACCAGCGTCGGCGTCTTCACCGCGCCGACCAGCGACAGCGGCGAGCGCTTCCAGTAGGCGTCCGGGTCTTCCCAGGGCAGCTTGCCGAACCAGTACTTCGGCATGAACGGCGCGACGTCGGTCGTCAGCACTTCGCTGGTCCAGTTGATCACCGGCTTCTGCGCCGCGGCCGCCTTGAAGCGCGTCGTCTTGCCGACGATCCACGCGGTCAGCACGCCGCCGCCGGAGCCGCCCGTGACGAACAGGTTGTCGGCGTCGACGTAGCCCTGCGCGATCGCGGCGTCGACCGCGCTCATCAGGTCGTCGTAGTCCTGGCTCGGATAGTTGTGATGAATGAGGTTCGCGAACTCCTGGCCATACGAAGTCGAGCCGCGCGGATTGGTGTAGAGCACTGCATAACCGGCCGCCGCGTACAGCTGATAGTCCGTCGAGAACAGTGGCCCGTACGCGGAGAACGGCCCGCCGTGGATTTCGAGGATCAGCGGATATTTCTTGCTGGCGTCGAAGTTCGGCGGGGTGACGATCCACGCGGCGATGTCGCGCTGGTCGAACGACGAAGTGACCTTCAGCGGCTTGACCTGGCCGAGCGTCTTGCCAGCCAGGAATCCGTCGTTGAGATTGGTCAGCTGCCGCACCTTGCCGCCGCGCGCGATCGCGATGTCCGCCGGCTGCTGCGGCGAGCCCTTGGTGAAAGCGACGGCGCCGTTGTTCGCGACGCTGAACTGGCCGCCGGTGTACGGACGGTCGAGCGAGCCGCCGCCGAGACCTGCGGCGACGGTTTCGATCTTGCCGTTGAGGGAGACGCGCGCCACTTTGACGTTGGCCTTGTCGTCGTACTGCACGTAGAGGCTGCGGCCATCGTGCGACCACGTTGCATCGTCGATCGTGCGATCGAGCGACGCGGTCAGCGAGCGCGAGTTGCTGCCGTCGAGTCCCATCACGTTCAGCTCGACGTTCTGATAGCCGAGGTACTTGTCGTCGTAGCCGAGATAGGCAATCGACTTGCCGTCCGGCGAAATATCGGCCGCGCGATCCGGACCGTTGCGCTTCGTGAGCGTCTCGATCGCGCCGTCCGCGAGTGCTACGCGATAGACCTCGCTGTTGACGGGCTCGCGCTCCCAGTTCTCGCGACGATTGCCCGTGACGACCACGTACTTGCCGTCAGGGGTCCACGAGATCGGCCCGTCCTCGTCGTACGCGCCGAAGGTCAGCTGCCGCGGCGCGCCGCCGTCGGCGGAAACGACATATATATGTGTGTAGCCGGGCTTCAGATAGCCCGCGTTGTCGCTGCGATAGACCATCTTCGTGATCAGCTCGAGCGGCGGCGCCCACTCCGCGCCTTCCGGCTTTTGCGGCGCGTCGCCGAGCTTCGCCTTCTCGTCCAGCGCGAGCATCGTGAATGCGATCCACTTGCCGTCCGGCGACCAGCGCAGGTTGCCGGGCGCTTCGGTGAGATCGGTGAGCTTTGCCGTCTGCCCCGTGCCGAGCCAGCGTGCGAACAACTGCGGCCGTCCGCCGTCAGCAGTCGACACGTACGCGATCCGATCGCCGTTCGGCGACCAGCGCGGCTGCGAATGCGAGCCCGCTGTCGTCACCAGCGGGTGCTGCTCGCCGCTCTCCGAGTCGATCAGCCAGATCGACTGACGGCCGCGATCTGTCATGACGTCGAACGACACGCGGACGTACGCGATCTCGCGGCCGTCCGGACGGATCTGCGGATCCGTCGCGAGCTGCAGCGAGAACAGATCGCGGCCCTGGAACGTGCGCTCCGGCGCCGCCGGCGGCGCAGCGAGGGCGGACGCGGAAACGGACAACAGCGTGACAGCAAGAAAAAAGCGCATACGACGGACTCACTTCGAACGGAAAGAGTGCGGAAGCTAACGAGGTTCGCGCGGCTCGTCCAGTACAATAGAAACCCATGGGGAGTAGAGTCGCTGCAGTTGCGCTGCTGTGCTTCAGCCTGGCGGCCGCCGGAAAGTCTCCGGCACCCCAGTTCGATCCAGCCCATCCGCCGCGTGCCGGCGACGAGGGCGTTTTCTATGGGCCGCTGGTGCGGGTCAAGGATGGCGACTCCCTCGTAGCGAAAGTGCAGGGCGTCGAGATGGAATTCCGGCTCTCGGACATCGACGCGCCCGAGCTCGATCAACCGTATGGGCGCGAGGCGAAGCGAGAGCTCTCAGCGCTCGCAGCCGGCAAGCAGCTCGTGCTCATGCCGTTCGACACCGACCGCTACGGCCGCACTGTCGTCCATGTCTGGAACGGCAACACGCACATCAATGCGGAGCTGATGAAGCGGGGCGCCGCCTGGTTCTACGCGGAGTTTGCCCGCAACGAGGCGCTGTACGACGTCGAGCAGGAGGCTCGCAATGCGAAACGCGGCTTGTGGGCGCTACCGCTGAAGGATCGCGTCGAACCCTGGGTGTGGCGGGAGAGGAAGCGCGGCAAGAGGAACTGAAACGCGCCCCGCGGGTCGGATTCCTGCGGAGTCCTCAAGAAAAAGGGAGAGCCTCATGGCCATGAGCATTGCTGCCCGCGACGATTCCGATCCCATCGCCGACATGAACACGACGCCGCTGGTCGACGTCATGCTGGTCCTGCTGATTCTGTTCATCATCACGCTGCCGGTGATGACGAACAGCACCAATCTGCACATCGGCGGCGTCCCCAACCCGGCGCCGATTCCGTCCGAGACGATCAGCCTGTCGATCGACTTCGACGGCACGATCCTGTGGAACGGGACCGTGGTGCAGGATCTCGCCCAGCTGGAGCGCTACTTCAGGGTGGAGGCAGGCAAGGCGAGCCAGCCCGAGCTGCATGTGCTGCCGGATCGGCGCGCAAGGTACGACACGGTCGCGCAAGTGCTGGCGATCGCGCAGCGCAGCGGGATGCAACGCATCGGTTTCGCGGGGCAGGAACGCTTCCAGGACTGAAAGCCAAACATGAAAAAGAAAACGCCAGCACCCCGGTGTGCTGGCGGGAAGGCCTGCGCGAAGGATTACCTCGGGAACAGGCGGGGGCACCCGATTTTGGATTGCAATCTGTTCTAGCGGCGCAGCGTCCGCATCATCTCGTCGACTTGTTCTTCGGACACTGTCTGTTCCAGTGCGCTGGAGACGGACTGCCACGCCCAGAGGCTCGGCTGGCGGGCGGGCTGCTTGCGGCGGCGGCGCCCGGTGTGCAGTTCGGAGAGACGCTCGGCTTCTTCCACCGACATCAACTGCTCACCTGGATACCGGTTCATCGCGCAGCCCTCCACGACTACTTCTGGGGTCTACTTCGAGCCTTCGGGAACAGTATCGGCCGCGTTCCGGCGCGCGGGAATCAGACCGACGCTGAAAGTTCCGTCGCGCTTGGCGCTATCATTGGCAAAACGTACAACGAGGGGAGGTCGCACAGATGCGCGGCAAAGGGCTGTTGATCGGAATCGTCGTCGTAGTGGCGATCGTCGGCATCGCGGTGTTCTTCGGCCGCGATACCTGGGCGACTGCCCGGATCGGCACGGTGTACGTCGCCAAGCAAACGTGCTCGTGTCTGTTCGTCGCCGGTCGTCCGATGGACTCGTGTCGCACGGACTACGACCCCGCGGCGATCAAGCCGCTGACCGTGGAAAAGCTCGAGCACGGCGTCAAGGTCTCTGCGCTCGCAGGCCTGGTCTCTGCGCAGGCGGAGTTCGAGCCGGGCTTCGGCTGTCATCCGGCGAATTGAGGAGAACGAGTCATGCGTCGTGCAATGTGGATTGCCCTTGCCGTTTCTCTCTCCTGCGTCATGACCGCGCACGCCGAGCTCGTGCCGCTGCCGCCGCAGCCTGCCGACGTTCCGTGGCCGACGAACGAGTGGCCGACCGGTCCCATGCCGGAAGGCGTCGATCGCGCCGCGCTCGATGCGGCGCTGGCGGATGCGTTCGACAAAAAGGATTCGGGCCTCGGCGAGACCCGCGAAGTCGCGATCATCGTCGGCGGCCGTCTGGTGCACGAGCAATACGCGCCCGGCTACAACGCCGACATGCGGCTGGTGTCGTGGTCGATGGCGAAGTCGATCACGCAGGCGCTCGTCGGCGTGGCCGTCAAGCAGGGAAAAGTGGACATCGACACGCCGATGGGCAACCCGCACTGGGCTGCGAACGACAAGCGCGCGCAGATTCCGTGGCGTATCTGGCTGAACATGACGGACGGCATGCGCTACCTGGAAATCGAAGCGAAGACGGTCGCCAACAGCGATGCATCGGCCAAGCTGTTCGGTCCCGGCCGGCTCGACGTCGCGAACTATTGCGCCGGCCTGCCGCTGATCCACGAGCCCGGCACGCACTGGAACTACAATTCCTGCGGCATCGTGCTCACGGCCGACGCGCTGACGCGCACGATCGTGCCGAATCCGCAATCGCCGCAGGCACGCCGCGCTGCGATGCTGCAGTGGATGCATCAGAGCCTGTTCGACGTGATCGGCATGAAACCGCAGCCGGAGTTCGACGCGAGCGGCCTGTACTATGGCAGCGCGCTCATCTACGCCTCGGCACGCGACTTCGCCAAATTCGGTCTGCTGTACCTGCGCGACGGCATGTGGGATGGTCAGCGCGTGCTGCCGGAAGGTTGGGTCGACTTCGCGCGCACGGCCGGCAAGAGCGAGAACGCCGACATTTACGGTGCCGGCTGGTGGGTGAGTCCGGCGGAAGGTCCGGGCAAGCCGTATCCGACGCGCATCGACACCGGTCCGGTGCGCGACGCATTCAGCGCGCAAGGCTTCGAAGGGCAGTACACCCTGGTCGTGCCGTCGAAGGATTTGGTCGTCGTGCGGCTCGGTTACACGGCCGAGAAGGATCTGCGCACCGGCGAGCTGGGGAAATGGCTGGGCAGAGTGGCGCGAGCGTTCAGTCCGTCACCGGCCTCACCGCCAGCGCCAGCAACTTCCCCTTCCTCATCACCCTGACAGGCACGTCGCGCTGCGCGAGCTCAACGGTGAGCAGGCGATGCAGATGATCGAGGCTTTCGATCGCGTCGCCGTCGAAGTCCAGCAGCACGTCGCCTTTCTCGAGACCCGCGCGCTGCGCGGGTCCGTCCGGTAGCACCTCGAGCACGAGAATCGCGCTCGGCGCCGCGCGTTCCAGCCCACGCAGGATGCGGCGGTCGAGCGTGATCGTCTGGCCGGCGAACCTCAGCCGGCTGCGACGCACGCGCCCCTCGCGCATGAGCGTCGCGGCGACGTTGGCAGCGATGTCGATTCCGATCGCGAAGCAGATTCCTTGCGCGCCGCCTGCGATCGCCGTGTTGATGCCGACGATCTGACCCGAGCCGTCGACGAGCGGACCGCCCGAGTTGCCGGGATTCAGCGGCGCGTCGGTCTGAATCACGCTTTCCACGAGCCGGCCCGAGCGCGTGCGCAGACTGCGGCCGAGCGCGCTGACGATGCCGGCGGTCACGGTCGCCTGGTAGCCGAACGGGTTGCCGATCGCGATCACCAGCTGTCCGACACGCAACGACGACGAGCTGCCGAACGTCGCGTACGGGAAGCCGCTGCCGGCGAGCCGCAGCACCGCGATATCAGTCTCGGGATCGTCTCCGACCAGCGTGGCCGGCACTTCGCGGCCGTCGGTCAACGCAGCGCGCAGCTCGGTCGCGCCGTTGGCGACGTGACTGTTCGTCAGCAGATAGCCGTCCGGTGTGTAGAGCACGCCGGAGCCGACGCCGCCGGGCCCGCCGCGGGAACGAACCGAGATACTCACGACCGCAGGGCTCACAAAGTCGAACGCCTGTGCGACGACATTCGAATAGGGATCGAGGGCCTGAAGCATGCGGGGATCTTCGCGCCGCCCGTCGGCGATTCCACCCGGCTGTTCGCCCGGGTCCGCGGCCCCGGTCAACTGCCCGATGGGTAAGGCGTTGCCGGGCGCGCATCGTTCGCGACATCGATCTTTGAGAGACGAGTCATGTCCACCGAAACTTATTCCATCAGCGGCCTGGCACGAGCCATCGAGGCGCAGGTCACCGCCGCGCGCGGTCTCGCAGTCGCGGTTCGCAACGCATCTCATCGTCACATCAGCGCGATGGTGTGGCAGGGCGCGGTCGTCACGTCCGAGCAGGCCGTCGGCGATCGTGACGAGTACGAAGTCGTGAGTGCATCAGGCGCGACGGCCAGGGCGCGTATCGCAGGCCGCGATCCCGGCACGAATCTGCTGGTGCTCCAGCCGGAAACGTCGCTGGACGCGCCAACCCCCGTGCCGGCGAGCGCCCGCGTCGGAGGTCTTGCGCTCGCCCTCGGAGCGACTGTCGATGGAGCGCCGACGGCGCGGCTCGGGCTCGTCAACGCGGTCGGTCCGCAGTGGTACAGCCGCGCCGGCGGGCGGATCGAGCAGCGGATCGCCCTTGATATCCGCCTCGGCCGCACCGAAGAAGGAGGACCGGTCCTCGATTCGGACGGGGCGCTGCTCGGCATGTCCACCCTGGGGCCGCCGAACGTGGTGCTCGTCATTCCGGTCGCGACCCTCGATCGCGTGGTGCCGCAACTGCTGAAGGACGGTCAGGTGGCGCGCGGCTGGCTCGGTCTCGGCCTGCAACCGGTCTCGATTCCCGAGCCGCTGCGCGAGGCCGCCGGCGAGACGACCGGAATGATGGTGATGTCGATCGCCGCGGACGGTCCCGGCGCGGTTGCGGGAGTGACCGCAGGAGACATCCTGTTGACGATCGACGGCGCTTCGATGCGCGGCATGCGCAGGGTCATGGCCCAGCTCGACGACGCGAGCGTCGGCCGGACGGTGGCTCTGCGACTGATCCGCGGCGGCGAGGTGTTGACGCTGGACGTGCTGATCACCGCCCGTCCGCGGAGCTGATCTAATGAGTGCAGTGGTGGCGAAACGAAAACTGGCGAACGTGTTGCGCGTCGCGATCGCGGCGCCGGATTCGGTGCGTCACGACGAGCTCGCGACGATCGTCGCCCATGCCGGGCACGCCGTGGTCGACGAAAGCTCGGCTGATGTCGTGCTGCTCGATGGCGGGACGAGCGCGGAGCAGATCGAGGCAGCGCTGCACGCGGCAGCCAGCGGCTCTTCGGTACACGTCGTGCCTGAGCCGCGCCCGCGTGCCTTCGAAGAGCTGGCCGACCGCGCGGCCGGTGTCCTGCTGACCCCACGCGAGCTCGATGTGCTTGCCGCAATCGGTGCGGGCCTGAGCAACAAGGCGATCGCGCGGCACCTGGGGATTTCCCTGCACACGGTGAAATTTCACATCGAGTCGCTGTTCCGCAAGCTCGGCGCGCGCACGCGTGCGGAGGCGGTCGCAAAGGGACTGGAGCGGCGCGCCGGAGAGACGGTCGAAGTCTGATTTTCGTCTATCATGACGGATCGCAACCTCACGCCGGTCTGTCATGAAAAGAACATTCTCTAGAACATTCCTTGTATCCCTGCTTGCGCTCGGCGCTGTGAGCATCGCTGCTGCAGCTGAGCTCAAACCCGAGCAGCGCGCGCTGTTCGACATCTACAAAGAGCTGGTCGAAATCAACACGACCGACTCCGTCGGCGACAACACGCAGGCGGCGCGCGCGATGGCCGCGCGGCTCGTCGCAGCGGGATTTCCCCAGCAGGACGTGCAGGTGCTGGTACACCCGGGCAACGCGAAGAAGGGCAATCTCGTCGCGCGGCTGCGCGGCGACGGCAAGCAGAAACCCGTCCTGCTGGTGGCACATCTCGACGTCGTCGAGGCACACAAGGAGGACTGGTCGCCCGATCTCGACCCGTTCAAGCTGAGCGAGCGCGACGGCTACTACTACGGGCGCGGCACCTCCGACGACAAGGCGATGGCCGCGATCTTCGTCGCCAATCTGATCCGCTACAAACAGGAAGGGCTCAAGCCCCATCGCGACATCATCCTCGCGCTCACCGCGGACGAAGAGGGCGGCGACTTCAACGGCGTCTCGTGGCTGGCCGACACGCACCGCGACCTGATCGAAGCGGAGTTCGGCCTGAACGAAGGCGGAGGAGGGCGCGAGCGTGACGGCAAGAAGCTGCTCAACGCCGTGCAGGCCACCGAGAAGCTGTATCGCGACTTCGATCTCGAGATCACCAACAAGGGTGGTCACAGCTCCGTGCCGACGCCCGACAACGCCATTTACCGGCTCGCCGCCGCGCTGGATCGCCTCAGCAAGTTCAGCTTCCCGGTCAATCTCAACGAAGTCACTCACGCATTCTTCGAGCGCACGGCCGCACTCGAGGGCGGCGAGATCGGTGCCGCGATGAAGGCCGTCGTGGATTCGAACGGCAAGGATGCGAGCGCGGCGTCGAAACTCGCAGAAACGCCTGCCTACAACTCGACACTGCGCACGACGTGCGTAGCAACGATGCTGCAGGCCGGTCACGCCCGCAACGCGTTGCCACAGAAGGCGACGGCGAACGTCAACTGCCGCATCCTGCCCCAGGAGTCAGTCGAGGACGTACAGCGCACGCTCGTTCGCGTGTTCGCGGACGATCAGATCAAGGTGACGCTGCGGAGCACCGCGGGCGCGCCGGCCGCGCCGGTGTCGCCGCTCGATGCGAAGGTGATGAAGCCGATCGAGGCGCTGACGGGCCAGAAGTGGAAAGGCGTGCCGGTGATTCCGATCATGGGCACCGGCGCGACCGACAGCGCGTACCTGCGCGCCAAGGGAATTCCCATGTATGGCGTGTCGGGTCTGTTCGGCGACATCGCCGACGTGCGCGCGCACGGTCGCGACGAGCGTGTAGGTGCAGCCAAACTATACGACTCTCAAGATTTCCTGTATCGGCTCGTGAAGACTTACGCCACCGGCAAGTAGTACTGTCCTTCGTCAGGGGTCTATCCCGGCCGGGTGCACTGTCCGGTCGCGCGGCTGTTTGCCGATGATATGACCATGACGAAGAATCTGCCCGCCGCCGCGCGCGTCCAGGCTGCCGCGGCTGTCGGCGCGCCGGGCGCGCGCCAAGCCTATGTCGACGTGTTCCGCGGTCTGCTGATCGCGCACATGGCGCTGGATCACGCCTCGCTCATGTTCAACTCCGGGCGTGCTGCGGAAGAGCTGGCGGCCGGCCCCGCGCCCGTCTTTGACGGCATCTTGCAGTTCCTGACGCGCTTCACGGGCGTGCCGGTCGCGCCGGGTTTCTTCTTCATGGCCGGATTCATGGTCGCGCTGACGAGCCTGTCTCGTGAAGCGCGTGGCGTGACACATGCGGAAGTCACGCGGCGTCTGCTGATACGCGGTTGCGTACTCATCCTCGTCGATGCGCTCGTGATGGGACTGCCGCGCGCGCTGATGGGCTTCTATTCCTTCATGGTGCTGACGTCGATCGGCGTGGCGATCATCGCGACTGCGCTGCTGCGCGACGTGTCGAGCAGGATTCTCGTGCCACTCGCGCTCGCGATTCTGCTGCTGCATCCGCTGCTCGACGTTTCGTGGCTGCCGGTGCCGCTGCGCGCGATGTTGTACGAACCGGTGCGCACGGGCGCGTTCCGTTCCCTGTATCCGGTCGTGCCGTGGATCGGGATCCTGCTACTTGGATTCGTCGTCGGCCGCGATGCTATCCAGCGCGAGCGCCCCGTCAAACTCTGGGCTGCGCTCGCGGCGCTCAGCTTTGCGTTCTTCATCGCGGTGCGCCTGTACGGCGGCTACGGGAATGCCTATTCGTACTCGAGCATCGCGAGCGTGGCCTTCTGGGAGTTCGCGAAATATCCGCCCGATCTGCCGTTCCTCGCGTGGTCGTTCGGTTGCATCTTTCTCGCGCTGATCGCGCTGGCGGCCGTCACGCGCAGCGGCACGCCGCGGCTGTTGCGACCGTTCGCGATATTCGGCCGCGTGCCGTTCTTCTTCTATATCGTGCACTTCTACGTGCTCGGCATTGCGGCGGCGATCTTGCGCACGAAGTTCGGCCTGCCGGCAACGTATGGGGTCTGGCTGATCCTGCTGTTTGTCATGATCGGACCGTGCGCGTGGTACTACCGCAAGAAGCGCGAGCGCCCGAATTGGATCACACGTTATATTTGACGCCTTTCGTTGCATCGCGAGGGCGTCATGTCGAACGTGCGTTGGGTGGGAATGCTCGCAGCGCTGCTGCTGTCTCTCGCAGGGAATGCTGCTGAGCTGCCGGCCGATCTTGCCAAAGCGGTCAAGGACTACGACGAAGCGCAGATCCACGGCAACAAGGCCGAGCTGCAGCGGCTGGTCGCGGACGACTACACGCTCGTGAACAGCTCGGGCCGCGTGCAGAACAAGGCCGAGCTCATCACCGATTACACGACGCCGGGCTACAAGATCGAGCCGTTCGAGATCCAGCAGCCGGTCGAGAAGGTATGGAGCGATGGTGCGGTGATGGGCGGCATCGTCGATCTGCACGGCATCGATGGCGGCAAGCCGTTCGCCGTCACGCTGCGCTTCGCGGATATCTGGGCGAAGCGCAACGGCAAGTGGCAGGTGGTCTATACGCACGTGTCGAAGCCGCCCGCGAAATAGCGCTCACAACATCGGCTTGACCGAGGCGACGATCGAGGGGAGCACCAGTTCCTGGAAGTCGGGGCCGCTCTCGCGGACGTACAGATACAGCGTCGTGAGGAACTGCATCGTGTTGTGATGCTTGGCGATGCCCCGCTGCGACGTCCATGCCTCGCCCCAGTTCGCCAGCGGCGCGGGCGCGCTCACCTGTTCGAACCACTTGCGCCACTCATCGGCCGTGTGCAGCTTGCGCTTCGCAATGTAGAACACCGCTTGTGCCAGGCGGTCGCCCTCGCCGTAGGTGTAGGAGTGCTCGCCCGGCGGCGCGACCTGCGTGGCGATCGCGGCAAGCATCTGGTCCAGCTGCGCCTTGGTCGTGCGCGGGTTCACCGCCAGTTGCAGCATCACATCCGAGGTGTGCGCGACGGCGTGGCGCCAACCCTCGCGCTGGTCGAACCCCCGATAATCACGGATGGACCGCAGGTAGCGCGTACTGACATCGACCAGCTGTTGCAGTTGCCGGTCAGTCATGAACTGCTCGATACGGTCGAAGCGTACGACCTCGGCGAGCGTCAACGCTGCGAATGGTCGCTGCACGCCCGCTGGATCAGGATGATCGGGTGCTAGCTGCGCGGTGAGTCGTTCGAGGATGGTGCCGACCGTTGCGGCGGAGAGCTGCTTGCCGCGCATCCACGTTGACAGCGCTCCGAACGCGACGCCGTCGCGCAACTCCTGGTCGGTGCTGCCGAGGCAGGAAAGCAGGTCGAGCGCCAGCGTCTGGCGGCGGGCGTCATCCGGCAGCGCGAACTCGTGAGCCTTCAGATCCAGCAGCTGCTCGCGCGACATCCCCGCGGGCGGGCACGTTTGTGCGCCGGCGGCCGGCGCCAGCAGGAGTCCGGCGAGGGCGAGTGCTGCCGCAGCAGTACGGTTGGTCATTCGGATCCCCTCGAAAGGCCGACATTCTAGCCGGTGCACTCTAGGAGTTTCGTCCCATTGCAATTCCGTCGCCCCGGCGCACAATCGGCCCCGCTCGCAGCTGAGGTGACAGAATCACAACTTTGCGACGCGTTCGTTGCCTTGCCCGGGACGCGCTGTTTACGATTGCTTCCATGCGCAATCTGCTCGCGGCATGCCTGTTCGGGATGCTCGCTTCGTGGTCGGCGACGGTGGTTGCCGCCGCGCCGGCGTTCGAAGTGCGGCGCCTGGATCCGTCGCTGAGCTCGCCGGTTGCGGACGAGATCACGCACGGCCGGCTCGATGACAGCTTCCTGCCCGCGAATGCGACGCGCTCCCTTCCCCGTGCGAATGACTACTGGTTGCGGCTGACGCTGCCCGAGGCTTTCCAGCCGCGCGAGGTGGCGACGATCAACGTGCGCAAGGGCCGCAACATGGACGCCGAGCTGTTCGTGATGGATCACGGTGCACCGGTGTCACTGCGGCTGGCGTCATTCGTTCCCGGATTTACCGGCGCGCAGGACGCGATCTACATCCTGCCCGCCGACCTGGAGGCCGGCCAACCCGTTTACGTGCACGCGACTTCGCGCTCGCCCGGTCCGACGGGGATGCGCTTCTCGATCGCGACGCTGCCCGAGACGCTGACGACGGCCGCCGACCATGCGCGCATGATCGCGCTCTCGTTCGGCGCGCTCATGGCGATGGCAGTCGCCGCGCTGCTCATCTGGTTCGTCCTGTCGGACAGGTTGCTGCTCCTGTACGCGACGCTGTTCGCGCTGCAGGCGCTCTACATCGCGTACCTGTCGGGCCAGGGTTTCGAATGGCCGATCCTCTCGCTCGCTCTGCCCGTGATCGGCTACAGCTGGAACGTGGTCGCGGCTTTCATGGGCGCGGTTGCGTGCCTGTTCGTGCGCGAGATCGCCGAGCTGCAGCGCTTCTCGCCGCGCGTGCACGCCCTGTTCGGCTGGTTTGCCGTGGCGTTCGTCGTGCTCGCGTTCGCCAACTTCGCCGACTTGATCGGCCTTGGCGAGATCGTCGTGGCGATCGGCAACCTCGTGTTCGTGATCTCGGCCGTTACGACGCTGGTCGTCGCGTTCCTCGCCTGGCGGCGCGACAACCGCGCAGCTGGCTGGTTCCTGGTCGCGTGGGGTCTGCTCGAAACGCTGACGATCGCGACGGCGCTGCACTTGTTGTTCTCGCGCGAGGACGGCGAGTCGGCATTGCTGCTGTACTACGCCCTACCGGGGTCGATGGTCGCTGCCGCGGTGCTGATCGCGCTCGGCGTCGCCGATCGCTTGCGCGATCAGCGTCTCGCGCTCACGGATGCAGAGCGCCGCGCGCAGTCCGACGCGCTCACCGGCGTGCTCAACCGCCGCTCATTGCTTGAACGACTGGATAGCGCTTGTCTGCGCGCCCGCGCTCGCGGTTTGCCGATCGCGTTGCTGTTCATCGATCTCGACCACTTCAAGCAGATCAACGATAACCACGGACACCCGGCCGGCGACGCTTGCCTGCAAGCCATCATCGGGCCGATCCAGGCGGAGCTGCGCCAGTCGGACGTGATCGGCCGCTACGGTGGCGAAGAGTTCGTGGTGATCCTCAGCAGCGCCGACGCCGCTGCAGCCCAGCCGATTGCCGAGCGCATCCGGCAGCGTGTCGCGGAAATCAGCGTGCCGGGCTTCGGCGCGACGATCCATCTCACGTGCAGCATCGGCATCGCGACCAGCGACATGCTGGGCGTGTGGGGCGAACACCTGATCGCGCGCGCCGACGAAGCTGTGTATGCCGCCAAGCGCTGCGGCCGCAATTGCGTGCAGGTCGCGGCGCCGACGCCGGTGGCGGCATGAAGAAAGTGACGAAGTGACGAAAGTGACGAAAGTGACGGAGTGACGAAGAGCACGTCACTCCGTCACTTACCTTCCACCTCCACCCCCACCGCCACCGCCCCCTCCGGACGAGCCGCCGCCGCCCGATCCGGACGAGCTGCCCGGTGGGGTCGCAGACGACGAGATCTGCGATGTCAGGCTGCTGCCGACCGCACGGCTGAGACTGCCAAGATCGCTGACGTCACCGCCGTGATACCAGCCTATCCTGCGCGTCGCCTCGGCTGCGGCAGCCACGCCCACGGCCGCGGTGAACTTCGTCGTCCAGGCGTCTTCGACTTCGAGCGCGACTGCGTACGGCAGCAGCATTTCGTAGCGTTTCTCGTCGAGCGCCGGCGCGGCATCCGGCCCGCTCATACGCGCCAGCTCGTCGCGCTCCGCGACGCTCAGGTAGAGCTTCAAACCTTCGACCTCGTCCATCAGCTTGCGGCCCTCTTCGGTCGGCGCACGCACCAGTCGTCCGAAGACGATCAGCGTGATCACCATCAGCACGCCGATGACTGCGACTGCCGGCTTCCCGGCCTCGCCCGCGATCCAGAACGCGAGCAGGCCGGCGGCGGCAGCGAGCAGGATGCCCTTGGCGATCGAGCCGTTGTTCTGCTTGTAGTAGCGCGGCTGCAGAACGTCGTCGATTGCTTTCGAGTGTGCGCGGCGCGCGGCGGAAAGCGTCGAGGCATTGGTGTTCTTCAGCACCAGCGTGCGCTCGCCGCCCTTGAACAAGCGATCGACGAGCGCGCGCTGGCCCACCGACGATCCGGCCGGCGGCGCCGTGCCCGTGCTCTCCAGCCGCCATTCGTCCTTGATGAAGCCCTTGTCGCGCACGATCCGCAGGCAGCCGGCGACCGCGAGCGCCAGCACGTCCGAAGAGAAGCAGCGCATGTCGTAGCCCATGCGCATCAGGGAACGCAGGCTTGCGGGCGCCTGTCCCTCGGGCGGCTCGTAGCGGGCGATGATCACGCCCTTGCGCGGATCGCGGCCGACGCGCGACCACTCGCGCACGCAGTAGACGATCAACAGGATCAGCCCGATGAGCGCGATGAAGATGCCGCGGTTGTCCTTGAGCACCCAACCGATCCGCTGCGCGAGGCCGGGCGCGGGAATCAGGCCCTTCGGGAAGCTCAGCACGATCGTGAAGCCTTCGCTCGGCTGCAGCGGACGCGTCAACTCCCAGTGTGCGTGCCCGGGCTCGACCACCTGCGCGCGATAGTCCTGCCCCTTCGAGCCCTGATAACCCGTGTAACCTTCCGCCTGCATCTTGTCGACTTCGACCGGTGCCGGCAGGAACACGTCGACGCGGCCCTGCTCGATCGGAAAGCTCCAGCCGGTGCCGATCGCATTCCAGTACAGCTCGTCGTGGTCCGCGAAGAATCCCAGCTGGCGCGTCGTGCGATAGCGCAACGTGTACGTGTAGTCGGCCGGCACCGGCAGGAAGTTGTCGTTGCCGGTGTTGATGCGCACGCCGTTGTCGTGCTCCTCCGTGAACCACGGCTCCGGCTCGTCGTTACGCAGCACGGCCAGCACCTTCAGATCGACGACCACCCGATTGCCGTACCGGTCCTTGTAGCGCGTCGGATAGTCGCGATAGATGCCGCGGCGGATCTGGCTGCCTTCCGCGCGCACCGTGATGCGCTCGGTGACCTCGAGCGAGCCGTCGCGGCGGATCTGCACCTCGCTGTCGTAGCCGAGAATGCGCTCATCGGCGAATGCAGCGCTGCACGCGAGCAGCGCGAGCGCAGCGATCAGGATGCGCGCGATCATTGCAGCTGCACCTGCACGGCCGGACGCTCTTCGTCGCGCGCCTGGTAGAACTCGGCGGACGAGAAGCCGAACGCACGTGCTATCACGACATCCGGCACGCGCTGGACGCCATCGTTCAGGTCACGCACCGCGCCGTTGTAGAAGCGACGCGCGTACTGCAGCGTTTCCTCCACCTTCACGAGATCACGTTGCAGCTGCGAGAAATTCTCGCTCGCCTTGAGGTCCGGATACGCTTCCTTCAGGGCCAGCACGCGAGACAGCGCCTGCTCGAGCGCGGTCTCGACTTCACCGAGCTTCGCGGGACTTTGCAACGCCAGCGCCTGCGAGCGCAGGTCGGTAACCGCTTGCAGCACGGTCTGCTCGTGACTCGCGTAGCCGCGCACGGCGGAGACCAGCTGCGGCACGAGATCATGACGCCGCGTCAGCTGCACGTCGATGTCTGCCCAGGCGGTGCGGACTTGGTTGCGCAGGCGCACCAGGCGGTTGTACGAGAACACGAGCCAGATGGCGATGATGCCCAGGATCAGGATAAGGATGGTCACTCTTCAGTCCCCGTCACAAGAGAGAGAGATCTCTCGCCAAGATCGCCAAGATCGCCAAGGGAAGAATCATCGGGTCTTACGGTTTGGATCCCTTGGCGTTCTTGGCGAGAGGTATTCTCTGTCCGATTCGCTATCTCGACAGCACTTCGCCGAGCAGCTTCAGCGGATCGACGCGCAGCGCGCGGGCCAACTCCGCGAACTCGATCACGTCGATGCGACGCTCGCCGCCTTCGATCTTGGCCACGTACGAGTGCGGGCGCTTCAGCCGCTCGGCCAGCCCGCGCTGCGTGAGCCCGGCCTGCATCCGCGCCTCCGCGAGAACGGTACACAACATACGGTGTTCGCGACTGCGCAGTGCCTTCATGGCGCGCTCCGATTCCAGGAGCGCTAGGTATAGTCGACTTTTTCCTTGCTCCCATTATCGGAGCATGAGTACACTAGCTGCGCTGCTCCCGGAATGGAAGCACAAGGAGCTCTCATGCTGGTTCTCTCCAGGCGTCTCAACCAGACCATCGTCATCGCCGGGCGCGTACGCGTCACGGTGCTCGCCATCACGCCGAACCGCGTCGAGCTCGGCGTGGAAGCGCCGCTGCAGATCGCGGTGGATCGCGAGGAAATTCACCTGCGCCGGCGGCAGTGTAGAATCGGCGCCGCCGACAAAGCGATCAACGACACCGGGGACCCATGATGAAAACCAGAACTCTGCTTGCCGCCGTGCTGCTCGCCACCGTCAGCGTTGCGCACGCCGCCGAGTCCGAAAAGTGGCCGATGGTCATTCCCGCGCCGCACGGCAGCGTCATCCTGCCGGACGCGGACGCGAAGTGGTCCTACGATAATTTTCGCTACGCTGCCGTGCGCCGCGTCGACAACACGCTCTACATCTCCGGCGTCGTCATCGGGCCGCGCGCGGGCGAGAAGCGCGATGCCGAGGCGTTCAAGCAGCAGGTTCACCGCGGTTTCAAGCGTCTGCAGGCAATCCTCGAATCGTCGGGTGCGACGTTCAAGGACGTCGTCATGATCAACAGCTTCCACGTCTGGGAAGGACCGAACTTCGAGGGCACGAAAGACCAGCATTTCGCGCTGTTCGAGGAAGTCGCCGACACCTATCTGAAGCCGCCCTATCCCGCGTGGACAGCCGTAGGCACGACTGGACTGCTCGGAACGAACAGCGTCGTCGAGGTGCAGCTGATAGCCCGGCTGCCGGGCGGCTGAGAC
>DATEML010000193.1:0-16012 GCA_035275585.1 Steroidobacteraceae bacterium | reverse complement strand
GACTGACGGTACGCCAGTACGTCCGCTGCCCACAGGGTACGGTTCAATCCTGGCGCTGGAGGCAGATGGTATGCCAGTGACGGAAGTCAGGTCGCGCACGCACACCGGGCGCAGGTGTCGAATCGTGCTCGGGGATGTCGGAAGGCGCTCCAACGGCCGGCGGTGCCGCCCTTCATGCCCCGGTCGAGCAACGAGATTCGCCCGGAGCCGACACCGCCGGCCAAAACGATCAGGCGAGCATCGGCACTCCGATGACCTCGCCGGAGGGACGCTGTGGAACCTGGGATTGCGTGTCTTCGCGCTCGACGGCAGGCGTCGATTGCGGCGCCTCCAGTGTTTTCGGCGCCGGCTGGCGGTGAGCGTGCTCCATCGAATCGGCGATCACCAACGCGGCTGAGGCGATCGGGGGGATCAGGATCAGCAGCAGTCCCAGGCGTCTTTGCATTCTGTTCTTCCGCGGAAAAGCGCTCTTTCCGCAGACAGATGCAAACCGCGGTCCATGCCGGGTTGTGGCCCGCTATCGCGGATCTACGCCGGGAAAAACGCTTATGTCGCCAGCCAGCGTAAAGAATCTCGGCGCTGCTCCCGCAGTACTGCAGCGCGGGTCCTCAACGCAAAGGACTGTCATGCTGGCCACGCGTTGCTCGTGCCGTGGCAGACTTCCGCGCCGTCGCCGCAAACATTTCTGTCCATCGAGGAGCGAACCATGTTGCGATTGATCGCCGGCTTCGCGAGCGCATTCGCGCTGTTGTCATCGGCCTCGACGCTGGCGCAGTCGCCGCCGGCCGATACGCCCGCGGCTGCACCCGCGGCGCAGCCCAACGATTACAGCAAACCTGAAACGTGGTTGTGCCGCCCGGGTCGCAAGGATTCCTGCGCCGTCGACCTCTCGACGACGATCGTCGCCGCGAACGGCAAATTCAAGAAGGAATCGTTCAAGGCTGCGCGCAACCCGCCGGTCGATTGCTTCTACGTGTACCCGACAGTCTCTCTCGATCAAAGCGGCAACAGCGACATGACCGCGGGGCCGGAAGAGCACGGCGTGATCCTGCAGCAGTTCGCGCGCTTCTCCTCCGTGTGTCGTGTGTATGCGCCGCTGTACCGACAGGTCACACTGACTGCGCTGCGCTCGATCATTGCCGGCAAGGCCATCCCCGTCGATCGCATGCTCACGTACAACGATGTGCTCGACGCGTGGAACTACTATCTGAAGAATGACAACGCCGGCCGCGGCGTCGTGCTCGTCGGCCACTCACAGGGCTCGGGAGTGCTCACGCAGCTGATCAAGAACGAGATCGACGGCAAGCCGGTGCAGGAGAAGATCATCTCGGCGTTGCTGCTCGGCACGAACCTGCCGGTCGAGAAGGGCAAGGACATCGGCGCGTTCCAACACATCCCGCTGTGCAAGTCGGCTGCGCAGACCGGCTGCGCGGTGGCCTACGCGAGCTTCAGAGACAACGTTCCGCCGCCCGCAAACTCGCGCTTCGGCAAGGCGCAGGGCGAGAACATGGCTGCGGCGTGTGTGAATCCGGCCGCGCTCGGCGGTGGCAGCGGTGAGCTGCACGCTTACCTGTCGAACGGTCGCTTCATCGCATCGTCGGCCGCTGCGCCGAAACCCTGGGTGACGCCGGAGCAAAAGGTCACGACGCCCTTCGTCAGCGTGCCCGGATTGCTGAGCGCCGAGTGTGTGTCGAACGACGCCGGCACTTATCTAGCGGTGCACGTGAACGCGGATCCGAACGATCCGCGCACCGACGACATCGTCGGCGACGTGGTCGTCAACAACCAGGTTCAGAAGGACTGGGGCCTGCACCTCATCGACGCGAACCTCGCCATGGGGAATCTGGTCGACCTCGTGCGCACCGAGACGAAGGCCTACCTGAAGAAGTAGGGAACCGGTCAAAGTTACTCGGCGTTACAGGTCCGCCCCTGCAACGCCGAGACCCTCACGTAATGCGCTATCTCGCGCTGTGCTGCGACTACGACGGCACCATCGCTCACCATGGCCACGTCGACGAGCCGACGCTCGCCGCGCTCGAGCGCCTGCGCGAATCGGGCCGCAAGCTCGTGCTCGTGACCGGGCGTGAGCTCGACGAGCTGCAGACTGTGATGCCACGGCTCGATCTGTTCGCACGAGTCGTTGCGGAGAACGGCGCCCTCCTCTACCGGCCCGAGACGCGCGAGGAACAACCGCTCGACGACCCCCCGCCGCAGAGCTTCGTCGACAAGCTCGTCGAGCGCGGCGTCGGTCCGATTTCCGTCGGGCGCGTGATCGTCGCCACCTGGGAGCCGCACGAGAACACAGTGCTGAAGACGATCCGCGATTGCGGGCTCGAGCTGCAGGTGATCTTCAACAAGGGCGCGGTGATGGTGCTGCCTGCAGGCGTCAACAAGGCGAGCGGGCTGCGCGCAGCGCTCGCCGAGCTCAACCTCTCGCGGCACAACGCGGTGGCCGTCGGCGACGCCGAAAACGATCACGCCTTCTTCAACATCTGCGAGTGCGCCGTGGCCGTCGCGAACGCGCTGCCGGCCGTCAAGGAGAAGGCCGACATCGTGACGTTCGCGGATCACGGGGCCGGCGTCGCCGAGCTCATCGACGAAATGCTCGCAGACGATCTCGCGAGCCGTGAGAGCGGTTCGCTCGCGCGACACGACATCCTTCTCGGCAAGGACGTACGAGGCAAGCGGATCGCGCTGTCGCCCTTCCGGGTCAGCGCGCTGGTCGTCGGCAGTTCCGGCAGCGGGAAGTCCACCGTCGTGGCCGGGCTCGTCGAGCGGCTGCGTGCCGCCGACTACAACTTCTGCATCATCGATCCGGAAGGCGACTACGACAGCGTCGAGTCGGCAGTCGTGCTGGGCGGCCCCGAGCATGCGCCGACGATCGACGAATGCGTGCAGCTGCTGAACAAGCCGGACCAGAACGCGGTCATCAACCTCCTCGGCGTGAAGCTCAACGACCGCCCGTGGTTCTTCCTTTCGCTGTTCACACGCATCCGCGAATTGCGCGCGCGCACCGGGCGGCCGCACTGGCTCATCGTCGACGAAGCACACCACGCAATGCCCGCAAACTGGCGGCCGACCGACCAGAATCTGCCGGAACGCCTCGAAGGCGTGCTGGCTGTCAGCGTATCGCCAAAACTGGTCGCGCCCTCGATGCTGCGTGCGCTCGATACTATCGTCGTGCTCGGCGACCGGCCGCGCGAGATGCTGCGCGAATTTACGGATGCGAATCGCGTTGCCCCCGCGGAAGGAGCACCTGAAGCGCTCGAGGCGGGCACGGGGCTGCTTTGGAGCAAGGCCGCCGGCGGCGAGCCGACGCTGCTGCGGATAGAGCCGAGCCGGACCGAACGACGCCGGCACTTGCGCAAATATGCCGAAGGCGAGCTGGCGGAAGAGCGCAGCTTCTACTTCCGCGGACCCGAGGGAAAACTCAACCTGCGCGCGCACAACCTGGTCCTGTTCATGGACCTGGCCGACGGCGTCGACGACGAGACCTGGCTGTTTCACCTGCGCCGGGGCGAGGTCTCGCGCTGGCTGCGCCACGGCATCAAGGACGAGGCGCTGGCCAATCAGGCCGCGGCGATCGAGCGCAACGAACAGCTCGACGCCGCCGCTTCGCGCCGCAAAATGCGCGAGCTGATCGAGGCGACGTACACGCTGCCCGCGCAGTAGGTCAAAGGTTGTAGCATTCGCCGATGGAGTTCTTTCCCGGCTTCAGGCCGTTTCGGATCGCGACGTCCGGCGCGGAGATCAACGGTGTCGTCGGCGGCAGCGGGCCGCCGGTGCTGCTGTTGCAAGGCTGGCCGCAGACGCACCTGGAGTGGCGGCACGTCGCGCCTGCGCTGGCACGGCGTTTTACTGTCGTCGCGACGGACCTGCGCGGCTACGGCGACAGCAGCAAGCCACCCGAAGGCGAGAATCACGCGGCCTACTCCAAGCGCGCGATGGCCCAGGATCAGGTCGAAGTGATGCGCCAGCTCGGCTTCGAGCGGTTCGCGGTCGCAGGGCACGATCGCGGCGGCCGCGTCGCCTGTCGCCTGGCGCTCGATCACCCGCAGGCCGTGAGCCGCCTCGCGCTGCTCGATATCGTGCCGACGCGCACCGTGTATACGCAGGTCAGCAAGAACCTCGCGACCTGGTATTTCCACTGGTTCTTTCTCATCCAGCCGGCGCCGCTGCCGGAAATGCTGCTCGCCGGCCAGGCCGAGCCGTTCCTGCGCGACTTCGCGTTCCGCGGCCTGATCCCGGACGCCATCGACGAGCCGGTGTTCGCGGAATACCTGCGCTGTTTCGCCGATCCGCACACGCTGCATGCGATGTGCGAGGACTATCGCGCCGGCGCGAGCATCGACCTGCAACACGACGAAGCCGATCTCGGCACGCCGCTGCGCTGCCCGACGCTCGTGCTGTGGGGAGTGCACGGCGCGATGCACCGCCTGTTCGACGTGCTGGAAACCTGGCGGCCCCGCGCGCCCGACGCGCATGGCAAGGCGCTGCCGGCGGGGCATTGGTTGCCGGAAGAATGCCCGCAGGAAGTGTCGGCCGCTCTCACGGATTTCTTTGCTTGAGTAGGGTGTGGGTCAGGCTTTAGCCTGACATCTTCATCCAAGGGATATGCAATGCAATTTTCAAACATTCTCGTCGCCACGCTCGTGCTGGCGGCCACCACCGCGTCGGGTAAAACCGTGAACGACTCCACCGCGCTTGCGCCCGACAATCCGTTCGCGAAGGAAAGCACGCTGCCCTACGAGCTGCCGCCGTTCGACAAAATCAAGGACGCCGACTTCAAGCCGGCGTTGCTCGCCGGCATGGCCGTGCAGCGCAAGGAAATCGACGCCATCGCGAAGAGTCCGGCGCCGCCGACGTTCGAGAACACGATCGTCGCGATGGAGCGCTCAGGCGAATTGCTGACGCGTGCGAGCACGGTGTTCGGCAACCTGTCCGCCTCGAACACGGACCCGACGCTCGAAGCGCTCCAGACCGAGATGTCGCCGAAACTGTCGGCGCACAACGACGCGATCTATCTCGACCCTGCGCTGTATGCGCGCGTGCGGACGCTCTACGAGCAGCGCGCGTCGCTCAAGCTCGATCCGGAGTCGCTGCGACTGCTGGAGCGTTATCACACGAATTTCGTGCGCGCCGGCGCGCGACTGTCCGAAACGGACAAGACGCGCCTCAAGCAGCTCAACGAGCAGATTTCGCAGCTCACCACCGAGTTCCGCCAGACCGTGCTCAAGGGCGTGAACGCCGCGGCGATCGTCGTCGACAGCCGCGCGGACCTCGACGGCATGACGGACGACCAGATCGCAGTCGCTGCCGAGGCCGCGAAGGAGCGCAAGCTCGACGGCAAGTTCGTGATCGCGCTGCTCAACACGACGACGCAGCCCGCCCTCGCGCAGCTGAAGAACCGCGCGCTGCGCGAGCGCATCTATCGCACCTCGACCGAGCGCGGCTGGGGCGGTGAGTTCGACACGACCGGCGAGATCGCGCAGATCGTGAAGCTGCGGGCGGAGCGCGCCGCCCTGCTCGGCTATGCGAGTCACGCCGCGTATGTTCTCGAGGACGAAACCGCGCTCAACGCGGGCGCGGTCAACAACATGCTGAAGCAGCTTGCGCCGCCGGCAGTCGCGAACGCCAGGCGCGAAGCCGCAGACATCCAGGCGCTGATCGACTCGCAGGCGAAGGCGAACGGCACGGCGTCATTCAAGCTCGAGGCGTGGGATTGGGATTTCTACGCCGAGCAGGTGCGCAAAGCCCGGTACTCCTATGACGAGTCCGAGGTGCGGCCCTACTTCGAAATGAACCGCGTGCTGGTCGACGGCGTGCTGTTCGCGGCCCACGAGCTCTACGGCCTGAGCTTCAAGGAGCGCAAGGACCTGCCGACGTACCAGCCGGACGTGCGCGTGTTCGAAGTGTTCGACAGCGACGGCAGTCCGCACGGCTTGTTCCTCGTGGACTGGTACGCGCGCAGCAACAAGCGCGGCGGCGCGTGGATGAACAGCTTCGTCGAGCAGGCGCGCCTGCTCGGCACGAAGCCGGTCGTCGTCAACAACCTCAACATTCCGAAGCCACCCGCGGGTCAGCCGACGCTGCTGACGTCCGACGAGGTGAACACGGCGTTCCACGAGTTCGGGCACGCGCTCCACGGCCTGTTCTCCAACGTGCAGTATCCGCAGTTCTCCGGCACCAGCGTGCCGCGCGACTTCGTCGAGTACCCCTCGCAGTACAACGAAATGTGGATGACCGATCCGCGCGTGCTCGCGAACTACGCGCGCCACTACCAGACAGGCGCGGCGATGCCGAAGGAGCTGATGGACAAGGTGCTCGCAGCGCGCAAATTCAATCAGGGCTACGCGACGACCGAGTACCTGGCCGCGGCGATTCTCGACCAGGCGTGGCACCAGCTGCCGGCCGACAAGACTCCCGCGCAGAGCGACGTCGCGAAGTTCGAGAGCGACGCGCTCAAGGCCGCCGGTATCGATTTCGCGCCGGTGCCGCCGCGCTATCGCTCGAGCTACTTCTCGCACATCTTCGCGAGCCCGATCGGCTATTCCGCAGGTTATTACGCCTACATCTGGAGCGAAGTGCTGGCGCGCGATACCGAGCACTGGTTCGATACGCACGGCGGGCTGAAGCGCGAGAACGGCGACCTGCTGCGGCAGAAGGTGCTGTCGCGCGGCTTCAGCGTCGATGCACTGACGATGTTTCGGGATTTCTATGGCAAGGGCCCGGAGATCGGCCCTCTGCTCGAAGCGCGCGGCCTGACCGGCGGCAGCGAAAGCTCGGGGCGCTGAGGTATGCTTGGCGCCCGCTCGATCTCGCAAGGAACCGCCATGCGCCCATTGCCCGCCTTGACATTCGCGCTCGCGCTCTGCGTTGCGGCATCTACGACAGTCCGGGCAGCCGAGCCGCAGACCGAAGAGGAGAAGGCGCTGTACGCGCTCGGCATCGCGATGTCTCAGGGTATCCAGTCGTTCAACCTCAGCGCCGCGGAGCTCGAGTGGGTGAAATCCGGCGTCAGCGACGGCGCGCAAGGCCGCACGCCGAAGTTCGATCCGCAGCAATATTTTCCGAAGCTGCAGGAGATGCAGAAGACCCGCACCGCCGCCGCGGGCAAGGCCGCGCTGGACAAGGCGGCCGCGGAGAAAGGCGCAAAGCGCACTGCGTCGGGCCTCGTCATCACGACGATCAAGGAAGGCAAAGGCGCGGCGCCGAAGGAAACCGATACGGTCAAGGTGCACTACAACGGCACGCTGCCGAACGGCCAGGTGTTCGACAGCTCATTGGGGGGCGAGCCGGCCACGTTCCCGCTCAACGGTGTGATCAAATGCTGGACCGAAGGCCTGCAGCTGATGAAGGTGGGTGGCAAGAGCAAGCTGGTGTGCCCCTCCAGCATCGCCTACGGCGAGACCGGCGCAGCGCAAGGCAGAATCCCGCCGGGCGCGACGCTCATCTTCGAGGTCGAGCTGCTCGACGTCCAGACGGCGCCGCAGAAGCCCGAGGCGCCGGTGGCGCCGAAGGGCACAGCGCCTGACAAGAAGAACTGAGGCAGTCCGCGGAGTCAGTCATGACCGTGTTTCGCATCCTTGCCGTCCTGCTGTGCATGCTGGTTGCTCCGGCCCATGCGCAGGTCGAGAACCAGGACTATCAGAAGCTGACTCCGGCGCAGCCGACGACGACGCCGGACAAGGTCGAGGTCATCGAGTTCTTTTCGTACGCCTGCCCCCACTGCTACGCGATGCAGTCGCACATCGTGAAGTGGGCGGCGGAACTGCCGCCGAACGTCAGCTTCATCCGAATCCCCGTGTCGTTCGGCCGGCGCGAGTGGGGCCAGCTGAGCCGCGCGTACTACGCACTGGAGGCGACGGGCGATCTCGCGCGTCTCGATGTGGCGCTGTTCGACGGCATTCACAAGGAACACAAGCCGCTGTTCGACGAAGACAACCTCTCTGCGTGGGCCGGCGCCAACGGCGTCGACGCGGGCAAGTTCCGCGCCGCGTTCGAGTCGCCGGGCGTATCCGCGCGCACGCTGCGCGCCGAGCAGCTGTCGCGCCAGTACCAGGTCAACAGCGTTCCGAGCGTGGTCGTCGACGGAAAATACGTCGCGCTCGGCAAGACGCACGAGGAAATGCTGAAGATCGCACGTCAGCTCATCGACAAGTCGGCCGCGGAACGGCAGACCGCGAAAAGATGAGTAAGGAGTCAGGCTTCAGCCTGACCAGCCCCTGGTGTATGTGACGCCGCCGTCGACGATCAGCGTCGAGCCCACCACGTAGTCGCCGGCGCGCGACGCGAGGAAGATCGCGGCACCGGCCATGTCCTCGTCGGTGCCGATGCGCTTCACCGGAATCCGCCTGGCCACTTCATCCGCGTGATCGCGCGCCAGCGTATTCATGTCCGAGGCGAACGCACCCGGCGCGATCGCGGAGACGACGATATTGTCCTCGGCCAGGCGCACAGCCATGCGTCGCGTCAGGTGAATGAGCCCGGACTTGCTGGCGGCGTACGAATACGTGTCCTGCGGATTGACCGACACGCCGTCGATCGACGCGATGTTGATCACCTTCGCCGGCCGATCCGGCCGCGCGGCGGCCCGCAAGGCGGCGCCGAGCGCCTGCGTCAGGAAGAACGGCGCCTTGAGATTCAGGTCCACGACCTTGTCCCAGCCCTTCTCCGGAAAGGCGTCGAACTCGGCGAGCCACGCGGCCCCGGCGTTGTTGACGAGGATGTCCAGCTTCGACTCGTGCCGGCCGTACGCGGCTGCGAGCGCCGCGATGCCCTCGTTGCTCGACACGTCGACAGGCAACGCGACGCACTTGCCGCCGCCCTGCGACAACTCCTTCGCGGTCGCCTCGCACACGTCCGCTTTGCGGGACGAGATATAGACGCGCGCACCCTGCGCGAGGAACCCCTTCGCGATCATCTTGCCGATGCCGCGCGAGCCGCCGGTGACCAGGGCGACGCGGCCCTGCAGGGAGAACAGATCGTTCATTGTTGGTTTCCTCAATCGATGCCCAGGCGCAGCAGCGTAGCGGGGATCTACCTCGGCGTCAGCGTGCGCGCCCGAGTGATTGCCGTCAATTCCGCTACGGCCCGGAAGTCGAACGCCGCCCGGTGCGAAAAAAAGGGTTTTTCAACGGCGCGCCGGTGCTTCACAATTCGCGCAATGACTTCGCGCGACCGTAACCCGTCCGGTCCGGTGTACGAGCAGCCGCTCAACGAGCGGATGCGGACCTTCCTGCGCCTGGACTTTCTCTACCAGCAGGCGCTGTTCCACGAAGAGCGCGAAGACGCGTGGTCGACGCGCGCGGCCGTCGGCTCGCTGCTGGAAATTCTTGCAATTACAGCGCGCGGTGACGTACGCAGCGAGGTGCTCAAGGAGCTCGAGCGCCAGATGGGCATCATGAGCGAATACCAGGCGAAGCCCGGCGTCGACAGCGGCCGGCTGCGCGCCGTGCTCACGAACCTGGAGCGGTTGCGCAGCGAGCTGAACTCGGCCGGCGCTCTGTTCATGCAGAAGCTGCGGGACTCGGAGTTCCTCAACGCGATCAAGCATCGCAGCACGATCCCGGGCGGCACCTGCGAATTCGACCTGCCCGACTATCGCCACTGGCTCGAGCAGCCCTTCAGCGTGCGCTCGGCGAACTACGGCGAGTGGATGGTGACGATCCGGCCGCTGTGCGACGCCGTCATCGAGCTGCTGTGGCTGACGCGCGAGGCCGGGCGGCCGCGTCCCGAAGTCGCGATCGGCGGCAACTTCCAGCTCGCGTTCGAGCGCGACAATCCCAGTCAGCTGCTGCGCATTGCTCTGCCGGCGGGGACCGACCTGTTCCCAGAAGTGAGCGGCGGCCATCATCGCTGCAGCATCCGCTTCCTGCGCTGGACCGACCCGGGCTCACGCCCCGCGCAAGCGACCGAGGACGTGAAGTTCCAGCTGACCGTCTGCACGTGAGCGCCACGGTGCCATGCCCGACGTGCGGGCGCGCAGTCGAGTGGAGCGAGAAATCGCCGTGGCGCCCGTTCTGCAGCGAGCGTTGCAAGCTGATCGATCTGGGTGCCTGGGCAGCGGAGAAACACGCGATCCCGGGCAGCGCGGTCGAGACGGAAGACAAGCCGAGGGAAGGTGACGAGAGCGACGAAGTGACGAAGTGACGGCATCACCTCCGTCACTCCGTCACTCCGTCACTGCGCGAGCGCAGCGAGCCGCTCTTCCATGTGCAGCGTCTTCACCAGGAACGCCCACTGGTCGGCGAAATCCTCGATCTGCATCCACACCGGCTTGCCGGTGCCGTGGCCGGCGCGCGTCTCGACCCGCAGCAGCACCGGATTCGGACAGCTTTGCGCGCGCTGCAGTTGTGCCGCGAACTTGTAGCTGTGCCACGGCACGACGCGATCGTCGTGATCTGCTGTCGTGACGAGCGTCGGCGGATAGCAGGTTCCAGCGTGCACGTTGTGGACCGGCGAGTACGCGTATAGCGCGCGGAACTCCGCCGCGTTCTCGCTCAGCCCATAGTCGCTCGACCACTGCCGCGCGTTCGAGCTCGGCGTGTGATAGCGGAGCATGTCGAGCACGCCGACTGCAGGCAGCGCCGCGCCGAACAGGTCAGGTCGCTGTGTGAGCGCTGCGCCGACCAGCAGACCGCCGTTGCTGCGGCCACGGATCGCCAGCTTCGGCGTCGACGTGTACTTCTCGTCGATCAGCCACTGCGCTGCCGCGATGAAGTCGTCGAACACGTTCTGCTTCTGCAGCTTCGTGCCGGCGCTGTGCCAGGCCTCGCCGTATTCGGAGCCGCCGCGCAGGTTGGCGACCGCGAAGGCGCCGCCCATCTCCAGCCACACCATCACGGGCACGCTGAATGCCGGCTGCTGCGGGATATTGAACCCGCCGTACCCGTACAGCATCAGCGGCGTCTCGCCGTTCTTCACCATATTGCGCTTGCTGGTGATGAACATCGGCACGCGCGTGCCGTCCTTGCTGCGATAGAACACCTGCTCGGTGACGAACGCGCTGGTGTCGATCGCGACCTGCGGCGCGCGGAACACGCTGACCTGGCCGCTCGCGACGTCCAGCCGCGAGATCGTGGTCGGCGTCATGAAATCGGTGTATGCGAAGAAGGTCTCCGCGTCCTGCGCGTCGCCCAGGAAGCCGCTCGCCTGGCCGAAGCCCGGCAGCTTCACGTCGTACAGCG
This sequence comes from Steroidobacteraceae bacterium, assembly GCA_035275585.1. GTDB lineage: Bacteria > Pseudomonadota > Gammaproteobacteria > Steroidobacterales > Steroidobacteraceae > Steroidobacter. Next base: position 4,823 of record DATEML010000193.1, on the reverse strand, counting down.
TCTTGCCGTTCAGATCAGTGGCGCGCACGACGGAGTACGCATCCTGCAGGTACTGCGCGAAGACGCGACCGCCGACGATCGACGCCTGCGTCATGGCGTGCTGGCCTTCCGGAATCACGACGCGCCAGTTCTTGCGTTCGGCGGACGTCGCCGGCACGGCGATCAGCTGGGCGTTCGGCGCGCCCGCGCTGGTGCGGACGTAGAACGTGTCGTCGATCTCGCCTACGAAGTCATAGTCGGCGTCGAAAGTGTCGAACAGGCGCACGACTTCGCTGGACGGCGAGCCGTCCTGCGCCAGCGTCCGGTAGTAGAGACCGGTCTGCTGGGAGCCGTCGTACATCCAGATGATCAGGTAGCGGCCGTCGTCGGAGACCTGCACATACGGATTGCGGGTCGGATGGTCGACGACCTTGAACACGCGCTCATCCGCCTCCTGCGCCGCGCCCAGCTTGTGCCAGTAGACCTCGCGCTGCTTCGAGTCGTCGCCGGAGCCGTCGGCGCGCAACGGATAGCGTGCGTAGTAGACGGTACGCGAGTCCGCCGTCCAGGTGACGTCCGCGAACTTGATGAACCGCAGTACGTCCGGCAGATCGCGGCCGCTCGCCACATCGCGGAAGTGCCAGGTGCGCCAGTCCGTGCCGCCGTCCGACAGGCTGTACGCCAGCAGCTTGCCGTCGGGGCTCGGCACGATCTCGCCCAGCGCGATCGTCGCGTCCTTGCTCAGCGCATTCGGATCGAGCAGCACGCGCGGCTGCGCCTGCAGGCTATCCGCGACGTACAGCACGCTCTGGTTCTGCAGACCGTCGTTGCGGGAATAGAAGTAGTGCCCGCCGCGCTGCACGGGAATGTCGTAGCGCTCGAAGTTCCACAGCTCCGTCAGCCGCTTCTTGATGGCCTCGCGCGCCGGGATACCTTCGAGATAGGGCTGCGCGAGCGAGTTCTCGGCATTGACCCACTGGCGCGTCTGCGCATCGTCGACGCGCTCCAGCCAGCGATACGGATCCGCGACGCGCGTGCCGTGATAGTCGTCGACCTGGTCGACGAGTGCTGCGGCCGGATATGCGATCGTCGGTGGCGCAGCCGACGAAGTCTCCTGACGGTGCGAGTCAGTACCGCAGGCAGCGAGCAGCAGCAGCGGCGAGAGCGCGAGGATCTTGTGCATGCGAGCCCCTGACGAGTGTGCTTGTGGAGCCTAGTTTAATGTCATCATTGCGGTGAGAAGAATCGGTGACGGTCAACATGCGGTATACAACGGCTCTGCTCGTGTCATTGGTCGCAATTCATGCAACTGCCGCGCCCCTCACCGTGGAGCGCATCTTCGGTGCCCCCGACCTGAGCGGCCCCCGGCTGCGCGAGCCGAAATTCTCGCCGGACGGCCGCTACGTCACGTATCTGCAGGGGAAAGCCGATAACAAGGATCAATTCGACCTGTGGGCCTTCGACACGCGCAGCGGCAAGTCGCGCCTGCTGGTCGACTCTCGTGCGCTGGTCGGCAACGAGGAGCGCTTGTCCGCGGAAGAGGAAGCGCGGCGCGAGCGGCAGCGGACCGCCTCGCTGCGTGGAATCGTCGAGTACCAGTTCTCCGCCGACGGCAAGCGACTGCTGATTCCGCTCGGCGGCGATCTGTACTTGTACGAGTTGAATGCGCGCGCCAATCCCGTCACGCGCCTGACCGCGACGGAAAGCTATGAGACCGACGCGCGCTTCTCGCCCGGCGGTCGCTACGTCAGCTTCATCCGCGACCAGAACCTGTTTGCGATCGACCTGCGCACGCGCCAGGAGCGCGCGCTCACGCGCGACGGCGCCGGGCTGGTGCAGAACGGCGTCGCCGAATTCATCGCGCAGGAAGAAATGGATCGCGACACCGGCTACTGGTGGGCGCCGGACGATTCACGCATCGCGTACACGCGCATCGACGATGCACCGGTGCAGGAAGTCGAGCGCTTCGAGATCAATGCCGACGGCGCACGCATGTATCGGCAGCGCTATCCGGCAGCGGGCACGCCCAACACCCATGTCGAGCTGAAGCTGCTGGAGCTGGCTTCCGGCACGGTAACGCCCGTCGAGCTCGAGCTGGGCGACGGCTATCTCGCGCGCGTCGACTGGTTCCGGGACTCGAAGCACCTGGCGGTGCAACGACAGACGCGCGATCAGAAGCGGCTCGACATGTTGAAAGTCGCAGCCGACGGCAGCGCGCGCGTGATGCTCACGGAAACCAGCCCGAACTGGATCGAGCTGCACAACGACCTGTACTTTCTGAAGAAGCGGCCGGCGTTCGTGTGGAGCGCGCGGCGCACCGGCTACAAGCATCTCTATCTGCACGATCTCGACGGCAAGCTGATTCGCCCACTTACTGCGGGTGAGTGGATGGTGGTCGGCTCCAACTCGGAGAGCGGCCTGGTCGGCGTCGACGAGAAGCGCGGCAACGTCTACTTCATGGCGAACGCGGCTTCGACCCTCGAGCGCCAGCTCTACGTCGCTTCGTTGGACACGCAGGAGCCTGCTACTCCGCGGCGCATATCGAGCGAAGCGGGCGTGCACGAGGCGAAACTGCTGCCGGAGGCGCGCGGTTATCTCGATCTGCATTCCTCGCCGGAGCAGCCGCCGACCGCGAGCCTGCATGCGCTCGACGGCACGCTGCAGCACTGGCTCGTGCGCAACGCGCTCGACGCAACACACCCCTACCACGAGTACCTGGCCGATCACGTCAAGGAAGAGTTCGGCTCGATCGCGGCCGAAGACGGGCAGCAGCTGAATTATCGTCTGACCAAACCCGCGGCGCTGGAGCCCGGCAAGCGCTACCCCGTCGTGGTCGACGTCTACGGCGGGCCGCACAATCAGTACATCCGCAAGGACTGGATGGGCGGCGGCTACTTCCGCGAAATTCTCGCGCAGCACGGCTTCGTCGTCTTCACGCTCGACAATCGCGGCTCGGGCTTCCGCGGCAACGCCTTCGAGACGGCCCTGGCGCGACAGTTCGGCAAGGTCGAGGTCGCGGACCAGCTGCGCGGCGTGGAATTCCTGAAGACCCTGCCGTTCGTCGATCCCGAGCGTATCGGCATCATGGGCTGGAGCTACGGCGGCTACATGACGCTGATGTCGCTCACTACGACCGACGCGTTCAAAGCCGGCGTCGCCGGCGCACCGGTCACGGAATGGCGCATCTACGACACGCATTACACCGAGCGTTATCTCGGCATGCCCGGCGAGAACAAGAGCGGCTACGACGCGAGCGCAGTGCTACCGCACTTGAAGACGCTCCACGGCAAGCTGCTGCTGGTGCACGGCATGGCCGATGACAACGTCCTGTTCACGAACAGCACGATGCTGATGCAGGCATTGCAGGCACAGGGAAGCCAGTTCGAGCTGATGACGTACCCGGGGAGCAAGCACGGACTGGTGCGCATGCCGACGCAGGGGCGGCACTTCTACTCGATGGTGCTGAGCTACTTCGAGCGCGAGTTGTAGTCGCGCAAGGCGCCGATCATCGGCCGATCGGCTTCGAGCAAGCCGACACGCTCCAGGTCTTCGATCGCGGCCCATTGCAACGCCGGTGCGTCGAGCGGCTGAGGTTCGCCGCTGTAGCGTGTGACGACCCATAGATCGAGCAGGACGCGGCGATGCGGGTATTGGTGCTCGTAGGCGATCAGCGGCGCTGCTTCGTGGACCTCGATCCCCAGCTCTTCGCGCAGCTCGCGGACGAGGCCCGCGCGCGGCTCCTCGCCAGGCTCGACTTTGCCGCCGGGAAACTCCCAACCCCCCGCCATGTGCTTGCCGGGCGGTCGCTGTGCGATCAGCACGCGCCCTTGCTCGTCGAAGAGCGCGCCGGCAACGACGTGAATCACCCTTCTTTCGCCAGCGCCCCGTGGCAATGCTTGTACTTCTTTCCCGAGCCGCACGGGCACGGCTCGTTACGGCCGACTTTCTTGGTCTCGCGCACGAACTGTGCGACCGGCTCGGGTGCGCCGCGCTGCTGCGGCTCGGCCACTGGACCCTGCTGTTGCGGCGGCGCTGTGATCTGCTCCGGCGCGGCGTGCTGGAATTGCATCGCGCGCGCCAGGCGTCGCTGGCGCTCTTCCTCTTCGGCGTCGATCTCGGCCTGCGTGCGCAGCTGCATCCGCGACAGCACCGACACCGTGTCGTGCTTGATGCGATCGAGCATCGAGGTGAACAGCTCGAACGCCTCGCGCTTGTATTCCTGTTTAGGATTCTTCTGCGCGTAGCTGCGCAGGTGGATGCCCTGGCGCAGGTAGTCCATCGCGGCGAGGTGCTCGCGCCAGTGCGAATCGAGTTGATGCAGCATGATCGACTTCTCGATGGGCCGCACCAGCTCCGCACCGTACATCTGCACCTTCGCCTCGTAGGCGCGGTCTACTTCCTCGAACACTTTCTGGCGCAGGCCGTCCTCGGCCATGCTCTCGTCGGCCTCGAGCCAGCTCTTCGCGTCCATGTGCACGGCGAAGTCGCGCTCGATCGCCTGGTTCAGGCCCGGGATGTCCCACATCTCTTCCGGGCTCTTCGGCATCACGAAGCGGTCGATGATCGTGTTCACGACCTCGTGGCGGATGCCGGCGATCGCGTCGGCGACGTCCTCGGCCGCCATGACCTCGGTGCGCTGCTGGTAGATGACTTTGCGCTGGTCGTTGGCAACGTCGTCGTACTCCAGCAGGTTCTTGCGGGCATCGAAGTTGTGCGCCTCGACCTTGCGCTGCGCGCGCTCGATCTGCTTCGACAGCATGCGGCTCTCGATCACCTCGCCTTCCTTCATGCCGGCCGTCTGCAGCCAGCGCTTGGTGCGCTCGGGATCGCCGAAGATGCGCATC
>DATEML010000192.1:0-6069 GCA_035275585.1 Steroidobacteraceae bacterium | reverse complement strand
CCGTAACCATCCCATTGGTCGGGATTGCGGATGGTGCGGCCCTCGGTGCGGCTGAGCTGAGCCATCATCACTTGCTGGCCGAGGATGCGCCACGGCTGCTCGCGGCCCTTCGATGAGCGCAGCTCACGCGCCAGCCATGCTTCCTGGTCGAAGCCGAGCAGCGTGCGCTTCGCATCGGCGATCTGCGGATCCGTCACCGGGATGCCCGACTCGCCCGGCTTGACGTCGACTTGCTTGTCGCGGCCATGCAGGCGCGTGTCCAGCATCAATACGTCGGCGAGATCGCCGAACCGGAAGCTCTGGTAGATCCGGTCATCGGTCGGCGAGCTGTTGCGAATCGGCATGTACTCGTTGTACGCCTGTACGGCGCTGCGCCGCCGCGCCCGCCATTCGCCTTCGCCCTTGTCAGGGTTGTGGTTCTCCGCACCGTCGCGCCAGGAATTGTTCGCTGTCTCGTGGTCGTCCCACACCGCGATGAACGGATGCTGGCGATGGACTTCCTGCAGATCGGGATCGCTCCGATAGAGCGCGTAGCGCAGGCGATAGTCCTCCAGCGTCACGATCTCGTGCGTCGGCACGACGTCGCGCTGACCGGCGAGCTGCGGATCGGCATACTCGCCGAGCTTGTACTCGTAGATGTAGTCGCCGAGATGCAGCACGAAGTCCAGGTCGTCGCGCTCCGCGATCCGCGCGTACGCGTTGAAGTAGCCGTGCGGATAGTTCGCGCACGACGCGAAGGCGAGCCGCAGGCGGTCGACGCGGCCGACCGGGAGCGTGCGCGTGCGGCCGATCGGCGATTTCACGCCGCGCGCCTCGAACTGATAGTAATAAGTGAGACCGGGCTTGAGGCCGGCCGCATCGACTTTGACGGTGAAGTCGCGCCGGCGGTCGGTCACGAAGCGCCCGGACTGACGGACCTGCTTCATGCCCGGATCGCTCGCGACCGCCCAGCGCACGCGAAGTGTCTCGGTCGGATTGGTGGGCGTCACGCGCGTCCACAGAATCACGCGGTCGCGCTGCGGATCGCCGCTCGCGACTCCGTGAGCAAACGTGAACGACGGCTCATTGTCCCGGGCGAACGCCGAGGGTGCGATGCCCAACGCGCCCAACGCGGCAATCAGCTCACGGCGACTGAGGTTCATGATCCTGGCCTATAGTTTCTTGAAGTAGCGGGCGACGGGGAACAAGTCGAATCCAGCTCTCGCGTACGCGGCGCGCGCCGGCCCGTGTCCCGGATCGCCGCCGGTTTCGACCATCGCGATCGTCATGCCCGCTTCCTTCATGCGCTCGACGGCGAAGTCCGTCATGGCGCGCGCGATGCCGCGTCGCTGGAAATCCGGATCGACCGCGATCATGTAGATCTCGCCGAGCTTGTCCGCGGCGTGATACCGGATGGCGACGAAGCCCGCGGCGGTTCCGGATTCGATCGCAACCCAGACCTTGAAGTCCGCCGAAGCGCACACGTCCCGCACGGCCTTGTCCTGCGAGCCGCGCCAGCCTTGCGGGTAAAACGTATCGTAGACGGAAGGCGCGAAGACCTGCTTCAGCGAATCGAAGACCGGTGCCCACGCGCGCAGCGAGAGGCGCACGACGTCTTCGAGGTGAGCGGGGGCGTACGGCTCGATCTTCATCCCCACACCTCGCCGAACAGCCGCGCGAAGTTCGCACCGAGAATCTTCTCGACGCGCTTCGCCGGCCAGCCGCGATCGGCCAGGTCGTTGGCGAGCGTGAGGAAGCGGCGCGCGTCGTTGTACTCCGGCACGAGGTTGAAGACGTCGGCGGCTTCGCCCGGCGCTGCGATGCCGGCCTTCGCGCGATCTTCGAAGAACTTGCGCTGGAACTCGGCGTACTTCGCGTCGAGCTTGATGCCCGAGATGCCGCCGTCCGTGCCGAGACCGACGTGATCCTCGCCGCAGACATTGACCGCGTGCTCGAGGTGCCGGATCAGATCCTCGGCGTGCGGCTGTCCCGAGGCGCGCAGGAACGGCATGAAGTAGATGCCGACCACGCCGCCGCGATCGGCCAATGCTTTCAGCTCACGATCGTGCGTGTTGCGCGGAACATCGACGAGCGCGCGACAACCGGTGTGTGTGATGGCCATCGGCGCTTTCGATGCGGCGATTCCCTCGCTCTGCGTGCGCGCTCCGGCGTGGCTCAGATCGAGCAGGATCTTGAGCTTGTTGATCTCACCGATCAGCTCGCGCCCGAGCGTGCTCAGTCCGCCATTGGCGGGCTCCAGACAGCCGTCGCCCATCAGGTTGCGGCGGTTGTAGCAGGGTTGCACGATGCGCACGCCGAGACCATGGAACACCTTGAGCCGATCGAGTTGCCCGTCGAGCGGGCTCGTATCCTGGAATCCGTAGATGAAACCCATGCGGCCGGCCGCCTTCGCTGCCGTGAGATCGCGAGCCGTCCGCACCTTCATGAAATGGTCGGGATGCTTGGCGATCTCCTCTTCCGCGAAGCCGATGGCTGCAACCGTTTCCTCGAACTTCCCCGGGCCGTTGCCGACGCTGCTGACCGTCAGGTTCACTGCAGTGACGCCGGAAGCTTTCACGTCCGCGAGCGCGGTCGCGGAGAGGCCGGCATCGGGCGGCTCGTCCGGCTCGAATCCGCCCGGCCCGCCGAGCGCGTCGATCACGATTGCCTTCGCGTATGCCTGTTCGGCAAAGCCTCGCTTGGGCGCCGCGGCCCGGGCGATGGGGGAGGCGGCCAGTACGACAACGGCCGCTGAAGACAGGAATTCGCGTCGATCGAGCACGTCGTTCTCCTTGGGTCCCGGGCGACGAATCGGCGCGCATTGTAGCGCGGGCACGGCTGCAGGCGGCGCTGCAAGGTGTGTATTCGGCCGCGCTGTATCGTTACGCGACCGATGGCAATGTCGGCGAGTCATTCTCCAGCGCTCTGCTGGGTGAGGCGTTCCGGCCGAAGCGCTGAGCGTCGATCAGAGGGGCGATCAGGCGGCGATGCCCTGCGACTTCAGATACTCGTCGTAAGTGCCCTTGAAGTCGACGATGCCGCCGCCGGGGCGCAGCTCGATGATGCGAGTGGCCAGCCCGCCGACGAACTCGCGATCGTGCGAGACGAACACCAGCGTGCCCGGGTATTTCTCCAGGCCGATCTGCAGGGACTCGATCGTCTCCATGTCCATGTGGTTGGTGGGCTCGTCCAGCAGCATGACGTTCGGCTTCGTGAGCATCAGCTTGCCGTAGATCATGCGGCCCTTCTCGCCGCCCGACAGCACCGTGACCGACTTGCGGATCTCATCGCCCGAGAACAGCAGGCGCCCGAGCGTGCCGCGAATGACCTGATCGTCGTCCGACTTCGCCCGCCACTCGCTCATCCAGTTGAAGAGATCGGTTTTCTTGGCGAACTCGGCCTGCGGATCCTGTGGCATGTAGCCGGCCTGCGCGTTCTCGACCCACGAGATCTTGCCCTTCGTGGGATGCAGGTCGCCCGCGAGCAGCCGCATCAGCGTCGTTTTGCCGATGCCGTTCGGCCCGATGATGGCGATGCGCTCGCCGGCTTCGACGTTGAACGTGACGTTCTTGAGCACTTCGACCTTGGAGTGCGGATAGTGGAAGCTGAGGTGCTCGACCGCGAAGGCGTTGCGGTAGAGCTTCTTGCCCTGGTCGAAACGGATGTACGGATTCTGGCGCGAGGAGGGCTTGATCTCCTCGATCTTGATCTTCTCGAGCAGCTTCTTCCGCGAGGTCGCCTGGCGCGCCTTCGATGCGTTGGCGGAGAAGCGCCGCACGAATTCCTGCAGATCCGAAATGCGGTCCTTCGCCTTGGCATTGGCGGCCTCGACGCGCTCGCGAGCCTGGACGGACGCCAGCATGAAGTCGTCGTAGTTGCCGGGATAGATCTTGATCTGCCCGAAGTCCAGGTCCGCCATGTGCGTGCACACCTGGTTCAGGAAGTGCCGGTCGTGGCTGATGATGACCATCGTGGCGTCGTAGTCGTTGAGCACGCGCTCCAACCAGCGAATCGAATGGATGTCCAAGTTGTTGGTGGGCTCGTCCAGCAGCAGCACATCGGGCCGCGAGAACAACGCCTGCGCGAGCAGCACGCGCAGCTTCCAGCCGGGCGCGACTTCGCGCATCGGTCCGTTGTGGAATGAAGGATCGATGCCAGCGTCCGTGAGAATGCTGGCAGCGCGCGCCTCGGCGTTGTAGCCGCCGTACTCGGCGAACTTCGCTTCCAGCTCGGCCGCGCGCATGTAATCTGCGTCGCTGGCGTGCGCATCGGCGTAGATGAGGTCGCGCTCTTTCATGGCATGCCACATCTCGACGTGGCCCTGCATGACGACGTCCAGCACGCGCTCGTCTTCGTAGGCGAACTGGTTCTGGTTGAGCTTGCCGAGCCGCAACCCCGTCTGCAGCATCACCTCGCCGGAGCTCTGCTCGAGCTCGCCGCCGAGGATCTTCATGAACGTGGATTTGCCGGAGCCGTTCGCGCCGATCAGGCCATAGCGGTTGCCGTCGGCGAACTTCACCGACACTTGCTCGAACAGCGGCTTGGCGCCGAATTGAATGGAGACGTTCGCGGTAGAGAGCATGGTAAGGAGCGGTCATGGGCGGGCGCGCCGGAGCGGGCCCAAAAGGGGCCGCATACTACACTGCGGGCTCAGCCGATGCGACCCAGCACGAACTCGGCTCTTTCGGCCACGGAAACCAGCGGCAGCGTCACCCGGGTCCGCCGGCGATGACGACGACGCGGTCAGTCATGCATGACCTGGCGCGCCCGGGCGAAGTCGATGAAGCCCCGTTCGGGATCGACGTGGATCAGCTCGACGCGCACGCGGTCGCCGACGTCGAGCCCGGCCGGACCCCGTACGACTTTGCCTTCGGCGACCGGCTCGCTGATGCGCACCCAGGTCCCTTTCTCCGACGCGCCGGTCACGATGCCGTTGAACTGCTGCCCGATGCGATTGATCAGGAGCAGCGCTGCCGCGGATTTGCGGACCTGGCGCTCGACCTTCGTGGCGTTCTTTTCCTGCACCGTGCAGTGAGCGGCGAGCTCGCGCAGCTCGTCGTCGGTGTAGGCAGCCGGCGAGCCATCCAGTGCAGCTTTGAGCAGGCGCTGCGTGATGAGGTCCGGAAAGCGTCGGTTCGGCGCAGTCGCATGCGTGTATTCGTTGACGGCCAGGCCGAAGTGACCTTCCGCGGGCTGATTCGGCAGCTCGACTGCGTACTCGCCCGCGCCCAGGAGCTTGAGTACCGACAATGAGAGCTCGGGAAACGTCGCAGGGTCGGCACTCCGCCGCGCAGCAAGGAATGCGTTGAGCGCAAGCGCCCCGGGTTGGTCCGGCAGGCGTGCGCCGACACTGGCCGCCAGCGCGACGATTCTCGGCCAGCGCTCGGGTGAGCGCAGCACTCTGCGTAGCAGGCTGCGTCCTTTGCTCTGCAGGAACCGCGCAACCACGCCATTCGACGCGATCATGAAGTCTTCGATGAGCTCCTTGGCGCGATTCCTCTCGTCCGCGCGCAGATCCGTCAGCACGCCGTCGTTGAAGACGGGTCGAGCCTGCACGGCCTCGAAGTTGAGTGCGCCGCGCTCGTAGCGAACGCGTCGCAACGTCTGGGCAACCTGGTCCTGCTGGCGCAGCTGCCGATCGAGCCCGGTGACTGCTGCGAGTGTAGTTGGCGGCGGCGCGTTGCCGTCCAGCCATGCGGCGACGCCGTCGTAGGTGAGTTTGGCGCGGTTCAGCACGCGCGCGCGATACACGTCGGAGGCGGAGATCCGTCCCTCGTCGTCGATCGTCATTTCGATCACGACAGCGAGCCGCTCCTCGCCCTCGCGAAGAGACGTCAGGTCGGTCGACAACTTCTCCGGCAACATTGGGAAGACTTTGGCGGCCGTGTAGACGGACGTCGTGTTGCTGCGAGCGTGATCGTCGATCGCCGAGCCCGGTGCGACCAGCGCGTCGACATCCGCGACTGCGACCAGGATCTTGACGAATCCGCCGGCGAGCGGCTCGGCGACGACGAGCTGATCGAGATCGCGCGTGTCGTCGTTGTCGATGGACGACCAGGGCAGGGCGCGCAGGTCGCGGATCGCGGGACG
>DATEML010000191.1:0-20362 GCA_035275585.1 Steroidobacteraceae bacterium | reverse complement strand
CCGGCGCCGACCAGCGTCGCGCAGAACACCAGGATTTCACCGGTTCCTTCGATGAAAGGAATACCGAGATAACCCGAGAAGACCGCATTGCCCGTTGCATACGCGAACACCCCCAGTGCTCCGCCGACCAGTACGGCAGGCATGATTGCGAGCCCGTCGAGCCCGTCGGTCAGGTTCACGGCGTTGCTGGAACCGACCACGACGAAGTAAGTCAGCAGGATGTAGCCGTAGCCGAGCGGCACCATCACCGTCTTGAAGAACGGCACGTACAGCGCGGTCTCCGCCGGCTCTTTTGCCGTGACGAACAAGGCGATCGCGCAGCACAGGCCGGCAACCGACTGCCAGAAATATTTGTAACGCGCGATCAGTCCGCGGCTGTTGCCGATGACCAGCTTCAGGTAGTCGTCCCAGAAGCCGATCAGCCCGAACGCCAGCGTCACGCCGAGCGTGATCCACACGAAGCGGTTGCGCAGATCCGCCCACAACAGCGTCGAGGCGAGGACCGCCACGAGGATCAGCGTGCCGCCCATCGTCGGCGTGCCCGCCTTCGGCAGGTGCGTCTTCGGTCCGTCGTCGCGCACGCGCTGGCCGATCTGGTTGTACGACAGGCGGCGGATCATCCACGGCCCGACCAGGAACGAAATGACGAGCGCCGTCAGCGCGGCCAGGATCGCGCGCAGCGTCAGGTAGCTGAAGAGGCGGAACGCGCCCTCCAGCGCCGTGAGTTTTTGTGTGAGATACAGCAGCACGCTACGACCCCGCCTCAATGCCCATCGCTTGCTTCCCCCTTGTGCAACGCCAGCGCCGCGGCGACACGCTCGAGGCGGTTGGCACGCGAGCCCTTGATGAGCACAGCGACGCCGCCGGTCAGCGACTTGCTCGCTTCCGCGACGAGCGCATCGACGCTGGCGAACCATTGCCCGCCGGGCCCGAAGGCTTCGACCGCGAACCGCGAGCCCTCGCCGACCGCGAACAGGCGCTCGATCCCCGCCTGGCGCGCGTAGCGCCCGACCTCGGCGTGCAATTCGTCGGAGCTCGCGCCGAGCTCGCGCATTTCGCCGAGCACCAGCCAGCGCACTCCGCCGAAAGTTCGGAACGCGTCAATGCCTGCCTTGAGCGAGCCGGGATTGGCGTTGTAGGAATCGTCGACCAGGAAAGCGCCGTTCAGCGCCGGCTTGAGCTCGAGCCGGCCGGCGACGCTCTTCATCGCGGCGATGCCGGCGACGCTCTCGTCGATCTCGATGCCGACTGCGCACGCAGCCGCGGCCGCACCGAGCGCGTTGCGCAGGTTGTGCAACCCGCCGAGCGCGAGCGTCGCCGGCCGGCTGCCGTACGGCGTCACGAGCTCGAACTCCGTGCGGAAGCCGCCGGCGCTACTCTCTGCCCGCACCTTGTGCGCCATGAAATCGGCTGGCTGCTCGAAGCCGAACGTCAGCACGCGCTCGGCCGTGCTCGAATCGCGCCACTGCGCGGCGAACGCGTCGTCGGCATTCACGATCGCGACACCTTCGGGCGGCAGCGCGCGAAACATCTCCCCCTTGCCCTGAGCCACACCCGCGAGACTGCCGAAGCCTTCCAGATGCGCTGCGCCGGCATTGGTCACGATGCCAACCGTCGGCTCGGCGAGGCTCGCGAGGTGCGCGATCTCGCCGATGTGATTCGCGCCCATCTCGATGACGGCGTAGCGATGTTCGGCCGTCAGCTCGAGCAGCATCAGCGGCACGCCGATGTGATTGTTGAGATTGCCGCGCGTGACCAGCGTCTTGCCCTGCCGCGACAGGATCGAGCCGATCAACTCTTTCGTCGTCGTCTTGCCGTTGCTGCCAGTGACGCCGATCAGCGGGATGTGGAACTGCCGCCGCCACGCGCGCGCGAACGCCGACAGCGCACCGAGCGGATCGGGCGTCACGATCTGCGGAATCTGCGCGGCGAGCGGCCGCTCGACGATCGCGGCCGCGGCGCCCCGCTCTGCCGCGGCGGCGACGAAATCGTGGCCGTCGAAGCTCGGACCGCTCAGGGCGACGAACAGTGCGCCCGGTTTCAGCGTGCGCGAATCGGTGGAGACGCTGTTGAACGCGCAGTCGTTGCCGACAATCTGCCCGGGTGCGCAGCGCACCAGCTCGCTCAGGCGCCACGCCATCATGTGCGCTGCTCCAGCGCGGCGCGCGCGACTTCGCGGTCGCTGAAACGACGGCGCTCGGTGCCGACGATCTGGTAGTCCTCGTGACCCTTGCCGGCGATCAGCACGACGTCGCCAGGCTTGCCGAGAGCGATGCCCTGCGCGATTGCTTTGGCACGATCGCGCTCGATCAACACGCGCGCCGGGGCGGTGAATCCCTTGACGATGTCCGCGACGATTGCGTCGCCGTCCTCGGTGCGCGGGTTGTCGTCGGTGACGATCACCTGGTCGGCGAGCCGCTCGGCCGCGGCTGCCATGATCGGTCGCTTGCCCGGGTCGCGATCGCCGCCGCAACCGAAAATGCAGATGAGTTTACCCGTCGTGTGTTTGCGCGCGGCAACGAGCAGTTTCTCCAGAGCATCGGGTGTATGTGCATAATCGACGATCGCGAGCGGCTTGCCAGTGGCGGCCAGCGTCTCCATGCGTCCGGGCGGCGGGCTGCAGCGCTCGAGCGCCGCGATCGCATCGTGAAATGGCACGTTCCAGCCGAGCAGCGCGCCGAGCGCCGCGAGCAGGTTCTCGACGTTGAAGTCGCCGATGAAGCGCGAGTGCAGCGTCGCGACACCCCAGCTGCCGTCGACCGTGATGTCCAGGCCCGTTGCACCAGCAACCGCACGCGCCGCAAACAGGTGACGCATGCGTGGATCGGGGGCGGAAGACGACCGGGAATACGACGTCAGGTCTGCATTGGGCGTGCAGTTGGTCAGCAGCGTGCGCCCGAACGCATCGTCCGCATTGATGACCGCATGCTTCAGCTGCGGCCATGCGAACAGCTTGGCCTTCGCAGCCGCGTAGCTCTCGAACGTTCCGTGATAGTCCAGGTGATCGTGCGTCAGGTTGGTGAATACCGCAGTATCGAATCGCACGCCGTCGACGCGATGTTGATCGAGCGCGTGCGACGACACTTCCATCGCGAGACATCGCACACCTGCGTCGCGCAGTTCGGCGAGCTGGCGGTGCACGGTGATGGAATCCGGGGTCGTGTGCGTAGTCGTCTGCAATGCATCGATGCGACCGAAGCCGATCGTGCCCGCATACGCGGCAGCCGTACCGAGCAGCTGCGTCGCAGTCGCGATGACGTACGCCGTTGTCGTCTTGCCGTTCGTGCCAGTCACGCCGACCGTGCGCACGGTCTGCGACGGCGTACCGAAGAAGCGATCGGCGATAGTGCCGACAATCGCGGTGAGGTTCGGCACGGCGAGCAGCAGCACGCTGTCGGGCACGCGCGGCGCGGCGACACCCGGTGTCGGTTCCCACAGGATCGCTCTTGCGCCGGCGTTCACCGCTTGAGCTGCGAAGCCGATACCGTGCGTGCGCGTTCCAGGCAGCGCGATGAATGCGCCGCCGAACTGCACGCCGCGACTGTCGAGCGTGAGATCGACGATCCCGACGTCGGCAGGCACGGCGACCGCGGATCCGGCGAGCAGGGCTCGCAGATCCTTCGCGCGTTTGTTGTCGGAGCGTGGTTGCATCGTACTGAGTCCGGATAGCGCCGCCGCTCTCATGGCACTCGGCTCGCCTGCACGAGCGTCGTCGCCGGCACGCGATCGAGCCCGTCCGGCGGCACACCGAGCAGGCGCAGTGCGCCCGCCATCACGTTGGCAAAGACCGGCGCGGCGACGTCGCCGCCGTAGAAAAGCTTGCCGCCGGGCTCGTCGATGACGACGATCGCGGCGAGCCGCGGATGGCTGGCGGGCACGACGCCGCCGAACGAAGCCTTGTACCGGTCCGACGAGTATCCACCTGCGTCTGCGGTCCACGCTGTCCCGGTCTTGCCGGCAACGCGATAGCCGACGAGCGCGGCGCGAGCGCCGGTCCCGCCGTCCTGCGCGACGACACCTTCCATCATCTGCAGCAACTCGCGGGCAACGCGCGCGTCGATGACACGCTCGCCGGGCACCGGTCCGTCGACGCGACGCAGCGTCACCGGACGGCGAATCCCGCCGGCGCCGAGAATTGCGTACGCGCGCGCCAGCTGCAGCGGCGTCACCGACAGCCCGTAACCGTACGAGATCGTTGCCTGCTCGACCTTGCGCCAGTGCGACGCGTCGTACAGAAGTCCCGCGGACTCGCCAGGGAACCCACTGCCCGTCACTTCGCCGAAGCCGAACGCCCGCAGCATGTGGTGCATGGACTGCGGCGACAGCGTCATCGCCATCTTGGTCATGCCGACGTTGCTCGACTTGGCGATGACGGTCGTGAGCGGGACCGCACCGAGGTCGTTGTGATCGGTGATCGACTTGATCCCGACGCGCACCATTCCCGGTGAAGTGTCGATGATCGTGTCGGGGTGATAACGACCCGACGCGATGCCCGCCGCGGCAATGAACGGCTTGATGGCCGAGCCGGGCTCGTAGATGTCGGTCGCCGCGCGATTGCGATAGCGCGACGCCGCGACCTGATCGCGGTCGTTCGGGTTGTACGCGGGCTGGTTCACCATCGCGAGCACTTCGCCCGTGTCGACGTCGAGCACGACGACCGAGCCGCCCTTGGCGTGCTGCTCCTGCACCGCCGCCTTCAACTCGCGATACGCGAGATACTGGATACGCAAGTCGATGCTGGTGATCAGGTCTTCGCCGGGACGCGGCGCGCGGATGCTTTCGACGTCTTCGACGGTGCGCCCATAGCGATCCTGGATCACGCGCTTGGCGCCGGCCTGCGCGCCGAGCCAGCGGTCGTAGGCGAGCTCGAGCCCTTCCTGGCCGATGTCGTCGTATTTTTTCGTGAAGCCGAGCAGGTGGCCGGTGACCTCTCCCGCAGGGTAGAAGCGCTGGTATTCGCGCAGCAGGTACACGCCGGGAATCTTCAGGTCCTTGACCTGCTGCGCGTCGCTCGGCCGCATGTGGCGCACCAGGTAGAGGAACTCGCGATCGAGGTTGCTGGTAATGACCTGCGTCAGCCACTTCTGGTCGCGGTTGAGCGCTTCGGCGAGGCGCGGGATCTGGTCCGCCGCGCGCATCACTTGCGGCGGGCAAACCCACACCGTATCGACGGGCGTGCTCGCCGCGAGCGGTTCGCCGTTGCGGTCGTAGATGCCGCCGCGGATCGCGGAGAGTTTCGCGACGCGCGTGAAGCGCGCATCGCCCTGCCCTTCGAGAAATCCCTCGTCGAGCAGCTGCAGATCGACGGCGCGCGCGACCAGTGCCACCGCGATCAGCACGAGCGCGCCCAGCACCAGGCGCAGTCGCGAGCGGAACTGCTCCTGCGAAAAACTGCGATTCTGATCGTTACGGATCATCGCCACTTGCGATCAGTGCTCATTGGTCACCGCCGTGGGCTTCACGATGCGGACTTCGTCGGGACGCGGAATCACCATGCGCAGGCCGACGCGCGCGGTCTGCTCGACGCGCCCGTGCGTCGCCCACGCGCTCTGCTCCAGCTTCAGCTGGCCCCATTCGATCTCGAGCGCGTCGCGCTCGCCGTTCAGGCCCTGCAATTGAATGAAGAGGCTGCGCGCCTCGTGCTTGGTGAAGACGACGCCGATCGCCGTCGCGGCGAGCGCCAGGGCGAGCACTGCGACTCCGGCACGCACTGCGAGACTCATGTTGCGACCCTCTCGGCGACGCGCATGACGGCACTGCGCGCGCGTGGATTGGCGGCGATTTCTTCGGCGGACGGATGCACGGCGCGACCGATGCGGCGCAGCTTCGGGCGGGCATGCTCCGGAACGTGCGGCAGGCCGGCGTAGACCGGATCCTCCTGCGAGTGCTGCTGCATGAAGCGCTTCACGATGCCGTCTTCCAGCGAGTGAAACGCGATCGCGCACAGGCGCCCGCCTGGCGCCAGCACCTCGAGGCTGCCGCGCAGCGCGGCCTGCAGCTCGCCGAGCTCGTCGTTCACGTGGATGCGGATCGCCTGGAAAGTGCGAGTCGCGGGATGCTTGCCGGGCTCGCGCGTCTTCACTGCGCGCGCCACGAGCTCGGCCAGCTGGCCGGTGCGCTCGATCGGTCCCTCGCGCCGCGCCGTGACGATGTCGCGCGCGATCCGCTTTGCGAACTTTTCTTCACCGTATTCGCGGATCACGCGCGCCAGCTCGTGCTCCGGCGCGCGCGCGAGGAAATCTGCGGCGCTCGGACCGGTGGCGGGGTCCATGCGCATGTCGAGCGGGCCGTCCTGCGCGAAGCTGAAGCCGCGCGCGGCATCGTCCAGCTGCGGGGAAGACACACCAAGGTCGAGCAACACGCCGTCAATTCTCCCGGCCAGCCCCATCTCCGCAGTCAGCGCCGCGAGGCGCGAAAATGGACTGGCCTTCAACGTCAACCGCGCTTCGCTCGCGAAGCGCTCGCGCCCTGCACGCAGCGCTTCCGGATCGCGGTCGAGCGCGACCACCCTGCCCTGCGCGTTCAGCCGCTCCAGCAGCGCGGCCGTGTGGCCGCCGCGGCCGAACGTCGCATCCACGTAGCGACCGTCGGCGCGAATCGCGAGCGCCTCCAGCACTTCGCGCAGAAGCACCGGCGTGTGTCGCCCCATCGCGCGCCTACAACGACAGCGATTCGAGCTCCGGCGGTAGCGGCTCGGCCTTGTCGTCGGCCTGCGCCCACTGCTGGCAGCTCTGGTTCCACAGCGTCTCGTCCCAGAGCTCGAAGCGATTGCCCTGTCCGATCAGCATCGCGGCGCGCGACAGGCCCGCGTACTCGCGCAAACTCGGCGGGATCAGGATTCGTCCGCTGCCGTCCAGGTCGAGATCGGTGGCATGACCGATCACCAGGCGCTGCAAGCGCCGCGCGAGCGCATTGAGCGTCGGCAGGCGCCGCAGCTTCAGCTCGATCTCTTCCCATTCGGGCAGCGGATAAATGAGCAGGCAGCGGTCCGCGTGATCCACGGTGGCGATCAAGCGCCCGTTGGAGCGCTCGACGATGCGCTCGCGATAGCGGGTCGGCATGGCCAGCCGGCCCTTCGCGTCGAGCGTCACCTTGTTTGCACCGCGGAACATGCCAGGCTCAACCCCCTCAAACGGGCGGGCTCAGATGACCCCTGTGCGCCACCTGTGCCCACTGTTTTCCACTTTTTCCCACCTCGCCGCGACTATAGGTACCGGGAAAGCTGCAAGTCAAAAAAATCTCGGAAGTTTCCTGTTTGGCGACAGGCACTTAGGATGTATATCCAGTCCTCGCCAAAGATCGTCTGAAAGTGGTCTGACGTAAATCAACCGCTTATGAAAACTTCTTGACGTGGAAGCACATACGAGCGCGCAGCGGGCGCCCGGACCTGTTTCTCCGCATGTCGCCATCCTGCGCGCAGATTTGCGCAGCGGAAGTGCGGCCGCGTGGCCAGGAAGGGATCAATCCGGGCGAATTGAGGCGGCAGCGCGTCAGCCCGCACAATCCCTGCACAGCGGACAGTTTTTGTATACCGGCCGGAGCGCCCTACATGGGGTTCCGTGGCGCTTCCGGCAGTCGATCGTTAAGAAAAAGGAGTCGGCCGATAAGCCGGGTTCTGTCGAGGACAATCATTCATCTGCGATACGCGTCGCCGCGTACCTCAAGCGACCTACCCGGGAGCCTGTGTGGGCCACACGTGCGACTCCATCCGAAGACGAAGCCGCTTGCTCCCCTATTTGGTCTTGCTCCAGGCGGGGTTTGCCGTGCCACCGAGTGTTGCCACCGGCGCGGTGCGCTCTTACCGCACCCTTTCACCCTTACCGCCCCCTTTGCAGGGGGGTTGGCGGTTTACTTTCTGTTGCACTTTCCGTGGGCTCGCGCCCCCCAGGCGTTACCTGGCGCCGTGCCCTGGGAGCCCGGACTTTCCTCCACGCTTGCGCGCAGCGATTGTCTGGCCGACTCCGGCAGCGATTCTAGCCCTTCTGCTCCCCCGGCACGCGGCCGATCTGCAGCGCCGCTTCATACAGATCGGCGCGCTTGCCGCCGGTCAGATGCGCCGCGATCTTCGCCGCCTGAGACGGCGACAATTCCTGCAGCAGCGCGCGCAACAGCGCATCGCTGTTGAGCTCGAGCGCCGCACCCGATGTCGGCGCACCGCCAACGACGATCACGATTTCTCCGCGCGACATATCCCTGTCGACCTCGGCAGCTGCGCTCAACTCCGAGAGAGTGCCGCTGTACGTAGTCTCGAAACGCTTGGTGAGCTCGCGACTGATCGAGACGCGGCGCTGCGTGCCGAACGTTTCCGCCATGTCTCGCAGCACCTCGGCGAGTCGATGCGGCGCTTCGTAGAAGATCAGCGTGCGCTCTTCGCTCGCGAGCTGCCTCAGGCGCTCGCCGCGCGCCGCGGCTTTCGCAGGCAAAAAGCCCTCGAAAACGAAGCGATTGGTCGGCAAGCCCGCGACCGACAGCGCGGCGATCGCAGCACATGCACCGGGAATCGCCACGACTGCGATGCCTTGCGCGCGCGCGGCAGCGACCAGGTCGAAGCCGGGATCGCTCACCAGCGGCGTGCCGGCGTCGCTGACCAATGCGATCGAGTCGCCCTGTGCAAGTCTTGCAACGAGCTCCGCGCTCTTCTGCGCTTCGTTGTGTTCGTGCAGCGACGTCAGCGCGGTGCCGATGCCGCAGGTCTGCAGCAATTGGCGGGTATGACGCGTATCCTCCGCCGCGATCAACGCAACGCTCGCCAGCACCTCGCGGGCGCGCGGCGTGAGATCGGCGAGATTGCCGATCGGCGTGGCGACGACGTAAAGGGTGCCGGGCATGGAAGCGGTTAGCGGTTGGCGGTTAGCGGTTGGTTGGGAACTATAATGGCACGCTCGCGGATCAACGACGCCGCCAGGAGTCAGGATGCTCGCAAGTTCGAAGTGGTCGAAGCTCGGTAGCGTTGCGCTGATCGCAGCGTTGCTGGCGAGCGCGTGCACGGTGCCGGTAACGCAGCCCGGACGCGAGCCAACCGACCGCAAGCTGGTCACGCAGGCCGAGAAGCTATCGCGCGACGGCGATCATCGCGGTGCGGCCCAGACATTCGAACAGGCTGCCGCGCAGGCGCCTGGTGAATTGCGCGACCGTTTCTTGTTGCGCGCGGCGCGCGAGTACGTGCGCGGCGACCAGGTCGACGAGGCGAGCGCACTGCTCAAGCAAGTCGGCACGACGCTGCCGAGCGCGGATTTCGCGCTGCGCGCAGCGGTCGCAGCCGAAATCGATCTGCAGCAGCAGAAGCCGGACAGGGCATTGGCGGAGCTCGATCGCATTCCGCAGCCGTTGCCGCGCGAAGATGTTTCCGATCTGCTGGCGCTGCGGGCACGCGCGCTGTTCGCGATGAATCGCCCCGCGGCCGGCGTCACGACGGCGCTGGAGCGCGAGCGCGGCCTCAGCGGCGAGGACGAAGTGCGCGCCAATCGCCGGCTCATCTGGCGTGGCCTGCAACAGAGCGCAGCCGGCAACGCAGATTTCTCTGCGCCGCCCGGATCGAGCGCGACCGTCACGGGCTGGCTCGAGCTGGGTCGCGCGGCGCTGACCGCCGCACGCAATCCGTTCACCGCGAACGAGGACCTGGCCGATTGGCGCGGCCGCTATCCGTCGCATCCCGCGAATTCGCTGCTGAACGAGGACGTGCTGCCCGAGCTCGGCGTCGGTCTCGACTATCCCACGCAGATCGGCCTCATCCTGCCGCTGTCCGGCCGGCAGCAAGGCGCGGGCGTCGCGGTGCGCGATGGATTTCTCGCGGCATTGCTGCAGCAGGAGCAATCGAAGCGGCCGGTAGTCAACGTCTATGACTCCGCCGAGATGGGCGCGACGACTGCCTATCGGCGCGCCATTGCCGACGGCGCGCAGTTCATCGTCGGGCCGCTCACGAAGGACGACGTCACCGCAATCGCGACGTCCGGCGAAGCGTCGGTGCTGACGCTGGCGCTCAACCAGACCGGCGACGAGGTGAGCCAGCCATCGCTGATGTTCCAGTTCGCGCTCGATCCCGAAGACGAGGCGCGCCAGGTCGCGCAGCGTGTGGTCACGGATGGCCGCATGCGCGGCCTGTTGCTGCTGCCGAACAACGAGTGGGGTCAGCGCGTGTTCAAGGCGTTCGATACCGAGCTGAAGACGCTCGGCGGCACGATCGCCTCGATGCGCTTCTACGATCCCGGCGAGCGCGACTACTCGCAGCCGATCACGAAGCTGCTGCTCATCGACGAAAGCCGTGCGCGCGCCAACGCCCTGAGCGCGACGATCGGTACGCATCTGGAATTCGAGCCCCGCCGACGCGAAGACGCGCAGTTCGTATTTGTTGGCGCGCAGCCGGTGCAAGGTCGCTCGCTGCGGCCGGCGCTGCGCTTCCACCTCTCCGAGGACCTGCCGATCTACGCGACCTCGGACATCTTCGAGCCCGACGCCGAAGCGAACAGCGACCTGGAAGGCGTGATCTTTCCGGATATGCCCTGGGTAATTTCGCCGGATGCGGTGTCGACGCAATTGCGCACGGCGTTGAGCAAGCACTGGCCGGCGCGCGCGCGCGGACGCGGTCGACTCTATGCATTCGGCTTCGATGCGTACCGTCTCGTGCCATTGCTCAAGGCCGGCAAGTTCGGCAACGCGCACGCAGTGCCCGGAATGACCGGCCTGCTGTCGATCGACGGCAAAGGCCGCGTGCGGCGCGAGCTGGACTGGGCGCAGGTCGCGGGCGGCAAGCCCAATCCGTTGAGTACGGCGGCGACGGCGGCAAACTAAATAATCGAATTGGAGAGCGATCATGGACGATCGGTTACGCAAGGAAGCGGGCCGCGCGGGCGAGGCAACCGCGCTCGCACATCTGCAAAATGCTGGCTTGCAACTCGTGCTGCGCAATTTCAGATGCAAGGCGGGCGAGATCGACCTGGTGATGCTGGACGGCGCGACGCTGGTGCTGGTCGAAGTGCGCTATCGTTCCAGCGAGCAGTTCGGCGGCGCCGCTGCGTCGGTCACCTGGCGCAAGCAGCGCCGGCTGGCGAACGCAGCCGAATACCTGCTGCTCGCACACCAGGAGCTGCGCCGCTATCCGGCGCGCTTCGATGTCGTGGCGATCTCCGCGGCGCCGGAGCGCAGGATCGATTGGATCAGGAGCGCGTTCACGCTTTGACGTCATGCTAGAGACCACTGCCGAAGTCACCTGTCCGTATTGCGGCGAGACGATCACGCTGCTGCTCGACCTGTCCGTCGAATCGCAGTCGTACATCGAAGACTGCAGCGTCTGCTGTCAGCCGATGACGGTCTCGTACCAGGCCGCAGACGGCGAGCTCGTGGACGTGAGCGTCGAGGCGGCCGGCTGATGTGGCGTCGGCTGCGGATCGCGGTGCTGCTGCTGATCCTGTTGTTCGTAGCGCTGAACACGTACTTCGATCGGGTCTATTCGACGGACTGGAACATCCCATTGCGCGTCGCCGTGTTTCCGATCAACGCGGACGGCAGCGCGACCACCGAGCGTTACATCCGGCGCCAGTCCACCGACGCGTTCCAGGGAATCGAGACGTTCTTCGAGCAGGAGGCCGGAGAATACGGAGTGCAGATGGAGCGCCCGATCCGCCTGACGCTCGCGCCGCCGCTGTCGCAGTCGCCGCCCGCAGTCGCGCGCGATGCCAGCGCACTGTCCGTTGGGCTGTGGAGCCTGCGGATGCGGTTCTGGGCCTGGCGAGCGGACGCGCCGCCCGGGCCGGCACCGGACATCAAACTGTTCGTGCTGTACCACGATCCGGCGATCGCAACGGCGATTCCGCATTCGCTCGGCCTGCAGAAGGGACTGTTCGGCGTCGTGCACATCTTCGCGGATGCCGCGATGCAGGGCTCGAACGACCTGGTGATCGCGCACGAGCTGCTGCACACGCTCGGCGCAACCGACAAGTACGACCTGCGAACGGACCAGCCGCTGCAACCGGACGGCTACGCGGAGCCCGATCGTCAGCCGCTGTATCCGCAATCGTTCGCCGAGCTGATGGGCGGGCGCGTTCCCGTCTCGGGCACGGAGTCGACGATGCCCGAGTCGCTGCGGCAGGTCATCGTCGGCGCGAAGACTGCGAGCGAGATCGGCTGGAGAAAGCGATGAGCGCTTTGCCGAACATCGCGGCCAGCGGACTCGCGTGCACGCAGCTGACAGTCGAAGTGGCCGGACGCATGCTGGTTCGCGAGCTGGAACTGTCGGTCGCCGGCGGCGCCGTCACAGCCATTCTGGGTTGCAACGGTGCGGGCAAGACGCTGACGTTGCACACGCTCGCGGGATTGCGCGCTCCAGCGAACGGCAGCGTTACGCTCGATGGCGCGTTGCTCGCGAACTGGCCGCGTCGTGCGCTTGCACGCAAGCTCGGGCTGCTGACGCAGACGACCGAAGATCCGTTCCCTTCGACGGTGCTCGACAGCGTGCTGGTCGGCCGGCATCCGCACATCGATTTCTGGCGCTGGGAAAGTGACGCCGATCGCGCAATCGCCCGCGCGGCGCTCGCGGCTGTCACGCTCGAAGATCTCGCCGAACGGGATGTCGACACGCTATCAGGCGGCGAGCGGCGCCGCGTCGCGCTCGCAACGCTGCTCGCGCAGAATCCCGACGTGTTCCTGCTCGACGAGCCGATCAACCATCTCGATCCGCATCATCAACTCGACGTGTTGAAGCTGCTGCGCGAGAAAGCGCACGCCGGACGCACGGTCGTGATGAGCCTGCACGACGCGGGACTCGCGGCGCGCTTCTCCGATCATGCGTTGCTGCTGTTCGGCAATGGCGAATGGCTGAGCGGGCCGACCGCCGAAGTGCTCACGCCGGACACGATGACGAAGCTCTACGGAGTGGTCGTGCGCGAGATCGCGTGGGCCGGAGGGCGGACGTTCGTTGCTGGATAGCCTGTCAAAGACTGTGAAGTCGATCTGGCGGAGCGCCGTGTGCGGCAAAAATCAGGATCCTGTTTATTGCTGATGATGTCGCTGTCCTGCGCGGAGGTGCGCAGCGAGATCGATGGCCCGCCGATCGTCGACAACAATTACAACCTGGATCTGCGGCAAGGTCCGGTCCTGGGTTCGTCCCGGAAGGTGGCGCTCGGCGGCGCGTATATCGGGGTCGCCGAAGCCATCGCATCCCTGAGTTCCAATCCCGCAGGCGCGGCGTTTCGCCCGCAACGCTCAACAACCAAATTTGACTGGGATTGGACCGCGGGCCTGACCGGTCTGGATAGCGATGATTTCGACAACAACGGCGAGACGCCGCCGGACTACAAGAGTCACCGCATACGCTCCCTCGGACTGATGGGCCAATATGGAGCCTGGGGACTGGGCGTATTGAGCGACTCGGAAATCATCGCACTCGAAAGCCCCGCTGCTGATGACGATGAATACGTCCTGAGCGTCACCTCCCTGACACTCGGCCGGCAGTTCCTCGATCGTGAATTGACAGTCGGTGTCGGGTTGCGTGCCACGACGACCAAGCTGCGCACCAAGACAATCGATGCGACGCTTGGAAAGCTTTCGGGCACCGGTTGGGAAGTGGGCGTCCTGTGGAATCCGCAACGCGGACCCTGGCGGTTCGGCATGACCTATTCGTCGTCCATCCGTTCCGACGAGGCACTCGATACTGCAGACGACACCCCGGTGACGGTGAACGGGCTGATCATTCCGAAACAAGTGATTTTGCCTGCGAGTCTGGGGCTGGGCGCGTCCTACGCGGTCGATTCGGCCCCGTTCTGGAAAGATCACAAGTGGCTGGTGGCCAGTGATCTGCTCTTCACCGCGTCGAGCGAGAACGCGGTGGGTGTGGAGTCGGTGTTGGCCCAGAAAATACAACCCGTCGGAGCTCATGACACCATCGGCGTCCGGCTGGGTTCGGAGCTCGAAACATTACCGGGCCGGCTGCGGCTCCGACTGGGGAGTTATTACGAGCCCTCGAACTATGAAGGCGTATCGAGCCGGATGCATGTGACGGGCGGGTTTGAAGTCCGCGTGTTCCACACGAGTATCTGGGGCGACTACGACTGGGGTCTCACGGCGACGGTTGATTCCGCGCGGGACTACCTCAACGTTCTCGTTTCAATCGGCTTCTGGTATTTCTAGCCATGCAGGAATACTCCGTAATGTGCGGCGCGTTTCGTCGTCGCCTGAAGCCGACCTAGAGGAGCGCCTTCAGCACCTCGTCATGGAGCTTGCCGTTGGTCGCGAGCACCGAAGTGGTGTCGAGTCCCGGCGCCCGCCCTTCGAGATCCGTGAAGCGCCCGCCTGCGGCTTCGACGATGACCGCGAGCGCGGCGATGTCGAGGATGTTCACGTCGGATTCGATGACCACGTCGATCTTGCCCGACGCGAGCAGATGGTAGTGCAGGAAATCGCCGTAGCCACGGATGCGCTGCGCGCGCGTGACCAGCTTGCCGAAGGATGCCCAGCGCGCGCCGCTCGCGAGCGTCTTGAGATTGCCGGTGGAAATCGCGCCCGCCTCGATGGAGGCGATGTCGCTCACCTTGATCGGCCGATCATTCAGCCACGCACCGTGACCGACCTCTGCATACGCCAGCTCGCCGTATATCGGCGCTGACGAGACACCGACGATCAGCCGGCCCCGGTGCATCAGTGCGATCTGCGTCGAGAAGAACGGGTACTCGCGCACGAACGCCTTCGTGCCGTCGATCGGATCCACCAGCCAGAGGTATTCCGCGTCGAGTGCGCTCTGACCGGTTTCCTCGCCGTAGAAGCCGTGGCCGGGAAAACGCTCGGCGAGAATGCGGCGGATCGCCTGCTCGGTCTCGACGTCGGCCTGCGTGACCGGCGACTTGTCGGCCTTCAGCGTGACCTGCAGATTGCGCTGGTAGTAACGCCCGATCACTTCGGCGCCGGCGCGGGCGGCGGCGAGCGCAGTCGCAAGAAATTCTGAGTGGGCCACGTAACGACTCTAGTGAGCCTTGATCGCCATCGCAATCCCGGCGACCACCAGTGTTACGGATTCGCACAGTGCGGCCAGTTGCTGATTGAGGCGCCCTTGCTCGTCCTGGAAACGCCGCCCGAGCGCCGACGCGGGCACGATGCCGGAACCAACCTCGTTCGAGACGAACAGCGCCGCGCCGCGATATTCCGACAGCCAGCTCAACAACGCAGAGCGTTCGTCATCCCAGCGCGGTACCGCTGCATTCGGTTGCGCTTCGTCGAAGTCGAGCAGTAGCGCGTTCGAAAGCCATAGCGTCAGACAGTCGACCAGGAGAATCGCCGGCGGCTGCACAGACAGCGTGGCGGCCAGCGCGTGCGGTGCTTCAATCGTCTGCCACGATTGCGGCCGCTCGGCGCGATGTCGGGCGATCCGCTCCCGCATCTCGTTGTCGAGCGCCTCCGCGGTCGCGACGTACACGACGGGCAGTCGCCGCGCCGCGGCCAGGCTCGCAGCGAGCGTAATCGCATGATTTGTCTTGCCGGAGCGCGCGCCGCCCAGAATCAGATGTCGTTCAGGCATGATGTGCGCCCGTTCGAGCGATACGGATGCATCGGGGAGGCTTCCATGACCGCAATGATAACCACCCAGACGCTGCAGCGCCGGCTGGACACTCGCACCAAGCCGCAGGGCTCGCTCGGCGCGCTCGAAGACCTCGCGGTCCAGCTCGGCTCGGTCCTGCAGACCGAAACACCGGTGATGCGTGCGCCGGCCGTGTTCGTGTTCGCCGCCGATCACGGCATCGCAGCGGATTCCGTCAGTGCCTATCCGCAGGCAGTCACGGCGCAGATGCTGGAGAACTATCGCAACGAGGGCGCCGCGATCAACGTGCTCGCGCATCAGCACGGGCTCGATCTGACCGTCGTGGACGCGGGCGTCATCGCGACTGCGTCGCGCAAGGCGCAGCCGCCGAGCTGGATCGCGCCGGGCACGCGCAATTTCCGGGTGGAGCCGGCGATGAGCGCGGATCAATGCACGCGCGCGATCGAGATCGGCCGCACGTTCGCGACGGACGCGATAGCTCGCGGCTCGAATGCGCTGCTGCTCGGCGAGATGGGCATCGGCAACACCGCGTGCGCGGCGCTGCTGCTGCATCGTCGCACCGGCTGGCCGCTCACCGCTTGCGTGGGCCGCGGCACCGGGCTCGACGACGCGAAGCTGGAACGCAAGCGACAGCTGCTCGCGGAATCTTCGGCCCGCTGTCCGCAGGCTCTGTCGCCGTTCGAAACACTGGTCGAGTTCGGCGGCTTCGAGATCGCGATGCTCACCGGCGCGATGCTGGAAGTCGCGCGGCATCGCTGCATCGTGGTCGTCGACGGTTTTGCGGTAAGCGTCGCCGCGCTGCTCGCGACGGAAATGGATGCGCGCGTCCGCGCACACTGCGTCTTCAGTCACTGCTCGGCGGAAACCGGGCACCGCAACCTGCTCGAACACCTGCAGGCACGGCCTTTGCTCGATCTTCGCCTGCGTCTCGGCGAAGGCTCGGGCGCGGCGCTGGCCTGGCCGCTGATCGACTCGGCGGCACGACTCATGACGGAGATGGCGAGCTTCGAATCCGCCGGTGTTGCCAACAGAGCGCACGATGGCTGAGATCCGCCT
The DNA here is from genome assembly GCA_035275585.1 of Steroidobacteraceae bacterium. Taxonomy (GTDB): domain Bacteria; phylum Pseudomonadota; class Gammaproteobacteria; order Steroidobacterales; family Steroidobacteraceae; genus Steroidobacter. Next base: position 3,783 of record DATEML010000191.1, on the reverse strand, counting down.
GCTGCTCACGGCCGTGCAGTACTTCACGCGCATTCGTGTGCCTGCGTGGGTCGGACATGCGCAGGAGCAGCTCGCGGGTGCGGTTCGCTACTTTCCGGCCATTGGACTCGTCGTGGGCGCCAGTGGTGCGGCGACATTGTGGCTCGCGGCGCAGGCGCTGCCCGCGCCGCTGCCGGCGATTCTCGCGACGATCGTCACGGTCCTCATGACCGGCGCGATTCACGAAGACGGGCTTGCCGACACCTGCGACGGACTCGGCGGCGGCGCGACGCGCGAGCGGGCGCTGGAAATCATGAAGGATCCTCGCATCGGCGCTTTCGGCGCGATCGCGCTGATCCTCACGCTGCTGCTGAAGATCTCTGCATTGAGCCTGATGCCGGTCTGGACAGCGATGGCTGCACTCGTCGCCGCGCACGCGTTCTCTCGGCTGTGCGCGGTGCTCGTCAGTTTCGCCGGTCGCTACGCCGGCAGCGCCGAGCGCTCACGGGCCGGGCCAGTAGTAACAAGTGTGAAGCGTCGCGACGTGCTCATCGCAGCGCTGTTCGGACTACCTGCCCTCGTGCTGTGCGGCCGCAGCGCGATCATCGCTGTTGTCGTCGCTCTCGTGTTGCTGGTTCTGTTGTTCCGCTGGTGCGTGCAGCGGATCGGCGGTTACACCGGCGACACGTTGGGCGCGGCCCAGCAGATCACTGAAGCCGCGTTCTACGTGGCGCTGCTGGCGACTCAGGCCGAGCTGCCATAAGCGCGACGAATGTCAGGCTGAAGCCTGACCCGCTCCCCTTGACGGAAAAGCGCCTGCAGCTCATCCTCGCCGCGCGCGACAAGTTCCCCCTGTGGGATTCAAAGGGAACTCGGGTGTAACGCCCGGGCTGCCCCCGCAACTGTAAGTGGTGCGCCGCGCGTCGAGACCACTGGACCTGGCAGACGACTGCCGGACCCGGGAAGGTGACGCAGCGGACTTCAGCCACGAGCCAGGAGACCTGCTTGCCGCTGTCGTCCATCGCTCAGCCGGGGTGTGCTGAACGAGCGGGAGTTCCCGAGCGACGACCGGTCCGGGCCAGAGATGGCCGGGGGTTAAGCAGTCTTTCCGGAGCTTTCGCACCATGTCCGCTTCATCCGCTTCATTGCGTTCCGTTCCCTGGGTGTTGTCATGCCTGCTCGCGCCGACCGGCGCCGTGTTCGGCGCCGATATGCCGAAGCAGGACGAGCTCGAGCGCGTCGTCGTCACCGCGAACCGCGAAGAGCAGCTGCTCTCGCGCGTCGGCGACTCGGTGACGCTGATCGAACCCGACGAAGTTCGCGCCAGCCAGAAGCTCGCCGTCTCGGAACTACTGGCAACGACGCCCGGCATCACCGTGAGTCGCAATGGCGGCCTCGGCACGTCGACGCAGCTGCGCATCCGCGGCGCGGAGTCCGACCAGACCGTCGTGCTGATCGACGGCGTCAAGCTCAACGATCCCTCCTCGGCCGGCGGCGGCTTCGATTTCGGCAACCTGCTGACTGGCGACTACATGCGCATCGAAGTGCTGCGCGGGCCGCAATCGACGCTGTGGGGCAGCCAGGCGATCGGCGGTGTCATCAACGTCGTCACGACGGTTCCCGACGGACCGCTGCTGGCTTCGTATTCCGCCGAGGCCGGCGAGCGCGGCTCTGCGACGGTGCAAGCACGCGCCGAGGCCGGCGGCGAGCGCTTCGCGTGGCGCGTCGCGGGCCAGTACCTCACGACCGACGGTATCTCCGCACTGAACGACGATCGCGGCGGCCGCGAGAAAGACGGCTATCGCAATGTCGGCGCCAACGTGCGCGGACTCTGGCGAATCACCGATACGGTGTCTGCCGAGCTGCGCACCACATATAACAGCGGCCGCACTGACTTCGACGGCTTTCCGCCTCCCAACTTCGAGCTCACCGATACGCGCGAGTACGGCGATACGGACGAGCTCGTGGCATACACCGGCGTCAACGCGACCACGTTCGGCGGCAAGCTGCAGAACCGCTTCGGCTTCGCGTACACCGACACGGATCGCGAGAACATCGATCCGGACTCGCCGGTGCGGACGACATTCGACGCGAGCGGCAGCAACAAGCGCTGGGAGTACCAGGGCACGCTGACGCTCACCGACCGCATCGGCGGCGTGTTCGGCCTGGAATCCGAGCGTTCGGAGCTCGATACCCGTTCGCCGAGCACATTCGATCCGAATCCGGTGCCGCTCGTACACGACGCGCGGCTCGATAGCATCTACGCACAGCTGACAGTTTCGCCGATCGAGACGCTGTCACTCACCGGCGGCATGCGCTACGACGACCACGACACGTTCGGTAGCGAGACCACCGGTCGCGCGACGCTCGCGTGGGCTGCCACGCCGACGACCATCGTGCGTGCAACCTACGGGGAAGGTTTCAAGGCGCCGACGCTGTTCCAGCTGTTCAGTGAATTCGGCAACGAAGAGCTCGCGCCGGAGCGCGCCGACGCGTGGGATGCGGGCATCGAGCAACACCTGCTGAACGAAGCGCTGGTGCTGTCGGCGACGTACTTCGGCCGCAACACGCGCAGCATGATCGACTTCGTCTCCTGCTTCCCGGCCGACGACCCGCGTTGCGCGACGCATCCGTTCGGCTTCTACGACAACGTGCAGAAGACCGAGACGCACGGCTTCGAGCTCGAGCTGGTCGCGCATCTCGGCGAGCGGCTGCGCTTCAACGCGAACTACACCGACATGGACACGGAGAATCGCGGCAGCGAGAACTTCGGTCTCGAGCTGGCGCGGCGTCCCGGCCAGACGTTCAACGGCGAGCTGACGTACGACTGGCCGTTCGGCCTGACCTCGACCGTTGCAGTCACTCACGCGGGGCGCAGCTTCGACGACGCTGCGAACACTGTGGTCAACGATGCCTACACCGTGGTCGATCTGCGCGCGTCATTCGCGCTGCGCGACGACCTGGAGCTGTACGGCCGGCTCGAAAATGCATTCGACGAGGAGTACGAGACCATCGCGCGCTACGGCACGCCGGGTCGCGGATTGTTCGTGGGAGTGCGACAGAGTTTCTAGTGCACACGGACACGCAGATCGCAGCGGGCCGCTTTGCCCACCACGGCGGGCGGCTCGGCGTTGCGCGCTCGTTGTTCCCGGACGTGCCGCAGCCGTGGGTGGATCTCTCGACCGGCATCAATCCGAGCGCCTATCCTGCGCCGCGGGCTTCGCAGCGCGCGCGCAATCGACTGCCCGACCCTACTGAGCTCGCGCGCCTCGAAGCGCTCGCGGCTGCGGCATTCGGCGTGGAAGATCCGGCGCGCGTCGTTGCGACCGCCGGCACCGAATGCGCGCTGCGGCTCCTGCCGCAGATCGTGAAGCTGCAAGCGGCCGTAGTCATCGGGCCGACCTACGGATCGCACGCCGACGCGTGGACGCGCTGCGGCGTGCTGACTCAAACGATCGGTCGCGACGAAGCGCACGCGCATGCGCATGCGCAGCGAGCGACCTGCCTCACGATCGTCAATCCCAACAATCCCGACGGGCACATCGTCGAGCGTGCGCAATTGCTCGCGCTGCATGACTCGCTCCACACGCACGGCGGCATGCTGATCGTCGACGAAGCTTTCGCGGACGTGATGCCTGAAGTGAGCGTCGCAGCCGAAGCCGGTAGCGACGAGGCACCGCGCCTCATCGTGCTGCGCTCGTTCGGCAAGTTCTTCGGCCTCGCTGGCTTACGCCTCGGATTCATCGTCGCCGCGCGGCCGATCGCCACGGCGATTCGCGGGCTCGTCGGCGAATGGCCCGTGTC
>DATEML010000190.1:0-2423 GCA_035275585.1 Steroidobacteraceae bacterium | reverse complement strand
CGAGCAGTCGCAGAAGCGCACGTTCGAGCTTCTCGGCACGCGAGCCGCCGACAAGGCGCAGATCGCATACGACAACGGGCACTTCACTTTACCGCCGAACCGCGTCGCCGCGGACGTCACCGACTGGTTCGACCGCTACCTCGGTCGCGCGGACACGCCGCGATGAACGCCCGCGCCCGGCGCGCGATCTCGTCTGGCCCGACGCCCGGCGAGTAGAGCGCCGAGCCGATACCGAAGCCGGCGGCGCCGGCCTCGACCCAGGGCGCCATGTTCCCCGGCGTGATGCCGCCGACGGGAAGCACGCGCACGCCGGCGGGCAACACCGCGCGAATCGCCTTCAGCACCGCAGGGCTTGCGCCTTCTGCCGGAAACAGCTTCAGCGCCGTCGCTCCCGCGTCCAGTGCGGCAAACGCTTCGCTCGGCGTAGCGACTCCCGGCAGTGAAACCAGGCCACCTGTGCGGGTGGCGGCGATCACTTCTACATTTGTGTTGGGCGCGACAATCATCGTGCCGCCCGCTGCACTGACCGCCGCCACATCCGCGGCGCGCAGCACCGTACCCGCACCGATTACCGCGCGACCTGCGAACGCTTGTGCGAGTCGCGCGATGCTGTCCAGCGGATCGGGCGAGTTCAACGGCACTTCGATGAGGCGGAAACCCGCGTCGAACAGCGCTTCGCCGACGACCACGACCTCGTCCGGCGTGACACCGCGCAGGATCGCGATGAGCGGACAGCGGGCCAGCGCGGCGTCGAATTCAGAGATGCTGCTCATTCTTTCTGCCTCTCAGCGAGCTCCAGGCCACAGCCAGCGCCAGTGGGTGCAGCATGCCCATCAGCAGGAAGAGTCTGCCGTAAGCGTGCGTGCTGGCGAGCTGACCGACGAGCTGCGTCGACGCGAAGCCGCCGAGCGCGCTGCCTGCCGCGATCAGTCCGAAGACCGTCGCGACGTGGCGCATCGGATAGATGTCGACGACCAGCACGCCGATGTTGATCTGGAAGACGAGATGCGCGAACGCCACGAGCGCACCGAGCGCGATCGTCGGCGCGATGCCGAACCGCAGCGAGATCAGCATGCCGACGGGTGCGACAGCCGCCGCGCAGGTCATCGCGATCAGGCGGCTTCTGGCCGGCGCGATGCCGGCGCGGATCAGTCGACCCGAAAACCAGCCGCCACCGATGCTGCCGAGGTCGGCCGCGAGATACACGAGCCAGGCGAGACTCGCGACCTCGACCAGTCCCATGCCGCGGTCGTCCGTCAGGTATTTCGGAAACCAGAACAGATAGAAGTACCAGACCGGGTCCGCGATCATGCGCGCGACCGCCAGGCCCCACACGCTGCGGTCGCGCAGGATCGCGCCCCACTGAATCGGCTCCTTCGTTCGCGCCGGCTCCGCGCCGTCCGGACTGCGATAGACCAGCAGCCAGACCGCGAGCCACACGAAGCCGGCTGCACCGGTGACGACGAACGCGGCGCGCCAGCCGTACTGCAATGCCAGCCACGCGATCAGCGGCGGCGCGATCGTCGCGCAGATCATCGCACCGGCGGTATAGACGCCGATCGCGAAGCCACGCTCCTGCGCCGGAAAATGCTCGGCGACTGCCTTCGGGCCGGCGGTGTAGACGCCGGGCTCGCCGATGCCGAGCATCAACCGCGCGAACCCCAGTTGGGCCGCGTTGCGCACCCAACCCGTCGCCATGTTCGCCAGCGACCACCAGCCCAGGAACAGCGCGAGCGTCAGCTTCGCGCCGAGCTTGTCGGTCACCCAGCCGGCGCCGAGATACGAAACGGCGTAGGCGATCAGAAAGTACTGGACGATGCGCGCATAGCCGAGATCGTCGATGCCGAGATCCTTCTGCACCTGCGACGCCAGAATAGACAGGGTTTGCCGGTCGACGTAGTTGAGCACGGTTGCCGCGAACAGCATCGCCAGGATCGCCCAGCGCAGCTTGCTGACGCGCACGCTCGCGGCGTCAGTGGTCGATGCGGGTGCGTGCATCTCTATCCGCCGATTTCGGTTGCAGCAGCGCGCAGTGCGTCGACGAGCTGTGCGGTCGCGGCTTCGGGAATCCAGCCCGACATTGCTACGCCGGCATGCGCTGGATCTCCGGTCGACACGGCGACGACGTGATGATCGCGCGCGTCGGCGACGTGCACGCGCGCGTAACCGAGCCGGCGCACCTCGGCGAGCTTCGCGAGGAGTTGCTCGATGCCTTCGGGAAACATCGGCAGCTCGCGCTCCTTGTACAGCTCACGGACATCGTCGTCGTCGTACTCGGACAACAGCACGATGCCGATGCCGCTGGTCGTCGCGGGCAGCAGGCCGATGCGGCCCAGTCCGCGCGAAGCTTCGATGCCGGGCGGCGCGTGGAACAGGTAGCTCACATTGTCCTGCCACAACACGCCGAGCGCGACCGTGTGGCC
>DATEML010000189.1:0-6618 GCA_035275585.1 Steroidobacteraceae bacterium | reverse complement strand
TCGTGCAGCAGGTTTCGACCTGCGACGGCGAGCTCGAGCCCATTGCCGACCAGCCACGCCAGGCGGACGTCCAGCTCGGCATAGGCGGGCACCTGCGGGTTCGGCAATGCGTCGACCCTGCGCAGCTGCAGATCGAACTGGAAATCGTGCGGCAGATCGAAACTGGAGCGCAGCTGCCACTGATAATCCGGATCGTTGCGCAGCGTCGGGTTGTCCACTCCGACAGGATCGTTGCTGCCGGCCTTCAGCCGCAGGCTCTCCTGAAGATACGTGACGCCGCCCGACAGCTGCCAGAACTCGACCGGCCGATACTCGGCCCACGCTTCGACGCCTTGGACGGTGCCTTCGATCTTGTTCTCGAGTTCTACCGGCAGCGCGCTGCCGCTGCGCAGACGATCCCAGAAATGCACGAAGCCGGTGAGCGAATAGCTGAACGTTTCGGAGTGCTGGGCCCGATAGCCGAGCTCGACGACGTCGGCCACTTCCGATTCGAAATTCGGACCGCCGACGACGGCGAAGGGCGGCGTGGCTGGAAAGCGTACGTCGCGATCGAATCGCGCGGGGGCGCGCACCGCGCGCGACAGGGAACCCCATAGCAGGCGATTTGCGGCGAGCTTCCAGGCCAGGCGGGCGCTGGGCAGATACTCCACCCCGGTATAGTCATTGCTCTCCAGCTTGAGGCCGATCGTCGCGCGCAGCGAGTCGCGGAGACTCACTTCGTCCTGCACGAACAGATTGCCCCACTGCAGCGTGTCACTCTTGGGGACGAACGTAGTGACCAGGCCGTCGCCGATGTCATCCTTGGCGTAGCGGTAGCCGCCACCCCAGACGACCCGGTGCTCGCCGGCGTCGATCGCGTGCTGGAAATCGACGTCGAGGATATCCGCCTTCGGCTTGAAGAACAGGAAGTCGTCGCGGGTGGAGTGATCGAAGTACGCCTGCAGCTGAACGTCGGAGCCGCCACTCAGCGTATGCTGCCAACGGCCGAGCAGATTGAGGCCGGACACGGCAATGTCGCCGAGGACGAACGGCCCGGCGATTCCCCGATCCTGCGAGTTGCCGTCGTAGGCGTCGCCCTGAAACGTGAAGGTACTCTCGCCGGCATCCCAGTCGGAGCGGAAGCCGACTTGTGCGCGTTTCCAGTCATCGAGGGCAGCGGCGCCAGTCGTGCGGGTGGTGTGGTCCCACTCCGCGTACTTGGCGTAGAAGCGAATGGCACCGGTACCGACCTCGGTGCCGAAGCGCGCCGCGCCGCTGCGCTCGTTGTCGCCTGCACCCGCGACCACCAGCGTGCCGGTTGTATCTGATGCTGAGCGCGTTATCACGTTGATCACGCCGTTCACGGCATTGGCGCCCCACAGCGTCGCGCCGGGGCCGGTGATGACCTCGATGCGGTCCACATCCTCCAGCATCACATCCTGCTGGTCCCAGAAGACGCCGGAGTAGAGCGGGGTGTAGACAGTGCGCCCGTCGATCAGCACCAGCAGCTTGTTGCCGATCGCGTTGTTGAAACCGCGGCCGCTGATCGCGTACTGCACCGCGTCGATACGCGCGACCTGCAGGTTCGGCGCGAGGCGCAAGGCTTCCGTGAGAGTGGTGGCACCGCTGCGACGGATGGTTTCCGAGGTCAGCACGAAGATCGACGCGGCAGCGTCCGAGAGCGGCTCGCTGCGCTTGGAAACGGAGGTCACCCGGAGATTCAACAGCTCATCGACCGAGAGGTCCTTCAATGCGCGGGTCGATTGAGCAGCCGCCTGCGTTGCCGGGAGGAGGCAAGCCGCTAGGGCGACACTGATGAGCGTCCTGTTCATGAGATTCCCCGATCGACAACCCGAGCGTCAATTTTCCGGCGCTTGTTCCGTGGACCTCGAACATTGCATGTGCCCCGAACATGGCGCGCCGCACTGCCCAAATGCGGTGACAGCGCTCTCACTCTGTGGAAAACCGCGATCGAGCCAGAACGGATATTGGGTGTTGGGTCACACGGCGGCCGGGCGCTGCGCGCTAGTTTCCGCGCAAATTTCAGGGCGAATTTCGTCCGGAGACAGAGGAACATGAGCTCGACACCTACGGCCCGTCGCGACCCGAATGCCAGCGACGGCACAAGCTCGATGGAATCGGCAACCGCGGAGGCGCGTGTGCTGCTCGTCGAGGATGTCGACGTCGAAGCCGAATTGATCGTGCATCAGCTGCAGCGGGCGGCCTTTGCCTTTCGCTGGCAGCGCGTGGAGACGGAGGATGCACTGCGGGCGGCGCTCAAGGACTTCGCGCCGACCGTCGTTCTATCCGACTTCAGCCTGCCGCAGTTCGACGGCCTGAGCGCGCTGCAGATCGTGCGCGAGCACGCATTCGATACGCCATTCATCTTCGTCTCCGGAACGATCGGCGAGGAGCGAGCGATCGAGGCTCTGCATCGCGGCGCGTCTGATTACATCATCAAGACCAACCTGAAGCGGCTCGTACCGGCGGTGAATCGCGCGATCAACGAGGCGGCTGCGCGCCGGGAACGGCGCGCCATCGAGCAGCGGCTGCGCGACATAGTAGCGACGGCCCAGGACTGGATCTGGGAGCTCGATGCTGAGCGGCGCTTCGTTTTCAGCAGCGAGTCCGTCGCCGCCATTCTCGGCTATGCGCCGCAGCAGATTCTTGGCACGCAGCTGCTCGATCACCTGCACGAGGAAGACCGTGCGGCGGCAGAACTCGCCGTCGGCGGACTCAGCCCCGCGCAACGCTACGCGTCGCGAGCCACCTATCGCTGGCGACATCGCGACGGCCACTATCGCTGGCTGGAGCACAACGTACTCGCCTTGTTCGAGGATGGACGCCTGACCGGTTTTCGTGGCGCTGAGCGCGACGTGACGGAACGGCGCGAGCAGGAGGATCGAATCGCGCGCCTGACCCGAGTGCTGCGGATGTTGAGCGGTATCAACAGTCTGGTCCCGCGCATTCGCGACCGGAAGGAGCTGCTGCAGGAGGCCTGTCGCTTTGCGGTCAAGACAGGAGGTTATGCGCATGCGGTCGTGATGCTCCGCAGGGGCGGGGCGCAGCAGGTTCAGCCCACTGCCTGGTTCGGTGTCGACGAAGCGCGCACGGACATGCTGTGTGCCGCGCTCGCGGAGAGCGCTGGCCAGAGCGTCGGCATCGCGGATCGCGTGATGCAGGACGGTAAGGTATTCGCTTCCAACGACATCGCCGCTGCCGGACTCGACAGCGTCTTGCACTCTGGCCTGGTGCAGGCGGGCTGCCGTTCCGTCGTCGCGCTACCGCTCGTCGTCGACAAGACCACTATCGGTGTGCTGCTGCTGGCCGCTCCGGAAGCGCAGGTCGTCAGCGATCACGAATTGCGCATGCTGCGCGAGCTCGCGGCGAATCTCTCCTTCGCCGTGCAGTACCTGCAGAAGGACAGCACCGTGCGCTTCCTCTCTTACTTCAACCCGCAGACCGGCCTGGCGAGGCGTGCGCTGTTCTGCGAACGCCTCGGTCGGCTGATGGGCAAATCCGCGCGCGGGCCACAGCGCAGCGCAGTGGCCATTGTCGACATCGAGCAACTCAGCATCATCAACGACTCGTTCGGGCGACACATCGGGGACCTGCTCCTGCAGCACGTCGCTGATCGCCTGCGCCGGCATGTCCAGGACGGTGAGTTACTCGCGCAATTCGACGGCGGCACGTTCGCAGTCGTGCTGAACGTTCCTTCGCAGGCGGGCGCCGCCGCACCGGACCCGCTGCAGGAGATGATCACGGCAGTGTTTGCGCGACCCTTTCAGCTCGAAGGATGCGAGCTGCCGGTGCCGGTGAAGTCGGCAATAGCCGTTCAGACGGACGGCAGCAGCGACGCCAACGTGCTGGTGCAGAATGCGGAGACGGCGCTGCGCGCGGCCAAGGCTTCGGGAGAGAAGCATCTACGTTTCGATGTAGAGCGTCACTCCAAGGTCGTGGCGCGACTGACGCTCGAGCACAAGCTGCGCGTCGCGCTGGAACAGCAGCAGTTCGAGCTGCACTACCAGCCCAAAGTCAACGTGAAGACGCGCCGCATAGAGGGCGTGGAAGCTCTGATCCGCTGGCGCGATCCCGAGGCAGGATTGATCTCGCCCGCGGCATTCATTCCTCTGCTCGAATCGACAGGGCTGATCGTCGAAGTGGGCGACTGGGTCCTGGAGCGTGCTGCCTTGGACTGCCAGCAGTGGCGGCGTGACGGTCTGCCGCCGGTTCGCGTCGCCGTCAACATCTCGCCCGTACAACTGCGACGCGCGGACTTCCTGTCCCGGTTCACCAAGCTGACCGGCTCCTGGGCCAGCACCAACTGCGGCCTCGACGTGGAGATCACCGAAGGCACGTTGATCGACGACTCGGATGCCACGCTGAGGAAGCTCGAACGACTGCGCGCCGCAGGCGCGAAGATCGCTATCGACGATTTCGGCACGGGCTACTCGTCACTCAGTCGGCTCGCAGACCTGCCGATCGACACGCTGAAAATAGACCGCTCTTTCGTCGCCCGCCTGCGGCCGGACGATCGGTCGGGCAGGGTGCTGGTGCGCACGATCATCTCGCTCGCACGTTCGTTCAACATGACCGTCGTGGCCGAGGGCGTCGAGACCTTCGAGCAGCTGGGCCTGCTCTGGGATATGGATTGCGACCAGTCGCAGGGGTATCTGCATAGCAAGCCCGTCGTGAGTACGGAAATGGTTGAATTGCTGCGGTCCACTCGCCACGGCATCATCTTGCCGCCGCAGTCTGCCGACGCCACGCAGTAGTTCTCGTCGAAAACAACTCGTGGATTTGCACTTGAGCTTTCAAGGTAGTGAGCCTCATGAGGCGCTCAGGCGCGATTCCTTTCAGCCTGCTCTGGGGCGGATTTGCGTTCTTCTGGGAGTACTCCGTGCTCCAGCAGAAGGATGCTCCTGTGTTCTTCGCCCTGTGGGGGATTCCGTTCGTCCTTGCTGGGATCTACATCATCATCGGTCGGTTCTTTGTCGACAGCTATCAGCGTTCTCGCACCTGGTGGCCCGCCATTTCGAAGCGGATGGCGCCTGCCTTCGATCTCGTGGAAGACGTGAGGCATGTATATGAGGTGCTCAGGGCGACGCAGCGTCGTGCGGCCTAGCACCGCACCGCTCGCCGGTCAGCCCGGCGGAGAAACCGAGTCACGACCGACGAAGTTCGGCTTGAAGACGCGCTGCCGAACGTCGAGATTTTCGTGCTGGTAGACGTTCTGCAGGACCCAGCGCGCGGCCATGTGGCCCATGTCGCTGATCGGGTAATGGACGGTCGATAGCTTCGGATAGATGTAGCGCGAGATCGGGGCATTGTCGAAGCCGACGATAGACAACTCGTCGGGAAGCTTCAGACCGCGATCGTGGGCAGCCGACATCGCGCCGGCTGCGCTCTCGTCGTTCGCGCAGACCACGGCGGTGAACGGAATGCCGGTGCCGAGCAAATGATTGAGCGCCCGGCTGCCGCCCGTCTCGTGGTAGTCACCTTCGTACAGCAAACGCTCGTCGAAGGCTACGCGCGCCTCCGCGAGCGCGCGCTTGTGGCCTTGCAGGCGCTGCTGGGCGTCGGTCCAGCCGAGCGGACCGGAGATATAAGCGATCCTGCGGTGCTGCGCCTCCAGGAGGGAGCGCGCGGCGAGGTAGCCGCCGAGCTCGTTGTCGAGGCTGAAGCAGCGATCCGCAATGCCTCGAACCTTGCGGTTGACGACGACGATCGGCGTCTTCGACTTGTTGTGCTCGACGAGGAATTTGTCGGACAGCCCGGAGACGTGCACGATCAGCGCGTCGCAGTTGCGGCCAACGAGGAACCTGATGCCCTCACGCTCCTGGTCCTCGCGATTGTGACCGGTTGCGACCAGTACGAACTTGCCGGCGGCGCGCAGCGTTTCCTCGATCGCGCTCAGCATCGCGCCGTAGAAGGCACCGTGCAGCTCCGAGACCAGCACGCCGACACTGTTCGAGGTGCGGGTCGCGAGCGACTGCGCGATCGAATTCGGCTGGTAACCGAGCTTGTGCATCGCCGACAGGACTGTCTGCCGCGTCTTCTCCGTGACGCGCGAGTCGCTGTTGACGACGCGCGAGACGGTCGCGATCGACACGTCCGCGAGCTTCGCGACCTCATACATGTTGGCCGACGCACGCTTCACTAGCCGACCCCGCGGCGCAGGTCCGGTGCCTTGCAGTACTGCTCGACATAGGTCTGGTGCTTCGGCAGCTGCATCACCGTGCGATCGACCTTCGCGCGAATTCCCTCGAGGAACTGCGACAGCTCCTCATCGCCCATCAGGTCGGCGACCGGATGATGCTGCCGCGGCATGATGCCCTGGCCGAGCATGACCTGGATCCATGAGTTTTCCGCAAACAGCTCGTTCGGCACGCGGAAGACGCGGCCGGTCTCGCGGAACAGATCGATGCGGTGCTGAAGCGAGGCCGGAATGCTCATGTTGCGCACGGCCCGCCAGAAAGGCGTGTCCTGGCGATCGGTGACATGATAGTGCAGCACGATGAAATCGCGGATGTGCTCGATTTCCGAGCTCATCTGCCGGTTGAACTCGTCGATGTCGGACTGCTGGATGGAGGTGCGCGGGAACATCTGCATCAGCCGGATCATGCTGCGCTGGATCAG
>DATEML010000188.1:0-7195 GCA_035275585.1 Steroidobacteraceae bacterium | reverse complement strand
ACTCACCGACGACGAGATCGACGAGCTCGAAGGCAAGTCGGAAATTCTCGCGGGCAAACTGCAGGAGCGGTATGGCCTGAGTCGTGAGGACGCCGAGCGCCAGGCGAAGGAATTCCAGGATCGCAACGATTGGCATTGATGATTGGCATTGATGCGCTGATCGCCCCGACAGCCCTCCCCCGTAAATCGGGGGAGGGTTTTTCATTTCACTCCTTCGTGGTTTTCCACGCGCCGCTCGCCGCGGCGCGGCGTGCGTAGTCGGCAAAATCCCGTGGCGCGCGTCCGAGTGCGCGTTGCACGCCGTCGGTCAGCTCGCGGGCAAACTGGGTTACGAGTCCGAAGCCGCGTTCAGCCGTGCATTCAAGCGGCTGATGGGCGTTTCACCGGGCGCGGCACGACGCGCCGTCGGCGTGTCCTCGCGATGACCGACGGCCGCCAGCACAGCGAACACGACTGCGACGAACGCAATCAGATCGAACACGGCCGCGGTTGCGTGCGAGTACTCCCAGCGCTCCCGTAGCGCCATCCAGTTCTCGGGCAGCGTGGTCCAGTTCTGCGTCTGTTGATTCACGGGGAACGTGAACATCCAGAAGATCACTTGCGTGACGAGCACGGAGCCGAACGCAATGCACGCGAGCGCGAATTGCCGCAACCGGTTGCGCACCAGGATCGTGAGCAGGAAGGTGGAAATCAGCGCCCCCAGAACGACGACGCCGAGCCACGCCCAGCCCGCGTAAAGTTGCTGCACCCGAAGATAGTCGTCGCCCGACAGACCGATCTTGTGCGGCAGCTGCAGCACGTGGGCCAGCCCGGGTGCCAGCTCTAGCCCGACAAACAGCAGACTGAAAAAGCGGACGATCTGAGCGCCCATGCTCGCCTCCTGCGGCGTATCCGGTGCGGGATAACGCGAAGGAAGCGCAGCAAGTTGCAGTGTAGGTCGGGCTTCAGCCCGACTCTTCGGATGTTGGGCTGAGCCCAACCTACACGGGCTTGCGCCAAAGGCGGTCGCTCAACGCCCAGAGCACGACGCCGACCATGATCGCCATATCTGCGACGTTGAAGATGCCCGTGCGCAGCGAGCCGATACCGACGTTGAGAAAGTCCACCACGTAGCCGCCGTAACGCAGCCTATCGATGAGATTGCTCACGCCGCCGCCGACGATGAGCGCGATGGCCACGCCGATCAGAGGGTTCTGCGGCCTGGATACGAACAGGTAGACCAGCAGCGCCGCCAACACCAGGCCGACCACAGCCGACAGCAGCATGCCGCGGGACGATTCGCCGATCGCCGATCCGAGGCTGAGGAACGCGCCGTAATTCCTCGCAAGCTCCAGCCGGACGGTATCGCCGAGCAGGATCACCGGTTGCGTCTCCAAGAGGTATGCCTTGGCAACCGACTTGGTCGCCTGGTCGCAGCCCACGCAGGAGAACAGGATCGCGAGAATCAGCAGCAGGCGCTTGGGGCTCATGGCGTCCCGATTATACGTGCAGACATTGTCTATATAATGAGCCTCCATGAGCGACGTCGCCTCCGGACCGCTGCGATTCGACGAGTTCGAGCTGGACGAGGAGAACGCTCTGCTCACCAGGGCCGGCCGTCCGGTCGCTCTGCCGCCGAAGGCTTTTGCGGTGTTGTGCACGCTCGCAAGGCAGCCGGGCAAGCTGACGAAAAAGGAAGATCTGCTCGATGCGGTCTGGGGACATCGGCACGTCAGCGAGTCCGTCCTGAAGACGACGATCAGCCAGGTGCGCACTGCTCTCGCGGATCCGGTCGCCAAGCCGCGCTATATCGAAACCGCATCGCGACGCGGCTATCGTTTCATTGGCGTGATTCTCGGCGCACCTCTGCCTGCGCGTCCGGCGCCGCAGCCGCTACCGCAGACTGGCGTTGAAGTGAAACCCGCCGTCGCCGAGCCACGCCCGGCGATGATCGGCCGCACGGCGCCGCTCGCGAAGTTGCACGCGGCATGGCGCAACGTCGTCAACGGCAACCGCTGCGTATTCTGGATCGCCGGCGACCCCGGAGTCGGCAAGACGACACTCGTCGAGCAATTCATCAGCGAGTTGCCCGGCGTAACAGTCATCCGCGGTCAGTGCGTCGAGCAGTACGGCGCGGGCGAGCCGTATCTTCCGATCCTCGAAGCAGTCAGCGCGCTGTGCCGCACTCACCCGGAGTTCATCAGCCTCATGCGCGAGTTCGCACCGACGTGGCTCGTGCAACTGCCGTGGCTGATACCCGAAGGTGAGCGAGCAGCCCTCTATCGCGACCTCTCCGGCGCAAACCAGGAACGCAAGGTGCGCGAGATCTCGGAACTCATGGGGCGCTTCACTGCGCAGCATCCGCTGCTCTTCCTCACGGAGGACCTGCACTGGAGCGACAACGCCACGCTGCGGCTTCTCGATCATTTCGCGCGGCGCACGTCGCCCGCGCGGCTCATGTGGCTGGGCACCTATCGACTGATGCAAGTGATCGCGGAGTCACATCCGCTCAGAGAGCTGCGACAGGAGCTGCGCCTGCATCGCCTCTGCGAAGAAGTCGTCCTCGATCCGTTCTCGGAGGTCGAAGTCGCGCAGTACCTGGAGAGCCGTCTGCCCGACGCTGGCATCCAGGAAGCGTTGATTCACAAGCTGCACGATCACACCGGCGGACTGCCGCTCTTCATCGCGAATGTCGTCGATGATCTCGCCGCCCAAGGCAGCGATGTTTCGCAGTCAGCCGCCCCGATGTCATGGTCGGTGCCCGAAAGTCTTGCGGGTGCGATCGAGAAGCAGATCGCGCGCCTCTCTCCAGAGATGCAGCGGCTGCTCGAAGCAGCGAGCTTCTGCGGCGTCGAGTTCCGCGTCGCTACGCTCGCCGAGATGCTGGGACAGGACCGGCAGACGATCACGCAGCAATGCGACGACCTCGCGCAGCGGCAGTACTGGTTGCAGCATGTCGCGATCATCGAACTGCCGGACGGCACCCTCGATGCGCGCTTCGCGTTTCGACATGCGCTGTATCGACACGTCTTCTATCAGCGCCAGGGTGCATCGACTCGCGTTCAGATGCATCGACGTGTTGCCGCGGCGCTCGAACGCGGTCGCTCGTCGGGTATTGCGGCGACTGCCGCTGAGCTCGCGTCCCAGCACGAGGCAGGGCTCGCGCATGCGCCGGCGTTGCGTTACTACGCCGAAGCGGCGCGCAGCGCGCTCGGACACTTCGCACCCCAGGAGGCGATCGACATCAGCTCGCACGCGCTGAAGTTGCTGCCGCGCCTCCCCGAGGGCACCGAGCGACTGGAGCTCGAGTTCGCGCTGGTCTCGGTACGCGGCCTTGCCTGCTCTCAGCAATTCGGCCTTGCCTCCGCGGAAGGCGAGATCGCCTATCGTCGTGCGCTCGAACTGTGCGACATCCTGCCGCTCACGCCCGACCGTGCGCAGGTTCTCGGCGGACTGGCGTGGATGTACTACATCCGCGCGGAGTACGACGATGCCTTGCAGTTGTCGCAGCGTCTCGAATCTCTGGCGCTCGCGCATGACGACGCCTTGCTGGTCGTCTCGGCGTGCTGCCTGCTGGGCGTCATCAATACGATGCGGGCAAACTACACTGAAGCGCGTCGCTACCTGGAACGTGGACTGGAAGTCTGCGCGCAGCTCGGCGACAACGTTCCGCATACAGCTTTCGTCGCCGATCCTGTCGTCGTCCTGCGCGTGAATCTCGCAATCCCACTGATGCATCTCGGCTACTTCGACCAGGCTCGCGCACAGATGGATGCGGCGGTGATGCGCGGCCGGCAACGCGGCGAGCTGATGGCGCGCACGATCGCCTTGTGGTGCGCAGCGATGTTCGAGATGCGCATGCGACGCCCGGATCGCGTGGCGGAGCACGCCGAGGCCTTGGGCAAGCTCGTCGACGATCACGCCATCGGCCAGGCGTACGGACCGAGCCGTTGGGTTCGCGGCTGGGCAGAGGCCTATCTCGGCTCGCCGCAGCAAGGTCTGCGTCTGATCCTCGAAGGCTTCGAGCACAACCAGCGCCTCGGCATGATCTCTGGCGGCTCCGAGGTGCTCGGCTATGCGGTCGAAGCGGCGGTGCTGGCGCAGGATTGGGACAGCGCGCAGAAGTATCTCGACACGGCGCACGGCCTCGGCCGCCGCTTCGGCGAGCGCATTCTGTACAACTATCACTTCATGCTGCAGTCGCGCATCGACCTCGGCCGCGGCGATGTCGCAGCCGCGCGTCGCTCGCTCGAAAGCGGGCTTGCTGAGGCACGATCGCAGGGATCGTTGTGGATGGAGATTCGGCTGGTCGCGCTGCTGTGCGAATTGCCGGATGTGAGCAAGAAGGACTTCGCGGAACTCAAGTCGGTTTACGAGCGGTTGCCAGAGGGATTCAGCACTGCAGTCATCAGCCGCGCTCGCGAGCTGCTGCAGGCAGCGTCGACCTCAGTCCAGCTCAGCGAGTAACTTCTTCGGCGCAACGCGCTCATACGCGCCGCGCAACGCCATCTCGACAGCCGCCCAGTCGACTTTCGGCAGGTCGAGCCAGATGCCGACCCAGCCCTTGTTGCCGACGTACTTCGGCACGTGAAAGTGCTTCGGCATCAGCTTCTGCAGGATGTCGTGCATGTCCGCCGAGGCTTTGCAGTTGAGGTCGACGCGACCGTCGCCGTGATGGTCGGTCGTGAACCAGCCGAAGCGCTTGTTGCGGACCTCCAGGCTCATGTGCTGACGAACGCGCTTGGCTTCGCCTTCCGGCAGCCGCTCGACGATCTTCGCGATGCGCTCGCGCGTCTTCTCGCCGTTCGGCGCCTTGCGAGTCGCCACCTTCGCCGGCTTGCGCTTGCCCGCGGCTTCCGGCCGGACGTAGTGAAACCTCACGAGATAGACATTCGTGCCGCTGCCGTGCTTCGCGATCTTCAGCAGGTCGACGACGCCGTTGAAGCCCGATTCGCGCGCCAGCTCCGGTGTGACGTCCCCAAGCTCGATCGGCTCGATCGAGTCGACTTCGATCTGACCCACTCCCGTGGAGGCGTAGCGGTTACCGGCCTTCACGCGCGGCGACTGCCAGATGCGGATGCTGCACGTGATCTCGCCGCGCTGGACGCCGGGACGCAGACGCTTGGTGAAATCCATGGCGCGATATTAGACCAGCTTGACAGCCGCGTGGCGGCACGGCTTGATGCGGCGATCAACGAGCGGGTGCGGAGTAAGCGATGGAAATGGTGATTCCAAGCGGGCAGAACCTGGCGCTATTCGCCGGCGCGGCCCTCGTGCTGCTGGTGATTCCAGGTCCTGCGGTTCTCTATATCGTAGGGCGCTCCGTCGCGCAGGGCCGCAGAGCGGGGTTGGTTTCCGTGCTCGGAATTCACACCGCGACGTTCATCCATGTGCTGGCCGCAGCGCTGGGTCTGTCGGTCCTGCTGCTCTCCTCGGCCCTCGCCTTCAGCATCGTGAAGTACGCGGGTGCCGCGTACCTCATCTGGCTCGGCCTGCGGAAGATCTTCGGCCCAGCCGAGACCGCCGGCGCGGACGGCGAGCTGCCGCGCTACAGTCACGCACGGCTGTTCCGCGACGGCTTCGTCGTCAACCTGCTCAATCCGAAAACGGCGCTATTCTTCTTCGCCTTCCTGCCGCAGTTCGTCGATGTCGGTCGCGGCCACGCCGCGATGCAGATTACGCTGCTCGGCTTCGTGTTCGCGGTGCTCGGATTCTGCACCGACAGCGCCTATGCCCTGCTCGCAGGCACAGCCGGCGACTGGCTCAAGCGCAGCCGCGGCTACCTGAAGTTCGAGCGCTACGGCAGCGGGGTGTTGTTCATCGGCCTTGGCCTCGTCGCCGCGCTCTCCGGGACCCAGAAGAAGTAGCGCGAAGACGACATCACGCCGACGACGTCACGCCTTCACGCGTCCTGTCACGGGCGGCGCTTCGGCCTCCCCTTCGAGCACGGACTTGTAGAAGAATCCCGCGATGGCGGCGCCGACGATCGGTGCCACCCAGAACATCCACAGCTGCGCCATGGCCCAGCCGCCGACGAAGAGCGCCGGCCCGGTGCTGCGCGCCGGGTTCACCGACGTGTTCGTTACGGGGATGCTGATCAGATGGATCAGCGTGAGCATCAAACCGATTGCAAGGCCGGCAAAACCGACCGGCGCACGCTTGTGAGTCGCGCCGAGGATCACGATCAGGAACATGAAAGTCATCACGACTTCCGTCAGCAGCGCCGCCGTCATCGAGTAGTGGCCCGGCGAATGCTCGCCGTAACCATTCGACGCGAATCCGCCTGCGAGACTGAAATCAGCCTTACCGCTCGCGATCACGAACAGAATTCCCGCCGCGGCGACGGCGCCTGCGACCTGCGACACGATGTACGGCAGCAGCTGCGATGCGGGGAAGCGGCCGCCCGCCCACAACCCCACCGACACAGCCGGGTTGAAATGGCCGCCCGAAATCGGCCCTAGCGCATAGGCGCCCGTGAGGACGGTCAGGCCGAATGCGAGCGCGACACCGGTGAACCCGATGCCCAATTCCGGGAAGGCCGCCGCGAGCACGGCGCTGCCGCAGCCGCCTAGGACGAGCCAGAACGTTCCGATGAACTCCGCAGATAGCTTCGCGAACATCACGCACCTCTGCTTGTTGTTGGGAGTGTGCGCGGCGAATCTTAGTCCTGCGTGTTGACGCTGTCGAACCTCAGGCCGCTCGAGCCTTCGCCGCGCCCTACCGTCTTGCGCAGCGCCATCCAGGCCCACGTCGAGCCGTCGATCCAGCGCGCCAGCTGATAGTGGCGCGCGACGTGGACGCCTTCGCGCGGCACTTCCTCGTCGAACATCAGCAGGTGCGGGTCCTTGTTGAGGATGCGACCCTGGGCCTTGTGAATCTCCTGTGAGCCATCGGGCTGCAGCACGGCGCCGCGTCTGAGTCGCGATACGACGTTGCCCTCCTCGCGCAGCTGCACAGGCAAGAGCGGGATCCAATGGTTCGGCACCGTCGTCGACAGCAGATAGCGCGGCAACGCGTCGCCCGGCGCCGCTCCACCAGTGTCGGCGGCGCTGTCGGCCGGCGGCGTCGTATCGGTGCGCAGCACCGGCTGTTCGACGGGACTTTCGAGGCTGCGCTCGATCGCCCAGGCGACGTTCGCCATTTCGTCGCGCATGAACAGCACGTCTTCGACCGGCGGGCTCTGCAAGCTGCGGCCGAGCGCCGGCGGCAGGAAGAA
>DATEML010000187.1:0-18916 GCA_035275585.1 Steroidobacteraceae bacterium | reverse complement strand
GCGCTGCCGCCGCTGGCAGGCGCGCGGTTCAATCGCGCGCCCGAGCGCTGGTTACCGGTGCTGCTCGAGCTCGTCGTTTTCCTGTGCGCTCCGGCGTTCGTGCTCAACACGGGCTTCTTCTTTCACCGCCTCGGCATCTTCCTGGTGCCGCTGTGGCTGATGGCGTGGGATGCGCCGAGCGGCAACACGCGCAGACTCGACTGGATCGGCATGGTGCTGGTCACGATCTGGCTGTTCGCGAACGCCGGGCGCTTTGCTGCCTTCGCGCGCGAATCCGAAGCGCTCGAGCCGGTGATTGCCGCCATCGAGCCTGGCAAGACCGTCGCCTCGATGATCTACGACAACAGCAGCCCGCTGTTCCCCGGTCCGGTCTACCTGCACTTCGCGGGTTGGTATCAGGTGCGGCGCGGCGGCATCGTCGATTTCAACTTCGCCGATTTCTACTCGTCGATGGTCCGCTACAAGAAGGACGCTGGGCCGAGGATGACCGAGACGATGGCCTGGGTGCCGACTGCGTTTCAATGGACGCTGCACGGCGGCGACAAGTACGACTACTTCATCGTGAAGGCGGACGGGGACATCTCGGCGGCGCTGTTCAAGGACAGGCTCGCATCGGTGGAGCTGGTGAAGCGCAGCGGCTGGTGGTGGTTGTACCGCAACGTCGAACGGCAACCCGCTGCAGCGGCGCACTCAGCGCAGTAGGAATTTCTCGATCTCGCCCACGACGGTCGAGATGTCCGCCTCGCTCATGCCCGCATAGAAAGGCAACCGCACCTGCCGGTCGCTCACGGCCTCCGTGATCGGCAGCATGCCGGCGCGATAGCCGAAGCGCATGCCGACGGGCGAGGTGTGCAGCGGCACGTAGTGGAACGCGGCCAGGATGCCCGCTCGCTTCAGATGATCGAGCAGCGCAGTGCGCGTATCCAGATCGGCAAGCAGGATGTGAAAGAGATGATGGTTACTGCGGCAGTCGGCCGGCACCGTGGGTAGCGTCAGCAACCCGCGATCCGCGAGCGGCTGCAGCTCGGCCCGATAGCGTTCGTAGATGTGCCGGCGCCGGCCGGCGATTTCCGGCATGTGCTCGAGCTGCGCGTAGAGGAAAGCAGCGAGAATCTCCGACGGCAGATACGAGGAGCCGACATCGACCCAGGTGTACTTGTCGACCTGCCCGCGAAAGAACTGGCTGCGATTCGTGCCTTTCTCGCGCACGATCTCCGCCCGCTCGAAGTCGCGCCGGCTCGCGGCCAGGAATGCGCCGCCCTCGCCGCACACGAAGTTCTTGGTCTCATGGAAGCTGTAGGCGGCGAAGTCGCCGAGCGTGCCCAGAAACTCGCCCTTGTAGGTGGCGCCCACTGCCTGGGCCGCGTCTTCGACGACGCGCAAGCTGCGGCGCGCGGCGATCTCGTTGATGACGTCCATCTCGCATGCGACGCCGGCGTAGTGCACCGGTGCGATGACGCGTGTGCGGGGCGTAATCGCCTGCTCGATCAGCTGCTCGTCGATGTTCAGCGTGTCGCGCCGAATGTCCACGAACACCGGCTTCGCGCCGCGCAGCACGAAGGCATTGGCTGTCGACACGAACGTGAAGGAGGGCAGGATGACCTCGTCGCCCGGCTCGAGGTCGCACAACAGCGCGGCCATCTCGAGTGCCGACGTGCACGAGGTCGTGAGCAATACGTGCGGCGCGCCGAATCTTTCCTGGATCAGCTTGTGGCACAGCTGCGTGAAGCGTCCGTCGCCCGACAGTTTCGCCTCCGCGAGGCACTGCGCGATGTACCCGATCTCGGTGCCGATGACGTAAGGCCTGTTGAACGGGATGCGGTAGGTCATGGACGCCTCAGCGGAAAGCACCAGTATCGCTGCAGCAGGAAGATGATGCCGGCGCACGCGAAGACGAGCACGAGCATGACCCATTGGTGCGGCAGCCCTGCATAGTCGACCATCACGGCCAGGCTGGTGACGTTGAAGAGGTAGCCGATGGCATAGGTGGCGACATAGCGAAGCATTGCGCCTGGAATGGCGCCGCCGTGCGCGAAGGTCCAGCGGCGGTTGAAGAGGAAGGTACCGAGCACGCCTGCGCAATAGACACTCGTCATCGCTGCCTTGTGGCCGACCCCCGCGGCGCTCAGGAGCAGGTACGCAACGTACAGAACGGCGTTCGAAACGAGCCCCACGATGCCGTAACGCACCAGCTGCTGCCGCGAGTCGCGCTCGAAGTTGGACAACCCTCGCTCCACTCAGCTCAGCACGCCCGCGCCGGGCGGCCGCCACTGCAGCGTGATCGCAGGCTCGGGAAAGCGGAAACCGAGCGCGACATACAGATTGAAGACGGCGACGTTGTGCGACGAAATGCTCGTGCTGACCACGTTGATGCCGTCGGCGCGCAGCTTGCCGAGCACTGCCCGCCACACGCGCTTGCCGAGCCCGCGACCGGCGAACCCGGGCGCGAGAGCGATCAGCGACCAGAAGCAATGGTCCGCAGCCGGGTATTCGACGACGAAGAAGCCGACGATCTCGCCATCGATCAGGCATTTCAGCACCGTCTGCCGCGGATGCGCGAATGCATTGGTCATCCACGCACGGTAGCGGCGATCGCCGAGCGCGGGATCGATGCGCGGGTCCTGATGCAGCCGGCCGTGGCGAAACACCTGCGCAGCCATGTCGGCGAGCACCTCCTGGTCCTGACCGGTCGCCTGCTCTATGTGCACGCCCTCCGCGACGATCTGCATCGCCTGCAAGCCTTCGAGCCGCGGCGTGTAGTTCAGCTCGACGAAGCGGAAGCCGCGCTCTTCGAGAAACATCGACTCGACGAGCCGGCCCGCAGGCACGCGACAGGCACAAAGCGCGATGCGTTCGGTCGCACACCATTGCGCGAACGCCTCGTAGTCGCGCGCTGCTTGCGCTGCGTCGAAAATCCGCAGCCCGCCGATCTGCGCGACGGGCACGCCCAGGATCTGCGTGTCCCAGGGCACGCGGTAATAGTCCAGCTCGAGCGCGGGCGTGCGGATCGACTCGGTGCGAATCTCGAACTGCGGCACGCCGCTCATTCGCCGGCCACCCTGATATCCGCTCGCGCCTCGGCCAGCGGCTCGCCGGCGTTGCGGCAGCGTTCGAGCACCACATAGGTCGGGCGCTCCATCGTCCGCCCGTACATGCGCGCGAGGTACTCCCCGAAGATGCCCATCGTGAACATCTGCGCTCCGGAGAAGATCGCGATGATCGAGGCGAGGAAGGCAAAGCCCGGCACGCTGGCGCCGTAGATGAAATAGCGGCCCACGACCCAGGCGAGCACACCGAAGCCGAACAGCGTGAACACGAAGCCGACGACGCTGGCGAGCCGCAGCGGCCGGGTGCTGAACCCGGTCATCAGGTTGAACGCATGCGTGATCAGCATGCGGATCGTGTAGTTCGACTTGCCGGACAAGCGCGCCGCGTGCTTGACCCGCACTGAAGTGAAGCGGGTCGTCGCCCAGGTCAGCAACACATCGATCGACACGGATGGACTGCGATAGTCCTCGAACGCGGCGCGCAGGCGGGTCGGAAAAGCCCGGAATGCGCTGACCCGCGCGGCAGTCGCGGCGCCCATCGCGCCCTGCAGGGCGAGCTTCGTCAGCCGCGAAGCGAGGTTGCGCCACAGGTCGTGCTGGTTGTCCTGCGAAGTGCCATAGACGACGTCATGGCCCTGCGTCAACGCCGACAGCAGCAGCGGAATCTCGCTCACCGGATGCTGCAGGTCGTCGTCCATCGTCACGATGATGTCGTACTTCGCCGCCCGGATGCCGCACAACAGCGCATTGTGCTGACCGTAGTTGCGGCTCAGGCGAATGCCTTGAACGCGCTCGTCCCGCGCCGCGAGGCGGCGGATGATCTCCCACGAACCGTCGGCACTGCTGTCCTCGACCATCACGACTTCGAAGCGCTCGACCAGCGCTGCCATCGCGGGCATCAGTTGCCGATACAGCTCGGCGAGATTGCCCTCGGCGTTGAATACCGGGATGACGATCGAGACGCGCATGCGGGAGATTTCGTCGCTCATTGGTTGCAATCTTCCGACTAGTCGCGCGCCAGCACCAGCGAAATTCCTGCCGAACCGGAGCTGCTTCACAGTACCGTATCGGGAATGCGACGCGCATGGTAGACGGCGTCGCCGCCACCACGGAAGATGCCAGCTGTGCGAATGACCTCGTCCCGCCCCCTGCAAGGACTCGAACGACCCGTCGACTGGGTCGGATACGGGTCTGTGACATTACTGTTCGCTGCAGCGAGACTGTTGTACGCATACCTCGGTGTGCACTTCGACGTGACCACCTTCCCGCAGTTCATGCAGTTCATCGACCAGAAGCTGCTGTCGACCCGGCTGCTCGAGTCGCTGTGGTACTACCACGCGAATCCGCCGCTGTTGAACCTGTTCACCGGGGTGGGCATCAAGCTGTTCGGGCCGCACGCCGGTGCATTTTTCGCCGTCTGCTTTCACGCGCTCGGATTGGGCCTGGCGTGGTGCGTGTACTTCCTTACGGCCCGGCTGAGCGGCTCGAAGCTCGCCGCCATCATCACGAGCGCGCTGCTGGTCTTCAGCCCGTCGTTCGTGCTTTACGAGAACTGGTTCATGTATTCGTTTCCGACGGCGGTCCTGCTGACCCTCGCCGCTGCCCTGCTGCATCGCTACGTACGCAGCGGGGCCACGCGCTGGGCGGTGGCGTTCTTCGCCGTCCTCGCGACGCTTCTCCTGCTGCGCAGCTTCTATCACCTCGTATGGCTGCTCGCAGTTGCGCTATTGCTGGTCGCGGCGCAATGGCAAAGGCGCAAGCAGATCCTGATCGCGGCAGCGGTGCCGATCCTCGCGGTCGTGCTGTGGTCCGGCAAGAACCTCTACCTGTTCGGCGAGTTCTCCAGCAGCAGCTGGTTCGGGCTGGGACTGTCGAACATCACGACGCAGATGGTCACGCGCGAGGAGTTGCGGCCGCTGGTCGAACGCGGCGAGTTGTCGCAGTTCGCGCTCGTGTCGCGATACAAGCAGCCGTGGCGGCTCTTTGCCGGCGATGTGCCGCCGACAGGCATCCCGGTGCTGGACGAGCCCCTGAAATCGAGCGGCCGCGAGTTCAACTTCAACCACCGTCAGATCATCCCGGTCGATCGCATCTACACCGCTGACGGGCTGAAGGTCATCCGGCACTTTCCGGCGTCGTACGTGCTCGGCCTGGTCATGTCGAACCGTTTGTTCTTCTCGCCGACCAGCATGAACCTGTACTTCCCCGTCGAAAATCGGCGGGCGGCGGTGCCGATGGAGTCGATCTACAACCCGGTGCTCTACGGCGTAAGCGCACAATCGGGCATGATGCGGTCGCCTGATTTCGGACTGTCGAGCAATGCCGTGCTCGAGGTCAACCCCTCCCTGATGCTGTTCGTGATCTGGTGGCTCGTGCTGGCGTATGGATACGTTCAGGCCCGCAAGGCTTTCGTGAAGCGCGAGGAAGACGATCGGCCTCGGGCGATCGTCATCGGGTTCATCGTCTTCAGCATGCTCTACGTCTATGGCATCGGCACGGCCTTCGAGCTCGCAGAGAACTTTCGCTATCGTTTTGACGTGGAGCCGATCAGCTTCGTGCTCACCGCCGCCGCCGTCACTCATCTGCTGCGGGTCGTGCTCAAGCGCTTCGCGCGCCTGCGCGCAGCTCGCCGCTCAGCCGCGACGGCCGATCAGCAGTAGATTCTTGCCGAGGCAGCGCTGCGCCGCCCTGTCGATGATGCGGCTGAGCGGAAAGACCGCGCGATCGTACAGCTTCAAAGCCCGCGGGTTGATTTCCCCGCTCCGGTCGCCGACCACCTTGAAGGCCAACGTCGCCAGAAAGCCGAGCGAATCCACGTACACGGCGCGCTCGACCTGGAACCCCGCGCCGCGCACGGCAGTCATCAAGGTCCCGCGCGTGTACCTGCGCACGTGCCCGACCTTGGCATCCATGCTGGTATAGAGCAGAGGAAAGGCCGGTACATAGATCAGCAGCAGCCCGCGTGGTGCGAGTTTCGCATGCAGCCGGCGCAATGCGCCGACGTCGTCTTCTATGTGCTCGAGAACGTTCAGCGTGTACACATACTCCAGCGAGCCATCGGGCAGATCGTCGGGTCCGCTCACTGCGCGCACACCCGCGCTCGCGATTCTGGCGCGCAAGCCCTCGTCCGGTTCCAGCGCCGTTACGTCGAAGCCGAGCTGCGCCATCGGCACCGCGAACTGACCGGCCCCGGCGCCGAAATCCAGCACGCGGCCGCCGCGCGGCGCGTGCCGCTGCACCGTGTCGAGGAGGAAGCGGTTGTAGTTCACCGCGTCCTGCATCACTTCCAGGTTTTCGACGCCGGTGTAACCCTGATCCGACTGCGGGGCGCTCATCGATGCACCTCGGCGCGGCGGCGTGCGTACAGGAAGGCGTTCGACGCGCCGAAATTGAATGCAAAGCCGCCGATTGCGCCGATCGCGAGCGGAATCACGGGTACGCTGCGCAGCTGCGGCCAGTACCACAGACACGCGCCGAAGATCGCCAGATTGATCGCGGCCCCGCACGCCTGGATCAGGATATAGAGGAACGCTTCGACGGAGCGCCGCTCGAGGCCGCGCCCGGCGAACGTGTGCCGCCGGTTCAGTGCCCAGGTCGCGAGCACGGCCGTGAGGAACGAAGGGATACGGGCGTACCAGGGTTGCCAGCCGGCCAGTTGCACGAGCACCGTGAGCAGGATCGCTTCGATAGCGAACCCCACGCCGCCTACGAGCGCGAAATTGCGCACCGTCCGGATCACGGGTTGCGCCGCCGTTCCCGGAACGTCGGGCCCTGCACGCTCAGGTAGTGCAGGCGCTTCATCTCGCGCCTGCCGACAGTCACGGTATCGAGGATCAGGCCGGCGACGAAGCTGACCGCGGCCATGATCATCAGGCCCGTGGCGAGGATCGCGGTCGGCAGCCGCGGCACGAGCCCGGTCTTGATGAACTCCGTGACGATGGGCCAGCCGAGCACGATCGAAGCGGCGAACAGCAGCGTGGCCACCCCCGTGAAGAACTGCAGCGGCCGCTCCTCCTTCACGAGGACGAAGATCGTGCCGAGGATTCTGAAGCCGTCGCGATAGGTCCGCAGCTTGCTGGTCGAGCCCGCCGGCCGATCTCGATACGGCGTTTGCACCTCGGCGACGGGCAGGCGCAGCTCGAGCGCGTGCACGGTCAGCTCCGTCTCGGTTTCGAAGCCCGCCGCCAGCGCCGGGAATGACTTCACGAAGCGTCGCGACATCACACGATAGCCCGACAGCATGTCTTTGAGCCGGTCGCCGAAGATCATCGCGACGGTACCGGTGAGCATGCGGTTGCCGAGCACGTGGCCGGGACGGAAAGCGGCCGCAGCGACCGGCACGCGTGCGCCGTTCACCATGTCGAGCGAGTTCTCCAGCAGCTGGTCGACCATGCCGCGCGCGCTCGGCGCGTCGTAGGTGCCGTCGCCGTCGACGAGGACGTAAACTTCCGCTTCGACGTCCGCAAACATGCGGCGCACGACGTTCCCCTTGCCCTGGAACGTTTCCGTGCGGACGACGGCGCCGGCCTGCGCTGCGATCTCGCGAGTACGATCGCGCGAGTTGTTGTCGTACACATAGATGGTGGCTTCGGGCAGAGCGGCGCGAAAGTCCCGGACCACGCCCGCGATCGCCTCGGCTTCGTTGTAGCAGGGGATCAGTACTGCGATCCTCGAGCTCAACGTGCTGCTGCTGTCAGTCATTCGTAGGTCCACTCAGCTGCCCGATTGCGGAGCTGCGCTCGACCGGCTGATCGCCAAGGTCAGCAGCTGCCGTAGCGGCAACGCATACACTCGCGACTGGTCGAGCGAAGTCCAGGTACTTTCGAGCAGCTGCCGCGCTTCAGCATTTCTGCCGAGATGAATGAGTGCGGCACTCGTGGCCGTCACGGCGTAGCTGAGGTCAGTCGGTGTGAGCGGGTGTTGCGCCCCGAGGAGCGCCTGACCTGCCTGAACGATAGCGGCGGCGTCGCGTCGAACCACGGCAGCGTTCAAATCCACCCAGCCTCGCGACCACCGGCCAGTCTCGCGATAGCAGGGCGTCGCAAGAATATCGGACCACATCTGCTGCACATCTGCCGCTCCCAAGTAGGGCGTCGTGAGTTCGTCGACGCTGCGAATCGCGTACTCCCAGGCGCGTTGGGCGCCCGGATCGCGGCACTGCTCTGCCGAGGAGCGCAGCGCCAGCAAGTGTACGGCCGTGGCCGCGTCGATGCTGTCGAGGCTTCTGCTGATGACGGCGTTGCGTATGACCAGCGCGCGCCGCGCGTGTCCATCGCGGAACAGCTGGCTACGCGGCGAAGGCGGCACCGCCGCCACGCCCGGGGGCTCGGCCTCGAGCAAGTCGCTGACCGGTACCGGCGCGACCAGCAAGCTCGGCAGCTCGAGCGCTGAGCTCCGCATGAAACGCAGCCGGGGCGCGTTTAGGTCCACGAAGGGAAAGAAGTCGGAGTTCATCGGCGCCGGGTGAGCCGCGAACAGGGGGCCGAGCGTGCGCTCATTGCCGATGCGGCGCCGGCGGATGTCTTCGATCGACTCGATGCCGACGCGCGCCAGCTCGGCGCGCAGCCCGGGCTCGGTAAAGATTGCCGGATCGGGCGCCGGAATCGCTGTCGCGCGTCGGGCGACGATCAGGATGTTGGCGTCGTCGGCGTTGTAGATGACATAGGACCCGAAGTGCTGCTGCAGCGCCTTGACGATCGATGCGACGATCGAGATGTCGGTTTCGTAGATCTGCAGCCACTGCACGAAGTAACCGTCCGGCTCGAGGTAGCCGCTTACGCGGCGGTAGAACTCCTCGGAGAACAGCGTCGCGACGCCGCTCACCCATGGGTTCGACGGCTCCGACACGATGACGTCATACGGCCGGCGCGCGGTGGCAAAGAACGTCTTGGCATCCTCGTAGTGGATGTGGCTGCGCTCGTCCTCGAATACGCGGCGGATGCGCGGGAAATAGGCCTGGCGCGCGGCTTCGACCATGAACGGCTCGAGCTCGATGGAATCGAGCGTCTCGACCCGGCTGCTGAGCAGCAGCGTGCTCGACGTCAGTCCGGAGCCGAAGCCGATGTTTGCGACGCGCCGCGGAGCGGGATGCATGCTGAGCGGGAGTGTCGCCGCGAGCATCATGGTGATCTCGTCGCTCGAGGGCGGACCGGCGTTCATGCGGATCGCTGCATCGGGCTTGCCGTTCGTGGCGATCGCGATGACGCCGTCGCGCTCCGTCAGGCTCACGGTAGCCGTCTTGCCGTCTCGCAGATACAGCACGCGAACATCCTGCGGCTGCGACGCAACGCCAGTGCGATAAACCGATGACGTCATGCGCAACGGATCGAGCGAGGTGACGAAGATCACGATTGCTATGACTGCCGCACACCCAGCCGCGAGCGCTCCTCGCACCGCGGGTCTGAAGCTACCGGCGAGCGCCAGGGCGGACAGACCCAATGCCATGTGGACCACGCCGCCGCCGACGATGACGCCTTTCACACCGACCAGCGGCATCAACAGGTGGATCGCGGCGAGCGTGCCGGCAATCGCGCCGGCCGTGTTGGCCGCATAGACGGTACCGATCGCGGATTCGCCGCTGCCGCGTTTGAGCAGAGCGTGCGTCAGCAGCGGCAACGTCATCCCGGCGCAAAAGGTGCTCGGCAGCATCACCAGCATCGCGACGGCCTGGCTGAGGACATTGAACGCGGTGTAGCCGCTCTGCGTCGCGGTGAATGTGCGAATCGCCCACGCGACGAAGTCGAAGGTGCGGTTGTACATCGGGATCGTCAGCAGCGCGAGCGTACCCATGACCATCATGATCACGGCGAGAGCGCGCAACGGATCCGCGAGCTTGTCGATGCGTTTGCGCATCCACAGCCCACCGCACGCGAGGCCGAAGATGAATGCGCTCAGCATCAGCTCGAACGAATGCGTCGAGCTGCCGAGAACGAGGCTCAGCATGCGGATCCAGCCGATCTCGTAGAGGAACGAGGCCGCGCCCGTGAGGAAGGCGGCCGCCACGAACCAACGCTGCGCGGGTCCGAAGCGCTGCGGCGTGGCAGCCTGCGGTAACGGCTCGTGCTGACCGCGCACCAGCATCCACACGACGAGCGCCAGCACGACGTTGATGAGGCCGGCGGTAAAAATCGTGCCGGGCAGGCCGACCAGGTCGATCAACAGGAAGCCGCTCACGAGCACGCCGAGCGCGGCGCCGAGACTGTTCGTGAAATAGAGCATCGACAGCGTCTCGCCGGGGCGCTCGGGCCAGCGGCGAATGATGCCGCCGCTGATCAACGGGAACGTCATGCCCAGCAGCGTCGATTGCGGGAGTATCAGCAGCGCCGCGAGCGACCATTTGTATGTGTGGACCAGGGCGTTCGAAGACAGTGCCGGGATCACCGATGCGAACGAGAAATCGCTCATCGCGACGAACGTGCGGTGGAATGCCAGGCCGAGCAGCCCGATGACCGCCTCGACCAGCACGTAGCCCCACAGCAGGCGGCTCAGGCGGCCGCTGTAGCGTCCGACGAGCCAGGAACCGAGCGCCATGCCGCCCATGAAAATGACGAGCACGAGCGTCTGGGCGTAGGCCGCGTGGCCGAGGAACAGCTTCAGATAGTGCGACCAGATCGACTCGTAAATGAGTCCGCTGAACCCGGAAACGACGAAGATTCCGAGCAGGAGCTGACGGTGCAACGAGGGCTGCGTTTGACTCATCGACGAGGCGTTTCCCAGGCTTACGCCGGTCGGTACGCTACATAATCCGGCCGCAGCCGGCCAGCCCCTCGACGTGAGCGACGTCACAGAGGGTGCAAATCTCAGCGCAACGCGCTCACTCGATGCCGAGTTTCTTGATGCGATAACGCAGCGAGCGGAACGTCATGCCGAGCAGCTGCGCAGCTTTGGTCTTGTTGTAGCGCGTCTGCTCCAGCGCCCGCACGATCGCGTCGCGCTCGATGTCCTCGAGCGCATCGCCGAGCTTCTCGCCCGGCGCGACCGTGTTCGGGATCGGCACCTCCGTGCTCGTGACCTTGGGGCGCAGCTGCAGGTCGCTCGCGTCGATGACGCCGCCGGAGCACAGTGTCGCGGCGCGCTCCAGGACGTTCTCCAGTTCGCGTACGTTGCCCGGGAAGTGATACTCGCGCAGCGTCGCGAGCGCGGCGTCGGTCACTTGCAGCGAGCGATTGCCGATCTGCCGACCGAGGCGGCCGATGATCGACTCGACCAGCTCGTCGATGTCCTCGAGGCGCTCGCGCAGCGGCGGCACGCGGATCTCGATGACGTTCACGCGGTAGAACAGGTCCTCGCGGAACTTCGCCTCGGCGACCAGCGCCGCCAGGTTCCTGTGCGTCGCCGACAGGATGCGCACGTCGATCGGGAATTCCTTGGACTCGCCGACCGGCCGCACGCTCTTCTCCTGGATGACGCGCAGCAGCTTGACCTGCATGTGCAGCGGCAAATCGGCGATCTCGTCGAGGAACAGCGTGCCGCCCTCGGCGGACTGGATCAGCCCCTGCTTGTCGGCGACCGCGCCGGTGAAGCTGCCCTTCTTGTGGCCGAACAGCTCGCTCTCCATCAGCTCGGTCGGGATCGCGCCGCAGTTCACCGGCACGAACGGTCCGTCGCGGCGCGCGCCGGCGTCGTGGATGAGGTGCGCTACCAGCTCCTTGCCGGTACCGGACTCGCCATAGATGTGCACAGGCGCCTGGCTGCGCGAGACCCGTTCGATCATTTCGCGCAGCTGCTCCATCGCGCTGGAGCGGCCAAGCAGCTTGATCTGCGGCAACTGCAGCGTACTTTCGGCGGCGCCGCCGAGCTTGAGCGTGGCGGCGATCAGCTTGCGCAGCGCTGCTACGTCCAGCGGCTTGGAGATGAAATCGAAGGCGCCGAGCTTGAGCGCGCGCACCGCGGTCTCGACGTTGCCGTGCGCGGTGATGACCGCGACTGGAATCTGCGGCTTGTGCGTCTGGATCCACTCGACGATGCCCAGGCCGTCGCCGTCCGGCAGCCGCATGTCGGTGAGGCACAGATCAAAGGTGCCGCCGCGCAGCTCGCGCGTGGCGGCGCTGATGGTATCGGCCGTGGTCACATCGAGGTTCATGCGCTCGAGCGTGATGCCGAGCAGCTCGCGAATGTCTGGCTCGTCATCGACAACGAGCGCGCGCGGTTTCGTCACGAGATTTCCCAACGTTGTGGATCGGCGAACACTACGCGAAAAATACTACCACCGCCGCTGCGCGGCTCGTAGATCAAGGCGGCACGGTTGCATTGTGCGAGCTCGCGGGCGATGAACAGCCCGAGCCCGGTGCCGCCTTTCGAGCCCGTGAAGAACGGCTCGAAGATGCGCTCGGCGTCCCCGGCCTCGATGCCGGGGCCGCGGTCCACGACCTCGAGGAACGGCCGGTCGGAAGTGGTGATGCGGCCCGTGCGGAGCTCGACCGGCGCGTCGTTGTCGCCGCGGCGGCCGTACTTGAGCGCGTTCTCGCACAGGTTCCACAGCAGCTGGTACAGGTGCGAGGGATCGACGCGCACATCGAGCTCGCCGGCCGTATCGAGCAGACGGATCGTGCGCTGATCCACCTCGGAGGTCTGGTGGAACTCGGCAAGGAACTCGCCGAGCCAGGCGGTCAGCTCGATGCGCTCGGGCCGCGTCGTGTCCCGCCGCGACAGTTGCAGCACGTTATTGATGATGGTGCTGACGCGCTCGCCATTGCTGGTGATGATGTCGGCGAGGCGCCGTTCCTGCGTCGTCAGCGTGGGCGCTTCCGCCAGCAGCTGCGCGGCGTGGCTCATGGCGCCGACCGGGTTGCGGATCTCGTGCGCGATGCTGGCGCTGAGCCGGCCCAGCGCCGCCAGCTTCGACTGCTGCACGCGCTCGACGATCAGGGTCGTGTCTTCGAGGAAAACCAGCGTCGGCCCATTGCCGCTGCTGTCCAGCGAGACGAAATGCGGCTGCACCAGGCTGCCGCCGTCCGAGGCGAGCATGGTCAGCGTCGTGAGCTGCCAGTCATCGGCGCGCTTACGCCACGTCGCCAGCAGGTACAGCAGGCGCGGCGAGACTTCGCCGAGCGGCGTGCCCTGCGGCACGCTTGCGCCATGGAGCAGCAGCGCGGCCGACTCGTTGATGAGGCGGATCGTGTCGTTCGCGTCCACGACCAGGATGCTCTCGCGCAGGTGCTGCACGATGAACTGGTTCAGCTCGGCGAGGTTGGCGACGTCGACCTCGCGCTGGCGCACGCGCTCCTCGCTCTCCCGCAGGTTGCGCGCCAGCGGGCCGATGCCGAGCGTCACGATGAATATGAGCGCGCCGACGATGCCGGCGGAGGCGAAATCGCCCGAGTCGCCTGCGGCAGCCAGCGCCGTCAGCGTTTGTTGCACCAGCACTGCCAGCGTCGCAATGGCCGCGAACATCAGTGCGAGGCGCTGGCGCACGATGAAGGAGGTCGCGCCTATCGGCAGCACCAGCAGCGAGGCCAAGCCGCTGGTCATGCCGCCGCTCGCGTAGGTCAGCGTCGCGATCGCGAGCACGTCAACGCACAGGCCCACGACCGCCTGGATGCTGACTTCCGGCCAGCGCCGCTTGACCGTCGCGATCGACAGGAGCGCGTAGGCGAAATACGCCGCAGTTGCCCCGATGAACAGGCCCGGATAGGCCTGCCCGACGCGCGTCGGCGTGATCGTCAGGAACATCACAGTCAGCAGCACCGCGACCAGCAACCGGAAAAGGTTGACGAGCGTGAGCACTCGCCAGGCGAGTTGGCTCGAATCGGTGGCGGTCTGTGAGGTGAGCAGCGATTTCATGCGCTTTGCATCGGGAGTGAATTCCTCCAGAATACGCGGCCTTTGTCCCGTCCTGCTGACATCATATGAACTTGCACGAGTACCAGTCCAAGCAGCTGTTCGCAAATTACGGCATCCCCGTGCCCACCGGGTACGTGGCGGCGAGTGCCGATGAGGCCGTGGCGGCCGCGCGTCGCATCGGCGGCGCGAAGTGGGTCGTCAAGGCACAGGTGCATGCCGGCGGCCGCGGCAAAGGCGGCGGCGTGAAGCTCGTCGACTCGCCCGAGGCTGCAGGCAAGGCTGCTGCGGCGATGCTCGGGACGCGTCTGAAGACGCACCAGACGGGTCCCGAAGGCCTGCCGGTGAACCAGGTGTTCGTCGAGGAAGGCTCGAAGATCGCCCGTGAGCTGTACCTGAGCCTGGTCCTGAACCGCGACAAGGGTCATATCGCGTTCATCGCGTCGGCGGCGGGCGGCATGGACATCGAGGAAGTCGCCGCGCACACGCCGGAGAAGATCATCCGCGTGAACGTGCATCCGGCGGCCGGGCTGCAGCCCTCGGAGTGCCGCGTGCTGGCGTTCGGTCTGGGGCTCGAAGGCAAGCAGATCGAGCAGTTCACGAGCATCGCGCAGGCGCTGTACCGCCTGTACCTGGAGAAGGATGCGAGCCTGGTCGAGGTCAACCCGCTGATCGTCACGGGCGACGGCAAGCTCGTGGCGCTCGACGCCAAGATCAACATCGAGGACAACGCGCTGTTCCGGCAGAAGGAGCTGGCGAAGTGGCGCGATGCGAGTCAGGAAGACGAGATGGAGCGCGCCGCAGCCGAGCACGAGCTCAACTACGTCTCGCTCGACGGCGACATCGCCTGCATGGTCAACGGCGCCGGGCTCGCGATGGCGACCATGGACCTCATCAAGCTGCACGGCGGCGCGCCTGCGAACTTCCTCGACGTCGGCGGCGGCGCGACGCGCGAGCGCGTCACTGAAGCGTTCAACCTGATCCTGTCGAACAAGAACGTGCGCGCGATCCTGGTGAACATCTTCGGCGGCATCGTCCGCTGCGACATGATCGCCGAGGGCATCATCCACGCAGTGCAGGACGTCGGCGTGCGCGTGCCCGTCGTGGTGCGCATCGAAGGCACGAACGCGGAGCAGGGTCGCAGCCTGCTGGCGAAGAGCGGGCTGGCGATCATCGCCGCCACTGATTTGACCGATGCGGCGAAGAAAGTCGTCGCTGCCGCGAAGGGCGGTAAGAAATGAGCATTCTCGTAAACAAGAACACACGCGTCATCTGTCAGGGCTTCACCGGTAAGCAGGGCACGTTCCACTCCGAGCAGTGCATCGCGTACGGCACGAAGCTCGTCGGCGGAGTCACGCCGGGTCGTGGCGGTGAGAAGCATCTGAACCTGCCGGTGTTCAACACGGCGCGTGAAGCCGTGAAGGAAACCGGCGCGACGGTCAGCATGATCTACGTGCCGGCGTCGTATGCGGCCGATGCGATCCTCGAGGCAGCCGACGCCGGCATCGAGCTCATCGTGTGCATCACCGAGGGCATCCCGGTGAACGACATGGTGAAGGTGAAGGCTGCGTTGCCGAGCTACGGCAGCCTGCTGATCGGCCCGAACTGCCCGGGCATCATCACGCCGGGCGCGTGCAAGATCGGCATCATGCCCGGCTTCATCCACAAGCCCGGTCGCGTCGGCATCGTCTCGCGCTCCGGCACGTTGACGTACGAAGCGGTGTTCCAGACGACCAACGCCGGGCTCGGCCAGAGCACCTGCGTCGGCATCGGCGGCGACCCGGTGCGCGGCATGAACTTCATCGACGTGCTGGCGGCCTTCGAAGACGATCCGCAGACCGAAGGCATCATCATGGTCGGCGAGATCGGCGGGTCGGATGAAGAGGCCGCGGCGGAGTTCATCCGCAAGAATGTGAGCAAGCCGGTCGTTGCCTACATCGCCGGTGTCACTGCGCCGGCGGGCAAGCGCATGGGTCACGCGGGCGCGATCGTGTCAGGCGGCAAGGGAACGGCTGCGGACAAGTTCAAGGCGCTGGAGCGCGCGGGCGTGCGCACGGTGAAGAGCCCGGCGGATCTGGGCAAGGCGATTGCGGAGAAGCTGGGGAAGAAGAAGAGTAAGAAGAAGAAAACTCTCGCCAAGAGCGCCAAGACCGCCAAGAAGACGAAGAAGAAGAAGGCTGCGGCCCGCAAGAAGTAGGGCGTCGGCACGGCTTGGCCAATAGGCATAGAATTGGTCTATGTCTCTTCGCATTGCTCTCGCCCAGCTGAACCTGTTCGTCGGCGACGTTGGCGGCAATACCCAACGGGTCATTGACACTGCCGCGGAAGCGCGCGATCGGCTGAAGGCCGATCTGGTGCTGTTCCCTGAGCTGAGCCTGTCGGGCTATCCGCCCGAAGACCTGCTGTTCCACAAGGGCATGCGGCGCCAGGTCGCGGCGGCGATGGAGCGGGTCCGCAGCGAAGTGAAAGGCGTGGCGGTGATGGTCGGTTATCCGGACTACACGGACGACGCGATCTATAACGCAGCTGCCCTGATTCGCGACGGCAAGGTGCTCGCGAACTACCACAAGCAGGAACTGCCGAACTATCTCGTCTTCGACGAGAAGCGTTACTTCAAGCCGGGGAACGAGAGTCGCATCGTCGAGCTGAACGGCATTCGCGTCGGCTTGCTCATCTGCGAAGACGTGTGGGAGCCGAATCCCGCACGCATGGCGTGCGCGGCGGGTGCGCAACTTCTGGTCGTCATCAACGGTTCGCCGTATTCGCTGCAGTACCAGCGGCGTCGCGAAGACAGCGTTCGCGCGCGCATCAAGGACACCGGACTTCCGGTCGTGTACGTGAACCTGCTCGGCGGCCAGGACGAGCTCATCTTCGACGGCGGCTCGTTCGTGATGAACGCCGCGGGCGAAATCGTGCAGCGCGCCGCGCCGTTCAAGGAGGCGCTCTACGCGGTCGACATCGATCTGGTCGACGGCAAGGCGGTGCCACGCCCGGGCCACATCGAGCCGGAGCTGTCCGAGGAAGGCAGTGTCTACAACGCACTCGTGCTTGGCGTGCGCGACTACGTGAGCAAGCACCGCTTCCCGGGCGTCGTGCTCGGTCTCTCCGGTGGCATCGATTCCGCGCTGACGCTCGCAATCGCCGTCGACGCGCTCGGCGCGGATCGCGTGCATGCGGTAATGATGCCGTCGCGCTACACGGCGCAGATGAGCCTCGACGATGCCGCGCAACAAGCGCGTACGCTCGGCGTGAGCTTCGACACGATTTCCATCGAAGGAATGTTCGAAGCAGCGCTCGGCGCGTTGCAGGAAGTGTTCGCGGGCCGCGCTCCGGACACGACGGAAGAGAACATCCAGGCGCGCTGCCGCGGCTTGCTGCTGATGGCGATTTCGAACAAGACCGGCCGCATGGTGCTGACGACAGGTAACAAGAGTGAGATGGCTGTCGGCTACGCCACGCTGTACGGCGACATGGCCGGCGGTTTCGCGCCGATCAAGGACTGCAGCAAGATGCTCGTGTATCGGCTCGCACGCTATCGCAACTCGATCGCGCAAGTCATTCCCGCGCGCGTCATCGAGCGCGCGCCTTCCGCGGAACTACGACACGATCAGAAAGACTCGGATTCGTTGCCGCCGTATGAAGTGCTCGATGCGATCCTCGAGCTGTTCATCGAAGACAATCTGTCGGTCGACGAAATCTCCGCGCGGGGCTTCGATCGCGCGACAGTCGGCCGCGTGCTCGAAATGGTGAAGCGCAACGAGTACAAACGCCGTCAGGCACCCCCGGGCGTGCGCATCAGCGATCGCGCGTTCGGCAGAGACTGGCGCTATCCAATCACGTCAGGATATCGCACGCGCTGAATGTCTTGACCGAACTGCTTCGTTCGGGTCAGATGCGCGCCTTGGACGGCTCTGCGCGAGCAGCTCAGAAGCACACCTCAAGGACGCTTTCTCCGACCCATGATGCAGAACCCCTCGCCGGCCGCCGGCCGCCGCGACTACATCATGGTCGCGGGCCTGTTCGCTGTTTCCCGTGCTTTGTATGCTCTGCTGGGCGTGCAGTTCGATGCGACGACGCTGCCCGGCTACATGCAGTTCATCGATGTGACGCTGCTGCGCGAGCGATTGCTCGAGTCGCTGTGGTACTACCACGCACATCCGCCGCTTCTCAACCTGTTCACTGGTATCGGCCTGAAGCTTGGCGGCGATAACGCCGAACTCTGGTTCGCACTCGCTTTCCATGCGCTCGGGCTGGCGATGGCGCTGGCAGTCTACATCCTGACGCTTCGGCTCAGCGGCGCGCGCTCGGCCGCGATTGTCGCAACTGGTCTGCTCGTGTTCAGTCCGTCGTTCGTGCTGTACGAGAACTGGCTGATGTACTCGTTCCCGGCGGCCGCGATGCTGACGATATCGGCCCTGCTGCTGCATCAATACCTGGCGACTCGACGCGCTCGCTGGGCCGCCGCTTTCTTTACGATGCTGGCGATCCTCCTTTTGACGCGCAGCATCTTCCATCTTGCGTGGATGCTGCTGGTCGCCATGCTGCTGGCAATCGTGTTGCGTCAATGGTGGCGCCAGGTATTGCTCGCAGCTGCCGCACCGCTCCTCGTCGTTGCGCTGTGGTACGGCAAGAACTACTACTACTTCGGCACGTTCGGCGCCAGCACTACGGCGGGCCTGGGGCTTGCCAACATCACGACACTGATGGTGGAGCGCCAGGACCTGTACCCGTTGCTTCAGGACGGCCGGCTGTCTCATTACGCAATGTCTTCCCGTTACGATTCCCCGGAGTTGCTCTTCGTGCCGGACACCCCCGTGCACACAGGCATACCCGTTCTCGACCGGGTCAAGAAATCGGACGATCTCCACTACAACTACAACAACCTGCAGATGGTGGCGGTAAACCGGCATTACATCAGCGACGGCATCGAGGTGATACACACATTTCCGGCCAGCTACGCAGTCGGCCTGGTGATGTCCAACCTGCTGTTCTTCTCGCCGACTGACATGAACGTGTACTTCACTACCGAGAATCGCGCGGCGGCACTGCCGATGGACCGGATCTTCAACCCGTTCATGTACGGTCTGGGG
>DATEML010000186.1:0-15449 GCA_035275585.1 Steroidobacteraceae bacterium | reverse complement strand
CATCGTCTTTCACGACTCTACGTCCGCGGGACGGGCCGCGGTGTACCTCTACGCGCAGCTGCCGCTACTGCTCTGGGCCGCCGTGCGCATGGGTGTCGGTGGCGTGAGCGCCTGCATCGCCATCGTGGCGCTGCTGGCGATTACGGGTACATTGCGCGGCGCCGGCCCATTCGTCCTGGAAAGCCCCGACGTGTCCGTCCTGTCGCTGCACGGTTTCCTCATCATCGTGACGTCGTCGTTCATCGTGCTGGCCGCCGCGCTCGCAGAGTTGCGCGCTGCCCGCGCCGCAGCGCTGCGGCGCGAGGCGCGGCTCGATCTTGCGCTCAGCGCGGCGCACATGGGCGCGTGGGAATGGGATTTCGGCGCGGACCGGATCAGCTGGCGATTGGGGGCGGACTCGGGCGAAGTGTTCGCGAACGACGTCAGGTCTGCGGGCGAGCTGCTCGCGAAAATTCATGAGCACGATCGCGGCCTCATGGCCGCCGCGATGCGTGCGGCGCGCGAAGACGGCAAGACCGAGGAGGTGGAGTGCCGCTTCCTGTGCGATGGCCGGGTACGCTGGATCCGCGGGCTCGGCAGGGTGCTGGCAGACTCGGCCGGCAGGCGCTACGCCATGATCGGCGTATGTATCGACACGACGCGGCGCAAGCATCAGGAGCTGCAGCAGCGCTCGCAGCGCGAGAAACTTGCGCATCTGGCGCGCACGGCGACTCTCGGCGAGCTGGTGGGCAGTCTCGCTCACGAGTTGAGTCAGCCGCTGGCAGCCACGATGCTCAACGCTCACGCTGCCCGGCAGCAATTGCGCAGTGTCAGTCCGCGGATGCAGGAGATCGCGGAGATGCTCGAAGA
Organism: Steroidobacteraceae bacterium; assembly: GCA_035275585.1. Lineage (GTDB taxonomy): Bacteria > Pseudomonadota > Gammaproteobacteria > Steroidobacterales > Steroidobacteraceae > Steroidobacter. The sequence continues at coordinate 14,600 of DATEML010000186.1, read as the reverse complement.
CATCGCTGCGGACAGCGAGCGCGCCGGCGAGGTCATCAGCCGCTTGCGCTCGCTGTTCCCCCGTGAGCCTCTGGAGAAGGAGCCGGTGCACCTCGCCGAATGCATCAGCAGCATCCTCGATCTCGAGCACAGCGACCTGGTCACCCGCAACGTCGCCGTCGATCTGACCATTCATCCGGCACTGCCGCCCGTCACAGCGGCGCGCATGCATTTGCAGCAGGCGCTGCTGAACCTGATCGTCAACGCCTGCGAGGCAATGGCAGGCAAGAGCGGTGAGCGGCGCCTGCATATCACGGCGCGCAGCCACGCAGGCGAGATCCAGGTGGAAGTGAGCGACAACGGCTCGGGAGTCGAGGATTTCGAGCGCATCTTCGAGCCTTTCTACTCGACCAAGAAGCGCGGCGCCGGTCTCGGCCTGGCGATCGCCCGCAGCATCGTCGCCGCGCACGGCGGACGGCTGTGGGGAGCGAACAATGCAGGCGGAGGCGCTACGTTCTACATCGCGTTGCCCGCAGCCTAGGTCGCACCGCTCACGCGCTCCGCTCGCGGATACACGCCGACGAGTCTTGCGATCAGGATCGCGAGGAACAGCTGCCCGATGATGCTCTCGACGATCGCGGCGGCGCGGGCGATACGCGTCAGCGGCACGATGTCGCCGAACCCCGTCGTGGTCAGCGTCGAGAAGCTGAAGTACAGCAGGTCCGTCAGGTCCATGCTCGCCGGCGAGCCGCGAATCGAGAACGACGCGGTACCGGCGCGATCCACGATCGCATACAGGAAGCCCCACAGTACGCCGATCATCAGGTAGGTCGCGGCGGCGCCCCACAGGCGGTCGCTCGTCAGCACTTCGCGATCGAATACGTAGCGTATCAGCAGTGCGATCGTCGCTGCGTAGACGGCCGCGTCGAACCACAGCGCCAGTCCGAACAGCTCCTGGTTGCCCGACTCCAGCCACAGCCAGCGCAGTGCCAGCGCGGGTGCGGCCAGTGTGAGCACGACCAGGAAGGACAGCAGCGAGCGGCCGACGGCTGCAACCGCGGACAGGATCACGAACGTGTTGATCACGTTCCTGACGAGAATGCCGCCGCGCTCGGGCTCGATGAACGGCGCCAGGGCGATGAGCGCGAGCAGCGTTACGAACAGGTAGAAACAGCGCTGGAAGAACAGCGGGCGCAGCGCTTCGCGCGTGGCGTTGATCGGCTGTCGCATCGCCGCGCCCCGGTCATTGCGCGGCAGATGCACAGTTTCCGTTCATTCGCCAGTAGCTCAGTAGCGTGCCGCGATGCCGAATTTCAGTTGGTCGAAGCCCGGAGTGCTGGTCGCTTCGCCGAGATCCAGCCAGTGCCTCTCGTAGCCGAGGCGCAGCGAGATCGTCGAGCTGACGTCCCAGCGCACACCAACGCCGAGGTCGTAGACGAACTCGTCGATGCTGCGCGTGTTCTGGTACGTGCCGCAGTAGTAGCCCCACCACGGATCCCACCAGCAGGCGGTCTGCGGCGGTGAGTCCGGAATGTTGGTGTCGATGAAGCTCCAGCCGACTGCGCCGGTCACGTACGGCGTTATCGGTCCTTCGAGGAAGTTGAAGTTCGCTCCGACGCGCGGCGTCCAGTACTCGAGCTCGCCGCTCGCATCGAAACCGAGCCCGGCCAGGGCATCGCCCGGCGCCACGTGGACCTTGTAGTCGGCCGAGTTCCAGTCGAGGCCGATCAGCATCTCGAACCGTGAGTTGAAGCGATAGACGAACGACAGTGCCAATCCCAGGTCGTCGTCGATCGAGGCGTGCGAGCCGCCGTCGAAGTTGATGTCCTGCGAAAAGCCGTAGACCAGCTCGCCGCCGAAGTCCCAGCCGGGCTGCCGCTCAGCGACTGCGGCAGCCGAGAACAGCAGCAGGCCGGCTGCGCCGATGTAATGAAGTCTCATGACACTCTCTCCTTCTCCTGCGAAGACGCCCGGGATTGGGCTGGGGATGGGGTCGGGGATCGGGCCGAGCTCTGGACCGGATTGGCGCCGTTGGCGCGCGACGCGTCGAGCGCCTTGCGCAAGGCAGTCGCCCAGGAACCGATGATGCGTCTGGCTTCGGCCGTGTTCGTGACGGAGTTCGTCCATTGCCACATGTCCGGCCCGCTGTCGCGATGATCGTAGGCGCGCGCCAGCAACTGGCCGGTGACGGAATCGTGCAGCTGCATGATCAGCGTCATGTGTCCGGCGTCCGAGGTGTAGACCTTGGTGCGCGCTGAGGTCTGCATGGAGACGTCGGGCGCCGTGATGTAGAGGTTGACGATCGCGGCCTGTATCTCCAGGACGTCCGGACCGGCTTGCGTGACCATCGGGTAGCCGCCCTTCTCGAGTTCCTTGCGGAAGACCTCGGCGAAGACTTCCGCAAGCTCGGTCTTGATCTTCTCGCGGTCCGGCTCGTGCATCTCGTACAGCGCCGACCCACTGTCCTTGGGATCCCAGTTCTTCGCGAACTCCACGGTGATCGGACGCAGCAGCAGCTTCGAGTACGTGGACATGTTCGCGTCCGGCCGGCGGAACACGGAGTCGGCGGTCTTGCTGTCGACGCGCTCGAGCCCCTCGTGCAGCGACAGTTCGTCGATCGGCGAAGGCTTTTGCGTCTGGCACCCTTGCAACAGGGCGCACCCCAGTGCCGTCGCAGCGAGCAACGTCGTTCGGCATTTGCTGATGTTCATGAGGTCGCCTCGCAGTCAGAAGCTGTACGCAGCGAAGATCATTCCGTACCAGAACGTGTCGGTGCGGCCGGACGATTGCTCGACGGCGTCCCCCGGTTCGGCGGCAGCGGCGACGAAGCTCACGAGGAAGTGGTCGTTGATCGTCCAGTCGAGGTACCAGTCGATTTCAGTTGCGACGTCATCGGAGGTGACGCCGGCCGACTCGACGTTGTCGAGCAGGAAGTCGTAGAAGATGAGCCCGGTGGCGATCGCCTCGCTCGGCTGCGCGTGCACGCGCAGCTGGTGCGAGATCAGGTTCGAGTTGGAGACGAAGTACTCGCCCGCGATCTCGCCCTGCCACCAGCTGCCCCAGTCGTAAAACCCGGTGAACAGCCCATCGAACGCCTCGTTCTTCGGTGTCGCGGGATCGTCGCCTTCGAAGAACGCATAGCGGTACGAGATCTTGGGCTTCCAGGTCGTCTCGAGTTGGTAGGCAACCAGCACGTTCCAGGCCGTGGAGTCGAGCGCCGTGTCGTTGTCCTCCATCGCGTACTCGGCCTCGAACGACAGCGCCTTGAAGTTCGGGAACGGCGCAGTGAAGGCTCGCACGTTGTACACGTTGAGACCGTCGCGCTGCGGCGCTTCGGCCGGGTCCGCGGACCACTTCATGTACGTCGCGCCGAGGGTGGTGTCTTCGCCGAATGCATACTCGTAGTTGACGCCCCACAGCTTGCTGTCCGAGTCCGCCTCGGGAATGTCGTCCTTGTCGAGATAGAACGCCTCGAGCGTGTTGGCGCCGGTCTTGAAGCGTCCGATCGCGGCCAACTCGAACGCCTTGCGTGCTCCGGTCCAGTAGCCGCCGCGCGTGCTGCCGTCCGCCGCGCCGTCTCCCACCAACATGAGGTGACCCAACTTGTACGGAGCGCGCCCGATCTTGAAGTCGAGCGCGTCCTCGCCGAGGCCGGGGAGGCTCGTGCCCGAGCGCCAGCCGATGTACAGGTCGTCGACATCGAAGGACGAGGCCTCGCCGCCGACCAGCGGCGGCGGCGCGCTGTAGGTGCGCACCCCGACGCCGCTCAGCTTCGCGTAGATGTGCGCGTCGTTATCCGTCGTGTACTCGGCGCTCAGCGCCGGCTTGATGGAGCCTTCCATCCAGTTATCGCTCAGATTGCCGGACGGTTCCTCGGGCTTCGGATTCGTGTAGAGCGAGTGCGCGAAGCCGAACACGCCCCAGGTCGCGTCGAAGTTGAACGACCAGTCGAGTCCCGCCGGCAGTCCGGGCAGCGGCGGTGGCTTCGCTTCGTCCTCGGCGGCGAGCGCCGCGCCGATGCCCGTTGCCAGCAACGCCAGCGTCAGTGCTGAGCGTAGCGATGCGCTTCGTTCGTTCATGAACAGCTCCTCATGAGTGCGCCGCCGCCAGCGCAGTCGCGTTGCGTTTCGCGGCCGCATCCATCGAGCGAATGAAGAACGGATACAGCGGCACGCTGATGAGCAGCGCGACGAACGCGCGCACGACCGTGTCCGGATCGCCGCCGATGACCGCCCACAGGCAATAGGCGACCGCGGCCAGCGCGATCCACTTGTAGAGCAGGAAGGTCGAGCGCGGCAGCTGGGCGTCGTAGACCACTTTCACGACCGCCACCGCCGAATAGACGTAGGGGACGATGATCAGGATGACCGCGAGATCGACGATGCGAGTGAACTGGTCCGCGAGCGTCGGCGACATGGTTGCGAACAGCACGATCGTCATGAGTACGGCGACGATGACCAGGCCGGCGCCTGGCACGCCGTTCGTGTTCAGACGCGCGAAGACGCGCGGGAACATGCCGTCGTGCGCTGCCGCTTGTGCCGACTGTCCGACGAGGAGCATCCAGCCGCCGAGCGAGCCGACAGATTTCAGCACCGCGCACACGCTGATGACGATCGCGCCGGTTGCCCCGATCGCGATGCGCGCAGCTTCGGCGAACGGCGCGTGCGAAGTGCGCAGCTCCTCGTTCGGCAGCAATCCCATGATGACCGTCGAGCTCAGCACGTAGACGACGGCGGCGAGCGCCAGTCCGATGAGCGTCGCCAGCGGCACGTTGCGGCTGGGATTTTCGATCACGCCTGCCGACACCGCGGCGCTCTCTATGCCCATGTAAGCCCACAGCGCCATCGATGCGGCGCGTGACACTGCGTGCATGTCGGATTCGCCGCTGACGTTCCAGCCGGCGCGGAACAGCTGCGGGTCGAACCACAGCCAGCCGAAGATCGCGATCGCGAGAATCGGTATCAGCGCCAGCGCCATCGTCCAGGTTTCGAGCGCGCCGACGACCCGCGGTCCGAGGATGTTCGCAAACGTCAGCAGCCAGATGAGGATCGCGGTCGCCACGACACTCGCCGGCGGGTGCGTGATGGCAGGCACGAGCTCGGCGAGGTAGCCGATCGCGGCGACCGCGATTGCAATGTTGCCGATCCAGTTGCCGAACCAGTAGACGTAGTTGGTCTGGAAGCCGGCGTACGGGCCGAGAAAGTCGCGCGCATACGCGTACGGACCGCCCTGCTGCGGGCGCAGCTCGCCGAGCTTGGCGAACGCCAGGCCGAGCGCGGCGACGCCGGCGGTCGCGATCAGCCAGCCGAAGATGGCGATGCCGCCGACGTGCGCGAGGTTGACCGGCAGCAGGAACACGCCGGTTCCGATCATGTTGCCTGCGACGAGCATGGTCGCCTGCGTCAGCGACATCTTGCGGCCGGGCGCGCTCACTTGCGGCGCGTCTCCTGCTCAGGAGCCGAGCCCTTGCGCAGGCACTGCACGTAGTAGACGCCGTCGCGGTTCTCGACGCCGTGGGTGTCGTGGCCGAAGCCCGGAAAACGCTTGTCCCACGCCGCCAGCGCGCGCAGGTACCCGAGATACGGGCCGTCGTTCGCGCCGGTCGACTCGCCCGGCATGAGCATCGGAATGCCGGGAGGGTAGGGCACGACGCTGGTCGCGAGCACGCGGTCGGCCAGCTGATCGAGCGGCACGTGCTCGATCTCGTCGCGCACCAGGTATTGGAAGGCGGCGTTCGGTGTCATGACGGGCGCCGGCAGCGTGGAGAACGCTTCGGCGAGCCAGTGCGTTTGCCGCGACTCGCGCAGCTGCGCGAACATCTGGTCGGCGATGTCGTGCAGGCCGAGCCCGCCGTACACGGCGGGGTGGTTGGCGGCGAGATGGGGTAGGACTTGTGCGAGCGATGCGTTGCTGTCGTAGTGGCGCTTGAAGTCGAGCAGTGCGTTGAGCAGCGTGCCCCACTTGCCCTTGGTCACGCCCATCGAGAACAGGAACAGGATCGTGAAGTCGGTGGTCTTCTCCACCTCGACGCCGCGATAGTGCAGGTACGCGGTCACGAGAGTGGCCGGAATACCGCTGCGCTCCAGGCCGCCCTGGTCGGCAACGCCGGGCGTTACGACCGAGACCTTGATCGGGTCGAGCATGCAGTAGTTGTCTTCGAGGTCGCCGAAGCCGTGCCACGTCTCGCCGGGATGCAGCACCCAGCACTGCGGGTCCGTGGCCAGCTGCTGCGCGGAGGCGTCTTCGAACGCGACCTTGCGGCGCGACTCGGCGCTGCCAATCGTGTCGGCGTTCCAGGTGCGGAAGAACCATTCGCCTTTGTCGGCGAACTGCTTGTGCACGCGCCCCATCGTCTGCCGGAACGACACGGCTTCCTGGATCGATTCGTTCGTGAGCGTCGGTCCGCCCGGGCCATCCATCATCGCCGCGGTGATGTCGTTGGAGACGATGATCGGATACAGCGGCGAGGTCGATGCATGCAGCATGTACGACTCGTTGAAGCGCGCATGCGGAATCGGGCTGCGGCCGTCGCGAATGTGCAGGAATGAAGCCTGTGACAGGGCCGCGAGCAGCTTGTGCGTGGAATGCGTCGCGAACACCGTCGGACCCTTGTGATCCTTCGGGTCGCCGTGCATCGCGTGACGGTCGCGATACAGCGGATTGAAGCGCGCGTACGCGTACCACGCCTCGTCGAAGTGAATGCGATCGACGCTGGGGTCGAGCAGCTCCTCGACGCGGCGCGCGTTGTAGCAAAGGCCGTCGTACGTCGAGTTCGTGATGATCGAATGCACCGCGCGCGTCGCGCCGCCCTTGGGAACCAGCGGATTCGTCCGCAGGTCGCGCGCGAGCGTCTCCTTGTCGAGCCGGTCCGGCGGAATCGGCCCGATGATCCCGTAGCGGTTGCGCAGCGGCACGAGGTAGTGCGGGATCGCGCCGGTCATCACCAGGCTATGCTCGATCGACTTGTGACAATTGCGATCGCACAGCGCGACCTGGTCGCGCGCGACGGCGGCCATGAAGATCACGCGGTTCGACATCGACGTACCGTTGGTCACGCTGTACGTGCGGTGTGCGCCGAAGACGCGCGCCGCGTACTTCTCGTGCTCGCCGATCGGCCCGGTATGGTCGAGCAGCGAGCCGAGGCTTCCCACGCTGATGGAGAGATCGGAGCGCAGCATGTTCTCGCCGAAGTAGTCGAAGAAGATCCGGCCGACCGGCGACTTGAGGAAGGCCGTGCCGCCGGTGTGGCCCGGCGTGTGCCACGAGTACTCGTACTCCTGGCTGAAGTGCATGAGCGCCGCCGCGAGCGGCGGCAGCAGCACGTCCACGTAGCGACGCACGGCCGCCGCGACGCGCCCGCCGACGAACGCCGCGGTATCTTCGAGCGTCCAGACGAACTCGTCGACCATCTCCATGACTTCGACCGGAATCGCGGTCGCCGCGCCGCGCTCGGCCATCAGGAAGATCGGGATCTTGTCGTTGCGCGAGCGCACGAACTCGATAAAGCTGCGCGCGCGGGTGCGGCGCTCGTCGCCGCCGAGATTCCAGTCGACCAGCACGACATGGATCGCGGAATCCGCGGTGACCACCGACACTCCGTCCTCGGCGGACGTAGCTTCGATGACCTCGATGGCGCGACTCTGCAGCTCCTGCACGAGCGCCCGCGCGGCGCGGCCTTCTGCGCCAGCCGTGCCGAGCTCGTCGTCTACCATCAGCGCCCGCATGCTGATTCGCTTGGTGCTTCGCTGGATCATCGGAGTGCTCCTACTCTGGCAGCGTGTTCCACACGAAGAACGTGCGCGCCCGCTCGTCGAACTCGCCGCACCACTTCGCATACAGCGCGGCGAACTCGGGGGTGGCATAGGTACGGCTCAAGGCGCGATCCACCAGTACGCGGAAGTCGTCGTCGCCGCGCTCGAGCGCCAGTCCGGCATGCTCGTGCGTGAACATGCGGTCGAGGATCACCACGTTCGAGCGCACTTTCGGGTCGAGGGCCTGCAGCGCGCCGAGCATCACCAGGCGATCGCCGAAGACGACGTCCACGTCGCCTGCGACCAGCTGCTGCAGCGCCGTCGCGTAGTCCGGCAGGCGCTGGATGTGTGCGTTCACCTGCAAGGTCTTGGCGCGCTGGTTCAGCCAGGTCTCACCGCTCGTGCCGCCTACTACGGCGAGCTTGGTGGACTCGATCACCGTCACCGCTGGGGAGCCTCGCCAGACGGGTTTGGTGGGACGGCTCTCCGACAGCACGTCGCGCAACGCTGCGGGCGCGTCCGCGCGCACCGCCGCGCGGTTGCCGCCGGCGAAGACCGGAATCGAGAACGATGCATGCTCCCGGCGGCCGAGCGTTTCGCTCAGGGGAGCGCAGAGCAGATCGACCTTGCCCTGGTGAACCGCAGTCAGCCGCTCGTTGGCAGCCAGCGGCACCCAGTCGATCGTCAGGCCCGATAGCGCCAGATCGCGCTTGAGGTTCTCCGCCACGCTCTTGCAGAGCGACACGGCATAGCCGTCGGGCGCACCGCCGTCCGTGCTGATGGAGAACGGTGGCGCGTCCCGCATGAAGCCGAAGCGGATGTGGCCCGTGTCCTTGATGCGGTCGAGCGTGGCCGCGCCGGCGGGCAGCGCGACGAAAATGGCCGCGGCGACGGCAGCCACGTTGCACGTCGCACGCCGCACGCGCTGCATGCGCCGGCGCAGACACTCATTGGATGAATTGGGTCGCATGCTCGTTCTCCTGCTGTGAACGTGGGCATCAAGCGGTCGCGGGGCCGCCGACGCGGGCATGTGCCGGCGCGGGCAGCGGATGGTCGTCTGGGGGGATGGCGCGCGAAGGGCTCGCAGCTGTCGCGGTCGAAGGCATGCCAAAGCGCGGCGCAATGAAGCCCCAGATGATGTAGGCGATGCCGAGCACCAGCATGCCGCCAAGCACTGCCTCTGCGCCGGAGGCATAGAGCGCGAACACGCTGTAGCCCATCGCGACCACAGCGATGATGCTGTTGCGCTTGTAGACGTTCTCGGCGACCTGAGCGCGCTTCATCATGATCATCAGCGCGGAGAGGGCGACCACGTACGGAATCACGTTGGTCACGACCGCGAGATTGACGAGGGCGCTGAACTGCTCGCTCAAGGTCGGCGAGATGGTCGAGAGCGCCAGCAGCGTCTGCACGACGCCGAGCACGATCATGCCGGTGATCGGCGCGCCCATGCTGTTCGTCTTGGCGAAGAACGCCGGGAACATCCGTTCGTCGGCGGCGCTCTTGCCCGTCTGGGCGATCGTGAACTGCCATCCGAGCAGTGAGCCGAGGCAGGCGAGCACGGCCAGCGCCATGATGATGGAGCCGACCGTCGGGTTGAACATGCGCGCGTAGGCGAGCCCGAACGGGCCGGTCGAATCCGCGAGCTCCGCGTTCGGCACGATGCCCTGGATCACGGTCGTCGACAGCACGTAGATCACGGCTGCGCCGAGCGTGCCGAACATGCAAGCGAGCGGCACGTCGCGCTTGGGATTCTCGACCGCGGCCGAGTTTTGCGCAGCCGACTCCATGCCCAGGAACGCCCACAGCGTGAGCGAGATGCTCGAGCTCATGCCCGCGCCGATGCTCAGGCCCTGCGGATTCCACGCCGCCCTGAACGTGTCGGCGCTGAACCAGAACCAGCCGATGATGCAGAGCGCGCCGACCGGCAGGATGACGCCCCAGACCGTGACCGAGCCGATCTTGCCGGTCACGCTCGGGCCGCCGAAATTCGCGAACGTCGTGAGCCACAGCAGCGCGATCACGCCGATGCAGGTCGCGATCGGCGTGGACGACAGCCAGGGGATGAAGCTCGCGAGGTAGCCGACCGCGGAGATCCCGATCGCGACGTTGCCGATCGCGAGCGACAGGAAGTAGAGGAAGAACACCTGGAAGTAGCCGCTCTTGCCGTAGCCGTCCTCGGCATAGGCGGCCATGCCGCCAGCGCGCTGGTTGAACAGGCCGGCCTGCGCGAAGCCGTACGCGATCGCCATCGAGCCGACCGCGGTGACCAGCCAGGACAGCAGCGAGATCGCGCCGACCTGCGCCATGTTCGTCGGCAGCATGATGATGCCCGAGCCCATCATGTTGACGGCCACGATGAACGTCAGCTGGACCAGGTTCATCTTCTTCTGCGGGGCTGCTGCCATGGCGGCTCTCCTGAACTTGCGTGGGGGCTCACTCGCGAACCACGTATGTGTGGAACTTGATGCGGCCGTCGACCTGCTCCTGGTAGACGCCCTGCACCTCATAGTTGAAGCCCGGGAAGCGGTTGAACGATTCCTCGAAGACGAGGAAGTAATCGAGCATCGGCTGCGCCTTCGCATCCCAGCGCTCGCCGGGAACGATGACGCCGATGCCCGGCGGATAGATGAGGGCGAGGGTCGCGGCGATGCGGTTCGCGACTTCCGTCAGCGGCACGTAGTCCACTTCGTTGGCGACCAGCTTCGCGTAGGCGTCCTGCGGCAGGATCCCGAGCTCCGGGAAACTGCTGGCGCGGAAGCACAGCTTCTGCAGCTGCTTGATGTCCGCCTTGCGGTAAAACTCGTGCATCTCGTTGCAGACCTGGCGCAGCGTGTAGCCCGCGTAGCGCGCGCTGTTCTGCGCGTACAGGGTCGGCAGAACTTCTGCGAGCGGCGCGTTCTCGTCCCAGAGGTTCTTGAACTTGACGAGCTTCGCGAGCAGAGCGCTGAGCTTGCTTTCATCGTCGGCCGGCGTCAGCAGGAACAGGATGCTGTTGAGGTCGCACTTCTCCGGCACGATGCGCTGCTCGCGCAGGTAGTTCGCCAGCACGGTCGCCGGCACGCCGAAGTCGAGATACTCACCGGTCTTGCGATCGATACCCGGCGTCAGCAGCATCAGCTTGTTCGGATCCACCATCGCATAGCCCGGCGCGTAGCCCTGGTAGCCGTGCCACGCGCTCTTGGGATCGAACACCCAGCATTGCTGCTCGCGCTTGATGAGGTCGGTCGGCAGCTCCTCCCAGCGGACGTTCTCGCTATCCTGCGTGTGCGGCGAGCCGCGGATCGTCACGACGTCCGGCACGAACGGATCGAAGAACCATTTCTCCTGGGGGCCGGCGCCGCCACGCTCGTAGTGCCGGGCCAGCTCGCGCAGCTTCTTGCGAGTGTCGATGCCCAGTTCGATGCAGCGATCCCACAGCGCTTCGCCCGCTTTGCCGGCGTGCAGCTTCGCGTTGACGTCGAGCGAGGCGAACAGCGGATAGAACGGCGAAGTCGAGGCGTGCATCAGGAACGATTCGTTGAAGCGCTTGTGCTCGATGAAGCGGCGCTGCCCGCGGATGTGCTCGTCGCGCTTGTGGATCTGGGACGCCTGCGAGAAGCCGGCGCCCTGTTTGTGCACGGACTGCGTGGAGAACAGGCCGGCAGTCTCGGGCCCGAGCTGCGGCAGTCGCATCGGGCTGTGATCCGCGAACAGCGGGTGAAAGGCGTTGTAGCCGATCCACGCCTCGTCCCACAGCACGTAGTCGCACAGCTGCCCGATCTTCTCCATGACCTTGCGGCAGTTGTAGACGGTGCCGTCGTAGGTCGCGAGCTGGATGCAGGCGAGGCGGAAAGGCCGTTCGCGGTCCGCGCGCTCGCGCGCCAGCGGCTGCTTGCGGATCTGCTCGCGCAGGTGCTTCTCGTCCAATGCGTCCCAGTCGATCGCGCCGATCATCCCGAAGGAATTGCGCGCGGTCGGCAGGAAGATCGGGATCGCGCCGGCCTGGACCAGGGCTCCCTGGTGCAGCGACTTGTGGTTGTTGCGGTCGAACAGCACCAGGTCGCCGCGGCGCAGGGTCGCGTGCGCGACGATCTTGTTGGAGGTCGAGGTGCCGTTCAGGACGAAGTACGTGCGATCCGCGCCGAACACGCGAGCGGCGTGGCGCTGCGCCTCGACCGCTGCGCCGACGTGAATCAGCAGGTCGCCCAGGTCGACGTCGGCATTGCACAGGTCGTTGCGGAAGATCTGCTCGCCGAAATGCTTGAAGAAGAGCTGTCCCGCGGGGGACTTGCGATAGAACTCGCCGCCCTGGTGCCCGGGGCAGGCGAAGGAGATGTTCGCCTCGCCGTCGTAGGCCATCAGTCCACCGAAGAACGGCGGCAACAGGCCCAGGCCGTACTCCGTGATGCTCGCGATCACCTGCTTGGCATGGAACGCCGGCGTCTGCTGACCGAGGAAAATGCAGCCGTCGACTTCGCCGATCACGTCGGGTGCGAGCGCCTGCGAGAGGCGGTGCGAATCCGCGAGCGCCCACAGCGGCGTGCTGAAGCCGGCGCCGCGTACCGCTCGGACCAGCTTGCGCGCCGGCTCGAGCCGGTCGCCGTCGATCGCAGCGATGTACGCGCCCACCGCTGCGTCCTCGAACACATCGCGATCGTAGCGATCGCTGATCTCGACTTCGAAGTTCTCCGCGCTGAGTCGATCGAGCAGCGCGCGTGCTTCACGATCATGCGCGTCGACGAGCGCCACCACCTTCAACAGTTTGTGGAAGGGGATGGGAATGGTCGGCGGCTTGGCTGCGTACTCCATCATGAGCGTGCCTTTCCCTTGGCGGCCGCCGGCTTCAAGCATTGCACGTGATACTGGCCGTCGTGCTCTTCGGCGCCTTCCACTTCCTTCGCGAAGCCGGGGAAGCGATGTCCGAATTCCTGCAGCGTGCGCAGGTACGTGAGCCACGGGCCGTCGGCGGCGCCGATGTTTTCACCGGGCATCACGATCGGGATGCCGGGTGGATACGGAATCACGCCGACCGTAACGACGCGGCCAGCCATCTCGGAGACCGGCACACGCTCGACGTCGCCGGCCATGAGCCGCTGGAACGCGTGACGCGGCTTGAGCTCCGGCCGCGGCAGCGAGGCGTACGCCTGCGCTTGCCAATGTCCCTGCCGGCTCTTGCGCAGCTGCTCCCATATCTGGTCGCCGAGATCCTTCAATCCCATTCCGGCATAGCGCTGCGGCGCGGCTGCCGCGATTGCGGGCGTGACCTCCTCGAGCGGCGCGTTGCGGTCGTAGTCGATCTTGAAATCGAGCAGCGTATTGAGCAGCGTTCCCCACTTACCCTTGGTGACGCCGATCGAGAACAGGAACAGCACCATGTGATCCGTCGTGCGCGAAGGCACGATGCCGTGCCGCGCGAGGTATGCGGTCACGATGTCCGCCGGTACGCCGGTCGAATCGAGCTGGCCGTCGGCGCGCATGCCGGGGCACATGACGCCGACCTTGATCGGATCGAGCATGCACCAGCCGTCCGGCAGCCCCTCGAAGCCGTGCCAGCTCTCATTCGGACGCAGGATCCAGCAGGCCGGATCGGTCGCGAGCGCTTCCTCGGACGCTTCGATGAACGGAATACGCCGGCCGCTCGCGGAGTCGTGCACTTCGTCGGCATTCCACGGCGCGAAGAACCATTGATTCTTGGCTTTGAACTCGCGATGCGCCCGCGCGAGCGCCAGCCGGCAGGCCACTGCCTCGTCGATGGTCTCCTGGGTCAGGGACTGGCCGGCAGGGCCGTCCATCATCGCAGCCGCGACGTCGTTCGAGGCGATCAGCGCGTACAGCGGCGAGGTGCTCGCCTGTGAGCAGTACGCTTCGTTGAAGCGGGCGTGATCGATCGCGCCGCGGCCGTCGCGGATGTGGATGTACGAGGTTTGCGAGAGGGCGGCCAGCAGCTTGTGAGTGGAGTGTGTCGCATATACCGTCGGCCCGTCCTTCGGGTGTTGGGCCGGATCGCCGCGCATCGCGTAGCGGCGCGAGTACATCGGGTTGAAGCGCGCGTAGCCGTACCACGCCTCGTCGAAGTGAACACGATCGACGCTTTGCGCGAGCTGCCGTTGCGCCTCTTCGGCGTCGTAGCACATACCGTCGTACGTGCAGTTGGTCAGCACTGAGTACACGGCGCGCTTTGCGCCGGCGGCCTGTGCGAGCGGGTTGTCGGCGATGCACCGCGCGATCGCCTCCGGCGAGAGCCGATCGGGCGGAATCGGCCCGATGATGCCGTAGCGGTTGCGCGTCGGCCGCAGGAACACCGGGATGCCGCCGCAGATCGCGAGACCCTGCTCGATCGACTTGTGGCAGTTGCGATCGCACAGTGCGATCTCGTCGTCGCCGACGCACGCGGACATGATGGCGCGGTTCGACGCCGATGTGCCGTTCAACACGGAATACGAGCGCTGCGCACCGAAGATGCGCGCGATGTTGCGCTCGCTCGCGCCGACCGGACCGCTGTGGCCCAACAGCGAGCCGAGCGCGCCGCGCTCGATTCCCATGTCGGTGCGAAACAGGTTCTCGCCGAAGAAATCGAAGAACACGCGGCCGACGGGCGACTTGAGGAACGCCACGCCACCCTGGTGGCCCGGCGCGGCCCAGGAATACTCGCGCTCGCGGTCGTAGCGCGCGAGCGCGGCGGCGTAGGGCGGCAGGAGCGATTCGAGATAGCGCTCGACGGCCGATTGCACGCGCCCAGCGATGAATGGCGCCGTGTCGTCATGAATCCAGATGAACTCGTCGGCGAGCGTCATGACCTCTACGCCGACGGTGCCAGCGAGCTTGCGGCTCGCCATGAGGAAGATCGGCAGTTTCGCGTTGCGTTTGCGCACCGCGCGCAGCAGGTCA
>DATEML010000185.1:0-11252 GCA_035275585.1 Steroidobacteraceae bacterium | reverse complement strand
CAAAGATCGCGAGCGTCAAGCCGATGGACAATGCCGAGAGCGTATTGAGCCCCGCCGGCTCCATGACCAGCAGCGCGAATCGCTGCAGCACCGGTCCGAAGGCCGTCGGCGCGTGGACCGCTTCCGTGGCCACGGTGATCTTCAGCCACACGGCGATGACCGGCAGCGGTGCGGCGAAGGGCAGGATGAGGAAAGCCAGCCGCTTCGGCTCGCGAAGGTGGCGTCCGCAGACGTATCCCAGTGCGACCAGCGATATGAGGCCCAGCACGATGATGTGGCAGAAGAACAGGAAGATCCCGAACAGCGCGATACCGACTGCGCGGCGCGCGGTCGGCTCGCGCGCATAGCGTATGCTGTACTCGAGGAACAGCAGCGCGAAGGGCGCGGCGACGATGAACGAGAGGAATCCCCAGTAGAAGCAGAAGCTGAAACTTCCCGGGATCGTCAGCCATTTCCAGCGCTCGTCCGCACCCGCGACCCGCAATAGTCGTCCAGCGAGCAACGGGAGGCTCGCGACTGCGAGGCTCACCAGTATCTGCGCCGCGACGTCTACAGGTACGACCAAGGCAAACGCGTACAGCAGCAGGTAGCCGAGCAGATACGGCGTGAACCAGTTGATGTCGAATAGCCGCAGGAACGCCGCATTGCCGCTCCACATCTCCTGGAGCGCTGCAATCTGCGCGGCATGCTGAGGCAAGTCGACGAGCGGCAGCATCCTGCCGAACCACAAGGGAGCAATCGACAGCGCTACTGCCACGGCGAACAGCCGTTGGTTATCGAGCGCGAAAGTGCGGACCCACTGTGACGAGACGGTCATGCGGAGGAAACCCGGACGCCAAATTGCGGCGCAGTTCTCTTAGTGATGACGGCCGGTCTTTTAACATATGCAGACGATGGTGCCACCCACGCAGCTCTCACTCCCCGCAGCGACCCGCTGGGTCAATGTGCTGATCTGGGCGCTCGGGGCCGCCGTGGCCGTCCTGGTCTGCTCACTCACGTTGCCGACCGCAACGTGGCACGGCGAACATTTTCCGGTCGGCAACGATTCGTTCTATCACGCGCGCCGCATCCTCGACGCGGTGCGTGACCTGTCGGCGTTCTATCAGTTCGATCCACGCATCCACGCACCGGAGGGCAGTCTGCTGGTCTGGCCGTGGGGCTATGACTATGTGATGGCGCTGATCGTGCGCCTCGGGCTGGCGGCGGGACTCGCGACGAACCCGGTCGACGTGCTGATCTGGATTCCCGTCGCGGCGGTGCCGATAACCATCGCGCTCATGCTCGCAGTCGCGAGGCAGGTCCAGCTGGGTACGTGGATGAGCACGCTGGCTGTTCTGTGCATGGCGCTCACGCCTACGACGCACCTGCTGTATGCGGTCGGACAGATCGACCATCACTATGCCGAATTGCTGTTCGTGCTGGGCGCACTGGCCAGCGGCCTGGCGTGGCTCGGCAATCCGCAACGACTACGCTACGCGGCGTTGTTCGGATTCGTGCTCGGGATCGCTCCAGCCGTGCACAACGGCTTGTTCGTGCTGCAGGTGCCGCTGCTCGCGACGCTGGCAATGTCGTGGCTGCAGGGCAAGCAGATGCCGATGAAATCGAGCGTGACGCTCGCCGGCGTCCTGCTTGCTGCAACGTTGGCGATCCTGCTGCCGTCCCTGCCCTTCCGGCTGGGCCGGTTCGAGTTCTACACGCTCTCGTGGTTCCACCTCTACGCCGCCGGCTGCACGGTGGCGGTCGTGCTGGCGCTCAGCAGATTCAAAACAAGGCCCGCCACCACGGTTGCGATGGCCATCGGCGCAGCACTGCTGCTCGTACCGGTATTCGGGCAGTTCAACCTCGCTCAATCGTTCATCGCCGGCACGCCAGTGCACTTGCAGGATATCGGCGAAATGCAGCCGCCGCTGCGGGTCGCGAAACTGGACGGTGCGGCCGCGATTACGCACTTCTATTCCTATCTCATCTGGGCCACGCCGCTGACCGTGCTGCTATGCCTGTGGCAGTGCTGGCGCGAGCGCACGAGCCCGCGCCTGCTGTTCTGGATCACGTCGGTCATCGGGCTGCTGATGCTGTCCATGCAGATGCGCCTGCACTACTTCGGCGGCTTTGCGCTGTACCTGCCATGGCTCGTGATGCTGCAGCGCCTGGCCGACCAGAGGCCGGACCTGACCAAGAAAGTGCTGCTGCTCACGACGCTCGGCCTGCTGCTCGTTTTTTTCCCGTCACTGCGCTACCACATTGCGGCGCCCGAACCGCGCGCCAACGATCCGTCGTTCGAGAACGTGCGACCGATCTTCGATCCGCTGCGCGCCGCGTGCGCTGCCCGTCCCGGAATCGTGCTGGCGGACGCCGATGCCGGTCACTACATCCGCTACTACACGGAATGCTCGGTCATTGCGAACAACTTCCTGCTGACCCCGCAGGACATGCGCAAGGTCGACGAGGTCGAGCAGCTGTTCGCGCTGCCCGCTGCCGAGCTCGCGCAACAAGCGCCGCAGGTCAAGTACGTGCTGCTGCGTCCCTCCAGCGTAGGAGCGGGTCCAAACGGCAAGCTGCGCTACGGGTTTCAGGCCGCGAGCCCGCGCCTCGCCAACGATCTGCTGCTCGGCACGCCGCAGACGGTGCCGCCGCAGTTCGTACTGCTCGGCGACGTGAGATTTCCCGAGCTGGGCAACGCTCCCTATGCTGCGTTATACGAGATCCGGCACTGATGAAAACCTGGCGTCCCTCGGCAAGTGTTCTGATCTGGCTGGTGACCAGCTTCATCGCCGTGGCCTCATGCAGCCTGTCCTTCTACGCAACTCAGCTCGATGGCGAATACGTGCCGCTCGGCAACGACTCGTTCTATCACGCACGCCGCATCCTCGACACGGTGCGCGACCCGGGCGCGTTCTATCAGTTCGACGCGAAGATCCATGCGCCGGAGGGCAGTCTGCTCCCCTGGCCCTGGGGCTACGACTATCTGATGGCGCAGATCGTCCGCGGCGGCCTCGCGCTCGGTCTCAGCACCGATCCGATGGCGATCCTGATCTGGATACCGACCGCGGCAGTCCTGATCGCGATGGCTCTCCTGATCTTCGTGGCACGGCGACTGGGCCTGTCCACGTGGCCCACCGCGCTCGCCGCGCTGTGCCTGGCGCTGGCGCCCACGACTCAGTTTCTGTTCGGCACCGGCCAGATCGATCATCACCACGCCGAGATGATCATGGTGCTCGCAGCACTGGCTGCCGGACTGAGTTGGTGCGCCGCGCCGAACGACAGATGGGCAGCCGTGCGCCTCGCGGCAGTGCTTGGCATCGCGCCGGCGATTCACAATGGCCTGTTCATTCTGCAGGTGCCGATTCTCGCCGTGCTGTTCGTGCGCTGGCTGCAAGGCCAAGCACCGGCGCGCCGATCCGTTCTGTGGTTCGCAGTCGTGCTGGTGGCGATGACCACCGCGATCCTCGTGCCGTCGCAGGCCTTCCGCGAAGGACGCTTCGAGTTCTACGCGCTCTCGTGGTTCCACGGTTACATCGCGGTCTGCACCGCACTCTTCGCTGCATTCCTGGGGTCGTTTGCGCGCAGCCGGCGCACGCTGCTTGCGTTGGCAATCGTCGCAGTGATCGCCGTGCTGCCGATTCTGACGCAAGTACGAATGGCAGGCGCATTCGTCGCCGGGAGCCTCAAGTGGCTCGACGCGATCGCGGAAATGAGATCGCCGGTCGACGCAGCGTTCACGCACGACGGTGCGCTGATCATCTCGCAGATCTACTCTTACCTGATCTGGCTGGCGCCGGTGACCTTCCTGCTGTGCGTCGTGCAATGCTGGCGCGAGCGTCAGTCCGAGCGCTTGTTGTTCTGGATCAGCGCCGCGGCGGGCCTCGCCCTGTTGTCGACGCAGATACGGATGCACTACTTCGGCGACTATGCGCTGTATCTGCCATGGCTGGTGCTGGCGAACGACTACGTCCGGGCGCAGCCGCAGCGCGCGAAGCCCGTCTTCCTGCTGGCATCGCTCGCACTGGTCGTGTTGTATGTTCCGGTACTGCGCCATCAGCTCGTCGCACCGGTCGTCACCGCAAACGACGGTACGTTCAAAGATACCCGGGCGATGTATGCGGCGTTGGGCAAGGCCTGCGCGGAGGACCCGGGCATCGTGCTCGCGGACAACAACGCCGGGCACTACATCCGCTACTACAGCGACTGCCCGGTCATGGTCGACAACTTCCTGCTGACCCCGCAGGACTTCGCGAAGATGGACCGAGTCGCGCAGCTGTTCGCGGGCAGCGCGCAGCACGTGTTGCGCGCCGCGCCCGAGGTGAAGTACGTGCTCGTACGAGCGCTCGACATCCACCGCGCCGACGATCCGGCCAAAGGGTATGACTACTCGTTTTTCTACGGCGGCACACCGCAGCTTGCGATCGACCTGCTACTGGCTCCCGCGGCGCGCGTTCCAGCGGAGTATGTGTTGATCGACGAGATCCGCTTTCCCGGGGCCGACAACATCACCTACGCGCGTCTCTACAAGATCCAGCGGTCCGCACGCGTCGGCGAATGACGGCAACCCCTGACACTTCGTGTCAGTTTGTGCCCACGGCCGTCAGAATGCCCGCCGATTCCGCGCAGAAAAAAGCCGCTTCGATCACATCATTCGCCCGTCCAAAACAGTAACTTAGCCCCCCTGTCGGCGGGCTGGCACAACCCTTGCTCTACCTTTCGTGCTGGCGCTTTGCCGCAGATTCACATCCATCCTCTGGGAGAGTTGACACATGAAGAGCGTCCAAAAGGGTTTCACCCTGATCGAGTTGATGATCGTCGTCGCGATCATCGGCATCCTGGCGGCCATCGCCATTCCCGCGTACCAGGACTACACGGTCCGCAGCAAGGTCACGGAAGGTCTGAACCTCGCGTCTTCGGCGAAGGTGTCGGTGTCGGAAGGCTTCCAGTCGAACGACATGAACGGCGTCCTCGCCGCCGCGAACGCCTGGAACACGAACTTCACTCAGACGAAGTACGTGTCGAACGTGAGCGTCGCCCCGGCCACGGGCGTGATCACGATCACCTACGGCCCGCAGACTCCGCAGATCAGCACCAAGACGCTGACTCTGGCGCCGTACATCAACAACGCGGCCCTTGCGACCACCCTGAGCGGCAACATCGACTGGGCGTGCGCGTCGACGACCAACGCGACGGCGACCACGCGCGGTATCGCCACGGGTCTCGTCGCCGGCACGGTGGATGCCCGCTTCGTTCCGACCGAGTGCAAGTAACCCCACGGTTGCTCGCATAGCTTGATCAGAAGCCCCTCGCGAGAGGGGCTTCTTCTTTTGGGGGCCAACTGTGACGCAGGCCCCGGAGCGATTCAGGCTTTATCCCCCACAATCCACGGCGATTTGACAATTGATCGCGGGTTATACTTGCCTGCACGCTAAGGCACCTACAGGTCTGTTAAGCCTCGAAATCCATGGCTGAAAACGTCTCCGCCCTCGGCGCCCAGCGCATGGTGCTGCAAGGGCTCCCACAGCGCCTGATCCAGGACGGTCTCGTCGATGAGAAGACGATGACGCAGGCGATGGCGGCAGCCAAGGAAGCCAACGCCAACCTGGTCTCACACCTGGTCACCCACGGCATCGCCAACGCCCGCGAGATCGCGATCGCCGCCTCCCAGGAGTTCGGCGTGCCGCTGCTCGACCTGGATGCGATCCAGCCGGACATCGAGACCGTCAAGCTCGTCTCCGACAAGCTCCTGGCCAAGCATCGCGTGCTGCCGCTGGTCCGGCGCGGCAAGCGCCTGTTCGTAGCCGTCTCCGACCCGACCAACCTGCACGCGCTCGATGAGATCAAGTTCCAGACGGGGCTGTCGATCGAAGCGGTCGTCGTCGAAGAGGACAAGCTGCAGCGGATCGGCTCCAAGGCGATCGAGCAGGTCGACACGCAGATGCCCTCGCTCGCCGACGACGATATCGACCTGGAGAATCTCGACGTCACCGGCGGCGACGAGGATCTCGAGAAGGATACGGTCGGCCGCGACGACGTCGAAGACGCGCCGATCGTGCGCTTCGTCAACAAGGTGCTGCTGGACGCCATCAAGAAGGGCGCCTCGGACATCCACTTCGAGCCGTACGAAAAGACGTATCGCATCCGCCTGCGTCTCGACGGCTACCTGAAAGAGATCGCGAACCCGCCGGTGCAGCTGGCCGTCAAGCTGGCGGCGCGCATCAAGGTGATGTCGCGCCTGGACATCGCCGAGCGCCGCGTGCCGCAGGACGGCCGCATCAAGATGCGCATCTCCAAGAACCGCGCGATCGACTTCCGCGTCAGCACCTGTCCGACGCTGTTCGGCGAAAAGATCGTGGCGCGTATTCTCGATCCGTCGAGCGCCATGCTCGGCATCGACGCGCTCGGCTACGAGGCCGTGCAGCGCGAGTTGTACCTGCAGGCGTTGGCGCAGCCGCACGGCATGATCCTCGTCACCGGCCCGACGGGTAGCGGCAAGACCGTGTCGCTGTACACGGGCCTGAACATCCTCAACAAGGAAGACACCAACATCTCGACCGCGGAGGACCCCGCGGAAATCAACCTGCCGGGCGTCAACCAGGTGAACGTGAACCCGAAGGTCGGGCTGACGTTCGCCTCGGCGCTGCGCGCGTTCCTGCGCCAGGACCCGGACGTGATCATGGTCGGCGAAATCCGCGACCTCGAGACGGCGGAGATCGCCATCAAGGCGGCGCAGACCGGCCACCTGGTGCTGTCGACGCTGCACACGAACGACGCGCCCAAGACGCTGACGCGTCTGATCGACATGGGCGTGAAGCCGTACGCGATCGCCACCTCGGTGTCGCTGATCATCGCGCAACGCCTGGCCCGCAAGCTCTGCAACAACTGCAAGGCGCCGATCGACATGCCGGCGGAAGCGCTGCTCAAGGAAGGCTATACCGAGGAAGAGATCGAGCAAGGTATCAAGATCTACAAGCCGGTCGGTTGCGGCAGCTGCACCGACGGCTACAAGGGTCGCACGGGTCTCTACCAAGTGATGCCAGTGACCGAGGAGATCCAGCGCATCATCCTGCAGGAAGGCAATGCAGTGGACATCGCAGCGCAGGCCGCCGCGGAAGGCATCTGGGACCTGCGCCGCTCGGGGCTGGAGAAGGCCAAGGCCGGCGTCACCAGCCTCGATGAGGTCAATCAGTGCACCGTCGAGTGATCAAACCGCAGGACTGAACCATGGCTCAAGCAGCTTCCGCACAGCAATTCCCGTTCGTCTGGGAAGGCACCGACAAGAAGGGCAAGCGCATCAAGGGCAAGATGCTCGCCGTGTCCGAGGCCGCGGTGAAAGCGGACCTGCGGCGCCAGGGCGTGCTCGCCAAGCGCGTGCGCAAGGAGTCGCAGCTCTTCAAGAGCGGCAAGAAGATCACCGCCGAGGACATCGCGCTGTTCGCGCGCCAGCTGGCGACGATGCTGCAGTCGGGCATCCCGATGGTGCAGTGCTTCGACATCATCGGCAACGGCCACGACAAGCCTTCGATGCAGAAGCTGGTACTCGCGGTCAAAGCCGATGTGGAGGCCGGCACCTCGTTGCACGAGGCGCTGGCCAAGCACCCGCTGTACTTCGACGATCTGTTCGTGAACCTGGTGGAAGCCGGCGAGCACGCGGGCGCGCTCGAGACGCTGCTCGACAAGGTCGCGACGTACAAGGAAAAGACCGAAGCGCTGAAGAAGAAGATCAAGAAGGCGCTGTTCTACCCTGCGGCGGTGATGGTCGTGGCGGTCGTGGTCACGCTGATCCTGCTGATCTTCGTGATCCCGCAGTTCGAGTCGCTGTTCAAGGGGTTCGGCGCCGACCTGCCGGCGTTCACGCAGATGGTGATCGGGCTGTCGCGGTTCGTGCAGGACCAGGGCTGGTGGATGGCAATCATCGTCGGCGCCGGCGGCTACGCGTTCTTCTACTTCAAGAAGCGCTCGCGGCCGATGCGCCGCGTGCTCGACCGCATGATGCTCAAGGCGCCGGTCATTGGCCCGATCATGGTCAAAGCCGCGATCGCGCGCTATTCACGAACGCTGTCCACGATGTTCGCGGCCGGTGTGCCGCTGGTCGAGGCGCTGACGTCCGTCGCGGGAGCCACCGGCAACATCGTGTACGAAGAGGCGACGCTGAGGATCCGCGACGAGGTTTCCACCGGTCAGCGCCTGCAGCGCTGCATGGAGCAGACCGGCTTGTTCCCGAACATGGTGATCCAGATGATCGCGGTCGGCGAAGAGTCGGGCTCGCTGGACTCGATGGCGGCGAAAGTCGCCGACTTCTACGAAGCGGACGTGGATGCCGCGGTCGACGGCATGAGCAGCCTGCTCGAACCGCTGATCATGGCGATTCTCGGCGTGCTGGTCGGCGGTCTGGTCATCGCGATGTACCTGCCGATCTTCAAGCTGGGCGCAGTGGTTTGATGCGCGCGCCCCGGCGCTGACGATAAACGCCGCGCTCTGCGCGGCGTTTTCCTATGAACGACCTGCTCGCATCCCTCGCCTACCTGTTCACCGCACTGCCGGCGCTGTGGATCGCGGTCGTGTTCCTCTTCAGCCTGATGGTGGGCAGCTTCCTCAACGTGGTCATCCACCGCGTCCCGGTCATGCTGGAGCGCGAGTGGCGGGCGCAGGCGGAGCAGATCCTGCGAGCGGAAGAAGATGTCGGGCTGAAGCCCGACCCACCGCCACAGGTGAAGTACAACCTGGTGGTGCCGCGCTCGGCCTGTCCCAAGTGCGGCGCGTTGGTCACGGCGGTACAGAACATCCCGGTCGTCAGCTACCTGTGGCTCAAGGGCAGGTGCGCGAGCTGCGGCGTGAAAATTTCCGCGCGCTATCCGCTCGTCGAGCTCGGCACGGCGATCCTGTCGGCGCTGGTGGCGTGGAAGTTCGGCTTCGTTTGGTACACCGCTGCGGCGCTGCTGCTGACCTGGACGCTGGTCGCGTTGACTGCGATCGATATCGATCATCAGCTGCTCCCAGACAGCATGACGCTGCCGCTCGTGTGGCTCGGCCTGCTGCTCAGCCTCGCGGCGACGCTTCCCGCCATCGGCCTGCCCGTCGACCCGCGCTCGAGCATCATCGGCGCCGCGGCGGGCTACCTGAGTCTGTGGAGCGTCTACCACGCCTTCCGCCTGCTCACCGGCAAGGAGGGCATGGGCTACGGTGACTTCAAGCTGTTCGCTGCGCTCGGCGCGTGGCTCGGCTGGCAGATGCTGCTGCCGATCATCCTGATGGCCGCGTTCACCGGCGCCGTGATCGGCATTCTCATGATCGCGCTGCGCGGCCGCGACCGGAACGTTCCGATTCCGTTCGGACCGTACCTGGCGGCCGCCGGCTGGATCGCGCTGCTGTGGGGCGACGAGATCATGTCGTCGTACCTGTACTTTGCAGGCGTATCATCAGTGCGATGACTGGCTCGCAGAACGCCCCTGCCCTGCTGATCGCTCTCACCGGCGGCATCGCCAGCGGCAAGTCCGCCGTCGCCGAGGAGTTTGCAAAGCTCGGCGTACCGGTGCTCGACACCGACCAGATCGCGCGCGACGTCGTGGCGCCCGGCATGCCCGCGCTCGGCCAGCTGGTCGCAGAGTTCGGGTCGGAGATACTCGACGCCGACGGCCGCCTCGACCGTTCGCACATGCGCGAGCGCGTGTTCAGCGATCCCGCGCAGCGGCGCAAGCTGGAAGCGATCACGCATCCGGCGATCCGCGAAGAGCTGGCGCGGCGCTCCGCCGCCGCCGGCGGAAGCTATCAGGTTCACGTCATCCCGTTGCTCGTGGAGACCGGTCGCGCGGAGGCCTATGACCGCGTGCTGGTCGTCGATTGTCCGGAGGAGGCGCAGATCGAGCGCCTGCTGGCGCGCGACAGCACCAGCCGCGAACAGGCGGCAGAGATTCTCGCTGCACAGGCGAGCCGCGAGGAACGCCTGAACGCCGCGCACGACGTCATCGAGAACACCGGCACGCTCGCGGACCTGCAGCGCTTCGTCCAGACGCTGCACCGGAACTACGCGTTGCTCGCGCAGAATCTCGCCAGTTCCTGAAAATCAAAATGCGAACTCGTTCGCAGCGCCCCCGGGGCGGAGATTTTTTATAGTTAGGCACCGGTCCCCAGGAGCCTACGTTCGTGATCGTCTGGCGCGAAAAGGCGGCTGCATTCGCCGTCCACTTTCTGGTCACTCTGACGTTGTCCGCGTGCGCAGCCGCGCTCGTGTTCCTCGTCTGGTACCCCGATCCGTTTCAGAAGATGCTCGGTGGGACGAAACTGTTCGAGGTCATGGTCACCTGCGATCTCGGTCTCGGCCCGCTGACGTCCTTCATTATCTACAGCAGCAAGAAGTCACGCCGGGCGTTGCTGTTCGACTACACAGTTATCGGCATCCTGCAGCTCGGAGCCTTCCTTTACGGCCTCTACGCCGTGTCGAACACCCGGCCCGTGTACATAGCGTTCGTCGTGGATCAGCTCGAGGTCGTGTCGGCTGGCGAGATCGACGATGCAGACCTGGCGAAGGGTCCGGAGCGCTATCGCCAGCGACCCAAGTGGGGTCCGCAGCTCGTCGGCATCCAGCGCCCGGACGATCCCAAGGAACGCCAGAAGGTGCTGTGGTCCTCAGTAACGGAAGGCAAGGACTACGCCGTGCTGCCGACTTACTACGTTCCGTACGAGCAGGTACTCCCGCAGGTCAGAGAGCGAGCGTCGCCGGTGAGCGAGCTGGAAAAACGCCACCCGCAGGCGAAGCCGCTGGTCTCGCGTGCGGTGGCGCAGCTGCAAATACCCGTCGAAAAGCTGGTCTGGCTGCCGGTCAAGCATCGCAGTGGATTCTGGACCGCGCTGCTGGACCGCGACACGGGACGCCCTGTCAGCTGGTTGCCGCTGGATCCGTATTGAGCTCAGAGCAACTCCGGCAAGCGGCGCAGATCGTCGAAGGTCACCTGCGCACCCGCCGCCCTGAGCTTGTGCTCGGGCGTGTGTGCGCAGTAGCCGAACACTCTCATGCCCGCAGCGACTCCGGCCTGCACGCCCGGCGGCGTGTCCTCGACCACCACGCATGCTGAAGGCTCGGCGCCGAGTTGCCGGGCCGCGAACAGATACACATCGGGAGCCGGTTTGCCGCGCGCCACCTGCGTGACGCTGAAGACGCGTCCGGCAAAGCGCGGCCACAAGCCGGTGATGCCGAGCGTGGTTCGCATCTTCTCGTGGTCGCCGCTGGACGCGACGCAGAACGGCACGCCCAGGCGATCCAGCGCTTCCTC